>JAYUQC010000232.1:0-55723 GCA_043759735.1 Rhodoferax sp.
ATGCTTGCAATCGCTTGCTCTTTGGTCCATTTCCATCGTCCGTCGAGGGAGCCGATGTGACTAATATATTCGTGCCCCCCCTGTGGATGGCTCTTTGTAATGCAGGTAACACGGACGTCTGCCATTTTTTCCTCATGCAATGAGAGCGATGTGGTTGCTAATCATAAAGCCAACGGTTTGATTTTTGCTCTTCGATAACTACACTGTTTTGCGCATCAATTGGCAAGGCACGGAAACCCCAACAGCCTTCGCTGCTCCGCCCAATCCAACGGCACCTCCCCTTGCCGCCCTCGCACCGCATGTAGGTTCAGATGTCGTGGCTGCCGCCCATCCAGAATCGCCCGGATGATGTCCGGTGACAGGCGCGTCATGCGCAGCACCTCGCAAACCCACCCCACCTCGAGCTTGAGACTGCGGGCCAGCTCACTGGCATTGGCCACCTCGCCCGTGTCGATCATCCGCTGCCAGTAGAACGCCTTGCCCAGGGTGCGGATCAATGACAGGTCGAATGACGACGTGGGCGTCACGGCACTGGCACCGACCGGAGGCACGATCAACTTGGTGCGGTGCCGGTGTTTGATCATCAGCGGCACGAACGTCACTGAGCGACCCATCGTCTCGAACTGGCGGGGCTGTCCTGTTGGCGTGCCCATCAAGCGGCCTCCATTTCGGATCTGACGCTGACCTCGACGATGCGCTCTCGCTGCTCGACCACGAACGGGTGCGCCGCCAACTCCCGGCCGAACTTCCGCCAGCTGTCATCGCGCCAGATAATGTCCAGTCCGTCCTCATGCAACTGGACCCGCTCGATCAGCAAGCCCATGATTCTGTGCTGCTCTTGTGGAAACAGGTTGTCCCACACGGTGGCCATCTGTCGCATCGCCACCACCACGGTCGGCTCGTCCAATTCCTGCCGATCCCGCAGCGCCATCCCTGCCTGCCACACACCGACGATCATCTCGGGCTCCTGCAGTGCTTTGTGAACCTGTGTCAGGACCGCCGCTTCGATCTCGCCGGCCGCCAGGCAGCCGATGCTCTTGCGGTCAGGATCGTAGGTCGCGCCAGCCGAGCGCCGTTTTTCCAGGTACGGCACGTAGTACCGATACCGCTTGCCGTTCTTCTTCTGCGTGTAGGTAGGCAGCATCCGTTGGCCGTCCGGCGTGTACAGCAGCCCAGCCAGCAGCGCGGGACTCTCCTTGTGGCGTGTGCGTAGGCCCTGCTTGCGGTTTTCGACGAAATCATGCACCGCCGCCCACAACTCCGGCGTCACGATCGCCTCGTGCTGCCCCGTGAACGATTGCCCCTTGTGGGTCATCTCACCCAGGTACAGACGGTTGCGCAGCATCGTGAAAAGAACCTGTTGGTCGATCACGCGCCCTTCGCGCTGTCGGCCGTTTTGCGTGACCCACGCCTTGGTCGTGTGACCCTCGACCTGCAGTTCCCGGACCAGTTGCGCGGCGGACCCGGTTTCGGCATACCGTGCAAAGACGCTTCGCACCAGCGCTGCCTCGGACTCGTTGACGATCAACTTGCGCTCCTGCACGTCGTAGCCCAGCGGCGGTGTGCCGCCCATCCACATCCCCTTGGCCTTACTGGCGGCGATCTTGTCGCGGATCCGCTCCCCGGTGACTTCTCGCTCGAACTGCGCGAACGACAGCAGGATGTTCAGCGTCAGCCGACCCATGCTGGTGGTCGTGTTGAACTGCTGGGTGACGGACACGAATGTCACGCCACGCGCATCGAACAGGTCGACCATCTTGGCGAAGTCCGACAGGGACCGCGACAGCCGGTCGATCTTGTAGACCACCACCACGTCGACGCGACCGTCCTCCACGTCGGCCAGCAGGCGTTTCAATGCCGGGCGGTTGGTGTTGCCACCGGAGAACCCGCCGTCGTCATAACCATCGTCGTTGGCGATCCAACCCTCGTGGCGCTGGCTGCTGATGAAGGCCAGGGCAGAGTCCCGCTGGGCCTCCAGGCTGTTGTACTCTTGGTCCAGGCCCTCGTCCGTGGATTTGCGCGTGTAAATGGCGCAGCGCTTTTTCGGGGTCAGGGTCGGCGTGTCTTTGGTGAGTCGCTTCATGTCGCTGCCGTCCGTCTGTCACGGCTGGTCGGCTTCAAGCCGAAGAACACCGGGCCAGAATACGATGTGCCGGTGATGGCGCGGGCCACCGCCGAAAGGCTCTTGAACGAGCGACCATCCAGATCGAAGCGGGCGTCGTCCAACACCGTGACCCGGTAGGTCAGGCCGTTGTACTCACGCACCAAGGTGGTGCCGGGGACCAGTTCAGTGTCGTCACGGCGTTTGTGGTTGGGCACCACGCCGGTCTGACCGATCTGCTCGAGCTTGCGGCGAAGATGGGATGACAGGCCGCCGAACGCGCGCTCCTGCAAGCGGTACGCGATCCGGCTTTCCAGGTAGGTGCGCTGGTGGTGGCCTGGCCGACGGTCGAACAGGTCATCCCAGAGCGTCCAGAGTTTGTCCATCGGCAGATGGGGTAGTTGCGCGATCTGCGCGACGGTCGTGTTTGCTTGTGTCGTCATTGGCGAACTCCTTGTGTTTAAGACGGGTTCGTATTCACGCGCTGGTTGCCAGAGAAGCCAAGGCGAACTTCGCTCTCTGTCGGTGGCATTTCCACTGGCGATTTGCCGCCCAGCCGGGCGCGGGCCAGGCCGCGTGCGAGGATCTGCGCGATCTCGCGCTGGCGCTGCTCGGGGGTCGTGCGCTCGGGCTGTATATGGTTTGTTTCATTCATCGGGGACCGGTCCTGTAGGTGCAACTTGCTCGATGCAAAATTGTCCGATCAGGGTGTGCCGGACGCCAGCAGGGAGTTGCGGGCGTGCGCGTGCCGATGCGTACCGGTTGGGAAACCGGTCAGTGAAATCTCCGCGTCAGTTTCGGATCAGGGGCTGTCCGTTGCGCTCGAAACGCTCGAGTGTGTCTTCCAGCGGCTCTTCCTCGTCGTGCTGAGGGGCACGCCATTCGGCGTCCGGCATCAGCAGCAGGGTCAACGTGTAGTCGTAGTTCGCCGCCACCATCGTCATCTCGGTGAGCGGCACATATGCGGACTCGCGTGGAAACCAAACTGAGGCTTTGACGGATTGCGCCTGGCCTGCGCCCGAGCAGTTGGCGCTGTGTGCCAGCGCTGCGCCTGGCAGCGCAATGGTGCGCTTGCACGTGGCAAAGACTGCGCTGGACTTGAAAGCAGCCTCGTTGGATTTCGCCCACAGCATATGGTCGTCCCGGCTGGCCACCAGCACGGCGCGGTGCTCGGCAATCTCGGTCCAGCGCAGCGCGGCGGCCGTGAGCGACACGTCATAGCGGTCGGCGCAGTGGCCAAGCAGATCGAAGGTCACTGGTTGGCCGTCGACCTGGCGCCTGAAATCGTCCAATGGCATCAGCAGTGTCGATGCAAATTTGTCGGCATCACTCTCAATGACTTTCCCGTTGCCGTCGCCAGTTTCTATGTCACGACCGCCACACTGGAACTCGCTCTGCCGATGGCGATGCAATAGGTAATGGCCGAACTCGTGGGCGATCGTGAACCGTTTGCGCCCCTCAGAGGTGATGGCGCTGTTGTACAGGATCAGCCATTTCGTGCCTGTCTTGTGCGCGGCCAGCATGCCCTCAAAGCCGTCGAGGCCCTGCCCCTTCACCTTTTCAATCGGCGAGGCAGGGAAACACTGACGGGAATATTCGAGCGCAACCTCATCGATCTTCACCGGGAAGCGATCAGCACCGAGGACGGTGTTGAGTACTTTGGAGACGCGATTTGCCTGCGCCATGGGCTGCAGCGGCTCGCTCATTCCTCGTCCCATGCATCGAGAATTTTTCGAATCTGCTTTTTTGTGGGCTCCGGCATGGTTTTGTACTTGCGGAAAAATGCCTCGTCAATCACCGTCGCGTCTGGCGTGGCCACAACGTCGCTCATCAAGAACTCGGTGGTGACATCCAGCACGGTGGCGATTCGGGCCAGTTTGTCGGCTGAAGGCTTGGGGTCATCCTTGTTCTCCAGCTCCCACATATAGCTTTTGCTCGATTCGGTGGCCTCGGCCAGTTGGTCGAGGCTCAACTTTTTTTGTTTGCGCAGCGCGCGGATCTTGTCACCGAGAGGGGATGGCACGGCGGACTCCTGTGTATGTGACTGCTGACTGCGAATGTACCACCAGACCGAACGATTGCGCACTGTTTGACAAACACGCAGGAGTTCGAAATAATCCGCAATGTTCGTCACACAAAACGAATGTGGTCGGCGAACCCCAACAAGAAGAAGGGGCGAGCCGGGCTCAACGTAACCGCTCACTGCCTCTGGAAGGGGATGTCGATGATTGATTCCGAGAACCTGTCGAAACTGCTGGGCCACCTGCCCCCGGCCAAATTCCGTGACCTCGTTACCGGTGAATTTGGCGTGGTCATGCCGGCATTGGATTCCAAGCAGGGTAAACGTGAGCAGCGTAGCACCATGGCGGCGATTCTGTCGGTGATCCCGATTGCAGCTCGGCAAAAAATGGAGGATCTGGCCGAGCGCATCGTCCTGCTTGCTGACGGTCCTGGCCAGGACGTCATTGCAGGCCTGGCGGACGACATTGCGGGCGAGGCCGGCAAGGAGGCATTCGCCGCGATCCGCAACCAGTTCGAGCGCGCACTGTGGTTGCACATCCACGAGCCCAAGATTTTCAAGGATGCAATCGACGCGCGGCAGGCGGACATTTTTCGCCAAAGTGAAGCCTGCTATTCCGGCTTTGTCGCTCCGCTGCATCTTGCGGTCAAGACCGATGCGGCATCACGGGCCGATTTCCATCAGCGCGTGGCCAGCCATCTGGGCTGCGCGGTGGAGGCCGTGGCAATCCAGATCTTCAAGCGCCTGCGCCCGGATACGGCCACGGGCGAGGAGGTCGATCTGTACCAGATCAGTGTGCACCACAACCGCCCGCCCGAGACCATCGACTGTGTCCAGGACAGCGAACTGGTGCCGCAAGAAGTGGTGCGTGCCGAGTCGACCCATGCCACCTATGAACCCGCCAATGGGCATCTGGAGATCCTGTCCAGGGACACGGGCGGACGTGAAGTGCTGGCCGCCATCGTCGCCGAGAGCTTGCTGCACTCGCCCCTGGGCATGGAGAAGATCGTGGTCAAGCAGTACGATTACCAGAGCCTGGCGGCGTTGCGCAATTTCGACCTGACCGGAGAGAACGTGGAGTCGGTCAAGGTGATTGAGTTGGGTTACGGGTCCGGAAACCACCGCACAGCAACGGTCAAGATCTGGGCCAATGATCCCCAGGACATTTATGCCGTCGCTCGGACACTGCTTGTGCCCACCATTGATTTCACCAGCAAGCACCTGAACTACGCGAAGCTCTCGATCCGCGTGAAGAGGGTCGGCGTGGAGCGCGCACGCACAATCACGATCGTCATGCGCGAAAACAACAAATGCAACATCAAGACCAAGCGCGAGCGCGACCGCGCGATGTGTGACCGGTTGCTGACCAAATGGCACCTGCTGAAGATGATCGGTGATGCGCCAGCAATCCCTGTCCACGCCAAAGCTGCTTGAACTGTTCGATCTGTTCGAGCGGTCGGACCAGTCGATTACGGACGCCCGCGGGCTTGCGCTGCATGGCGTGCCCGGCTGGGATCTGTTTGGTAGGGAGGTGATCGGGCCCGAGGAGTTGTCGGCATGGACCGAGTGCACCGGATACGCGGGCATGTATCCGGCCCTGCGCGATGACGAGCGCGTGGCAGTCGAACTGCACGACGACGATGATCCACAACAGTACTGGTACCGCTGTCCACAGACGTTTCGCAAGAAATATGTGCCGGCCAGCGACGCGGCAGTCTATGCGGTGTCGGTGCACAAGATTCTCAACCGGGTGGCCGACCTGCTGGACATTGCTGTCGCACTACGGCGCGGCATTGACACACCGGCCATCGATGGGACGCTCTGGCGGCTCGGGGACGCTCGCATCGGCCCCGGGTTGACCCCGGTATGGTTTGTGCGTGGCCTGGCGCAATCGGTCGACGAAGTGTTCCGGCATTTCGCGTCAACGACGCTTGTAGAGCAAGGGTTGATCCTCACCAGCGGCACTCTGTTGCCGGGCTATGTTCGTCCGCCTCGCAACTACCGATTCGCCAGTATGCGTCAGGTGCTGGTCGACTACATGCCTGCGCCCTGCATGGATATGACGTTGCTACACCGCATCCTGAGTTCGTCGGCCGATGGTGTGTTGCCTGACGTCCACGTCGTCCAATTCGACGAGGCCAACAAGGTGCTGACGATCCGCGTCAAGACAACGCCATGGCACATCAAGGGAGTGCGCCAGGCAAATGCCGTCAACTACATGTACCGCCAGGCACTCAAGGATCGTTGGCTGCTTGCTGCCAGCGAGATTCTTGCGGCTGCCTACCCGGAGCGGAAAACAGAGGAAAGCCGCAGGAATTTAAAAATGCAAAGTCTCTTCCGGGGAAACCCTGACTGGAGAAATTACATCAGCAATCCTGAGAAGGGGAAATACGGCTTCAGTCTGGGTTGAGTCAGAGGCAACCCTGTACTTCACGCACGACCACCTTCGGGTGGTTTTTTGCATTCTGGGCTTCGAAATCCTCCCAAACAGCACTGCCCCTACATCAGCCCCTACATGGCGGCGGTCGACGCCCGCACATGTCGACTCCTAACCTTGGTTCACGTTTTAGCAATCACCTGAAAGGACAAAAACGTGAGCATTAAACACCTGAACCAACGCCAGTTGGCCGACCGATGGGACCTCAGCGAAGCGTCGCTGGAACGCTGGCGGACAGAGGGCATCGGCCCCGTATTTTTGAAACTGCAAGGGCGCGTGTTGTACCGCGTCGAGGATATCGAATCCTACGAGGTCGACAGCCTGCGCAAGAGCACTTCGGTGCGCTTGGACGAAGGAGGTGCAGCATGAGCCGCCTGCGCCTGGAGCAAGTGCTTGATGCATCAGCCGCCGACCTGTCGCTGCAGTCGGGCGAATCGCTGCTGCGCCTCAAGACCGAGGCGCTCGCCAAGGTTGACCTGGCCAAAGCCGTCGCAGACCAAATCGACCGTGGCGTGGAGCTGAAGTACCGCGAGCGCGCCCGTCGTCTGCGCCTGGACGCCGACAAGGACACCGGCGTCATCCATTTCGATGACGGCATGGTGCGCATCACCGCAGACCTTCCCAAGAAGGTCGAGTGGGACCAGAAGCGGCTGGCCGACATCACGCGACGTATCGCCGCCAACGGTGAGGACCCGACCCAGTACGTGGAGATCAGCTACCGCGTCTCCGAGACCAAGTTCGGCGCCTGGCCCGAGTCGATCAAAGGGGCCTTCGTTGCGGCCCGCACCCTCAAGACCGGCAAGCCCACCTTCCGCCTGGTCCTGAATTCTGGAGAAAACACATGAACTACTTTCCTCAACCGTTCTGCGCTGCAGAACACTTTCTGGCGGAGGTGGCGTGATGGCAATCTCCCTGTCCCAACTCAATCGCACCAACGTGCCAAAGCCCCCGCGCATTCTGATCCACGGCGTGGCCGGTGTCGGCAAGACCACGTTTGCCGCCGAATCCCGCAAGCCCGTATTCATCCAGACCGAGGACGGCCTGGGCACCTTGGCGGCAATCAGCTTCCCGCTGTCGCGCACGTTTGAAGAAGTGATCGGCGCGCTGGCCGCACTCTACACCGAAGAGCATGAGCACAGCACGGTGGTCATCGACAGCGTGGACTGGCTCGAGCCACTGATCTGGAACAAGGCCTGTCGCGACAACGGCTGGGCGTCGATCGAAGACGCGGGCTATGGCAAGGGTTATGTCGCAGCGCTAAGTCTGTGGCGCCAGTACATCGATGGCCTGAACGCCCTGCGCGACGAACGTGGCATGACGGTAGTGCAGATCGCGCACACCGACATCAAGCGTTTCGACTCCCCCGAGCACGACCCCTACGACCGCTACGTGATCAAGCTGCACGCGCGCGCTGCCGCCTTGCTGCAGGAGCACTCGGACGTGGTTCTGTTTGCCAACTACCGCATCAGCACGGTGAAGGCCGAGGTCGGATTCAACAAGAAGGTCAACCGCGCCATGGGCTCGGGCGAGCGCGTGATCCACAGCGCCGAGCGCCCGGCCTTTCTGGCCAAGAACCGCTACGGACTGCCCGAGACGCTGCCCCTTGTCTGGGACGCATTTGCGCAGGCCATGCCCGAGTCGATCAAACCGATGCTGCTCTCCACTTCACCCGTCAACACCGCAATCTGAACAAGGACAAAAAATATCATGGCTTCATTTGGACAAACCTTCGACGCATCGGCCGTCGAGCCGCTTGGCACCTTCGAGGTGCTGCCACCGGGCAAATACGTCTCGCAGATTGTCGCAAGCGAAATGCGCCCCACCAAGGACGGTATGGGCCAGTACCTGTATCTGGAGATCGACGTCCTGGAGGGTGCCGCTCGTGGGCGCAGGCTCTTTGATCGGCTCAACCTGGTCAACGCCAATACGGAGACGGTGCAGATTGCGCAGCGCACGCTCTCATCGATCTGCCGCGCGGTGGGCAAGATGCAGGTGAGCAACTCGGAGCAGTTGCATTTGATTCCACTGGTTGCCGACGTGCGCGTGCGCCCGGCCAAGGGCCAGTACGGGGAGAGCAACTCGATCCGTTACCTGCCGTGCTCAGGTGTGGCCACGCCACAAATGCCGGCCGCTGGCAGTGTGCAAAGCGTGGCGGCGCAGGTGAGCGCGCCGGCGAATTCGATGCCATGGAAACGGACCGTCTGAGCGGGCCCGCGATGCGCGAATTCTTCAACCTACCGCCGACGCGCGATGCTTGTCGCGAGCGCCTGAGCGTGCTGGCCGACGAGATGGCGTCGATCCGCACGCAGATCGCCGTTGCCGACATCCGCCGCCAGGCCGCGCGCCGCGCGCTGGATGCCCAGTGGTTTCACCAGGCAAGGACCGCTCTGCAAACCAAGCAGCAGCAGGTGGCCGATCTCAAAACCCACCTCAAAGCACTGAGCGCCGAAGTCCCGGCCGGCGCTGGACGCGAGGCCTTCAAGGACGCTTTGATCGAGGTCGTGCGGGCCCACTGCGATGCCCCTGTGTGGGAGCAACTGATGGACCGGGCGCGCGCGCTGCACCTGGCGCGGGGGCTGCACCATGGCTGACCTGCCCGACACCAGCAGCCCCACGCGCGACGCTATATTTGCCGGCTACGAGGCAGATGCCAGTGAAGGGTTTCGCTCCCACCTGGGGGCATCCCTCATCGGCAAGGAGTGCGAGCGCGCGCTTTGGTACGACTTTCGCTGGACCACCAAGGCCAGATTCCAGGGGCGCGTGCTGCGCCTCTTTGAGACCGGCAACCGGGAGGAGGAACGCCTGGTGCGCAACCTGCGCCGCACCGGTGCCACGGTGGTGGAGATGGATCCGCAGACTGGGCGGCAGTTTCGGGTGCAGGCCCACGGTGGGCACTTTGGTGGATCGCTGGACGCCGTGGCGCTGGACTTGATCGAAGCGCCTCGTACCTGGCACGTGCTGGAGTTCAAGACCCATGCCCACAAAAGTTTCACCGATCTGGTGGCAAAAAAGGTGCGTGAGTCCAAGCCCCAGCACTATGCGCAGATGCAGGTCTACATGCTGCTGACCGAAATTTCGCGCGCGATGTACCTGGCGGTCAATAAAAACACCGACGACCTGTACATCGAGCGCATCGAGCTCGACAAGGTCTTCGCCGCCCAGTTGCTGGAGAAGGCCGGCCGCATCATCTTCGCGCCCGACCCTCTGCCGCGCATCAGCGAGGACCCCACCTGGTACCAGTGCCGCCTGTGTGACCACGCCGAGGTCTGCCACGGCGCGCGCGCCGCCGAGATCAACTGCCGCACCTGCCTGCACGCCACACCAGTGGAGGGTGGCTGGCACTGCGCGCGCCATGACAAGATGCTCTCGGACGTGGACCAGCGCACGGCGTGCGACAAGCACCTGTACTTGCCGGCCCTGGTGCCCGCCATCCAGGTTGATGCGGGTGATGACTGGGTGGAGTACGAGTGGCCTGGCGGGGTAATCTGGCGCGACACCGGGCTTAACAAGACCGAAGAGGTGCCGGCATGACGTTGACGCTGCGCCCCTATCAAACCGCGGCAATCGGTGCCATCTACGAATACTTCGGCCACAGCGCAGGCAATCCGCTGGTGGTGATCCCGACCGCCGGCGGCAAATCCCTGGTCATGGCGACCTTTGTCGAGGGCGTGCTCAAGGCATGGCCGGACCAGCGCATCCTGATCGTCACCCATGTGCGCGAGTTGATCGAGCAAAACCATGCCGAACTGATCCGGCTCTGGCCCGATGCGCCGGCCGGAATCTACTCGGCTGGTCTCAAAAAGCGCGAAATCCGCGCACAGATTCTGTTCGCCGGCATCCAGTCGATCCACAAACGGGTCTACGACGTTCAGCAATGCGACCTGGTGCTGATCGACGAGGCGCACCTGATCCCGCGTTCCTCCAACACCATGTACCGCAAGTTCCTGGACGGGCTCAAACGCATCAACCCGATGCTCAAGGTGATAGGGCTCACCGCCACACCCTACCGACTGGATTCCGGTCTGCTGCACGAGGGCGAGGGCGCGATCTTCACCGACATCTCCTTTGACGTGTCGGTGCGCGAGCTGATTGATGACGGCTACCTGTCACCGCTGATCTCCAAGCGCATGGTCACCGAGCTGGATGTGTCGGGCGTCGGTACGCGCGGCGGCGAGTTCATCGCCAGGGATCTGGAGGCGGCGATCGACAAGGACGCCATTACGCAGAGCGCGGTCAACGAGATCTTCAGCTACGCGGCAAACCGCAACAGCTGGCTGATCTTTTGCGCCGGTGTCGAACACGCGTTCCACGTGCGCGACGCCGTGCGCGCCAGGGGCGTGACCTGCGAAACCATTGTGGGCGACACGCCCAGCGCCGAACGCGACGCGATCATCAGCGCCTTCAAACAAGGCAGCATCAAGTGCCTGACCAACGCCAATGTGCTAACCACCGGCTTCAACGCGCCGTCCGTCGACTTGCTCGCCATGCTGCGTCCCACCAAATCGGCCGGCTTGTACGTGCAGATCGTCGGTCGCGGCTGTCGGCGCGCACCCGGCAAGACCGACTGCCTGGTGCTGGACTTTGCCGGCAACATCGCGCGCCACGGCCCGATCGACGCGATCAAGCCCAAGACGCCTGCGGCGGGTGAAAGTGGCGACGCACCGACCAAGGTCTGCCCCGAGTGCAACAGCATCGTGCACGCGGCCGTGAGGCACTGCCCGGACTGCGGCCACCTGTTCCCCCCGCCCGGGGTCAAGATCGACGCCAAAGCCAGCCATCTCGACATCCTGTCCTCGGGAAAACCCGCGTGGTTGCCTGTGACCAGGGTGAGCTACGCGCGCCACGAAAAGCCTGGCAAGCCACCCTCCCTGCGGGTGGACTATTGGAGCGGCCTGAGCTCGCACAGCGAGTGGGTGTGCATCGAGCACCAGGGCTATCCACGCCAGAAAGCTGCCAGCTGGTGGGCCAACCGCGCACCGGGACTGCCGCTGCCAAAGGACGTGGACCAGGCGCTGGCCGTGGCGGATGGTCTGAGGTGCCCGTCGCAGATCGCCGTTCGCCCCAGCGGCCGGTTCACTGAAATCGTCGGAGCGCGGTTCTAGATGTACGGGGCCATGATGCCGCCCGATTGGAACAAACACCAGATTGAGGCGATGGCAACCGCCTCTCAAGCCGGGGGTGAGTACGTCGAGTCGATCGGAAAAACCGATCTGAGCACGTTCACCGAGCACGAGTGGGCGACCCTGGTTCGTGCCATCGTGATTGCGTTTCAAGACCACTTGGGCGCTGCTTATGCAGTGGATCCACCGTTTTAGAGGAAGTAATGAACAATACAAATTTCATGGCCCAGCTGGGCGCGTCTCTGGTCGACCATGGCTTTGCCATCCTGCCGATCCAGCCCGGCACCAAGAAGCCGGGCATGTACCGCGGCCAGGCGTGGCACGATTACCCGCAGTGGAGCCGGCACTGCGAGCGTGATACCACCGACAACGAGGTCGACATCTGGGCCGACTGGCCGCAGGCGGGCATTGGCATTGCCGCAGGACGGGTGATCGGCATCGACATCGACGTGGCGCACTCCGAGCCGCTGGCGCTCTCCATCGAGGCGCTGGCCAAGCGCATGCTGGGCGACACGCCAGCGGTGCGGATCGGACGCGCCCCCAAACGACTGCTGGTCTACCGCGCGGCGCAACCCTTCAAGGGTTTCAAGTATCCGCCCATCGAGGTGCTCGGGCTGGGCCAGCAGTTCCTGGCCTACGGGATTCACCCCGACACGGCACAGCCCTACCACTGGCCGGTGCAGACCCTGGCCGAAATGAGCATGGATGACTTGCCAGCAATCACCGAGGCGCAGGCGCGCGAGTTTGCCAAGGAGGCGTACCTGCTGATCCCGCTCCAGGACCGGCCCAAGAGCATCGCGTTGGGTCTGCGCTCGCCCGACGCGTTCGCCGCGCTGCCCGAGCAGCGCGGCACGCCAGAGGCGGTCGCCCAGGCGCTGGGTTTCGTAGATAACCAGGACCTGGACTACGACAGCTGGGTGCGCATCGGCATGGCGATCAAGGGGGCGCTTGGCGACGAGGGTCAGGCACAGTTTGAGTCCTAGTCGGCCAAGTCCGCCAAGAACAACGCCGCCACCACCGCAAAGAGCTGGCGCAGTTTCACGCCCCAGCGCATCGGGGCGGGCACGCTGTACAAGCTGGCGCTGGACAACGGGTGGATCCCTGAGCCCGATTTGCAACTCAACGGCGCGGTGGTGATGAACGGGCACCACCCGGCGCGCGAGTTCCTGAAGTCGCTGGAAACCACCACGCCCATCGAGTTGCCCGAGGACGGGCCCGTCACCGAGTGCCCCAAGGCCGCACCACTGCCGAAGGGCTGGGATCAGGTGGGCGGCGTGCTGGCCGACATGATGCAGCTCATGGCCAGCACGGCCAAACGCCCGCAACCGGTACTGGCGCTCGGGGCCAGCCTGTGCGCGATCGGCGCGTTGATGGGACGCAAGTACCGCACCGAGAACAACACGCGCTCCAACCTGTATGTCGTGGGCATCGCCGAGAGCGGTGCTGGAAAGAACCACAGCCGCGTGGTGGTCAACGAGCTGTTTCGCAAGGCCAATTTGCTGCAGTACCTGGGGGGCAACAAGATCGCCTCGGGCTCGGGCCTTTTGAACGCCATCGGGCGCCAGCCTGCGATCCTGATGCAGCTCGATGAGTTCGGCATGTTCCTGTCGGCCGCAGCGGATCGCAAGCGCTCGCCGCGCTACATCTGCGAGATCCTGGATCTGATGACGGAGTTGTACACGACCTCGGGCACGACGTATTTCGGTATCGAGTACGCCAGCAACCAGTTGAACAACTCGCACCGCGCGATTCACCAGCCCTGCATGTGCGTCTATGGCACCACCACGCCGATCCACTTCTGGCAGGCGCTGCAGTCGGCGAACATGGCGGACGGGTCGCTGGCGCGGTTCTTGATTCTGCAAAGTGAGGACGACTTCCCCGACAGCAACGAGCACTTCGGGACGATTGATCCACCGCCAGCCCTGATCGAGCGGCTACGCCTGATCCATGAGGGCGGGGGCAAGTTGAGTGGCAACCTGCACGAGGTGGGCGCGGTCGACGAGGTGGCGGTCGAGCCTCGGGTGGTGCCGATGGAGGCGGCGGCCAAGCGCCACTTCAATGCGCTGGACCATGAACTGCTGGAGCGCCTGCGGGCATCGCGCGGCTCGGGCTACTCGTCGATCCTGGCGCGCATTGAAGAAAACGCCACCAAGCTCGCGCTGATCCGGGCGGTCTCGCGCGATCCGGTGGATCCGCAGATCCAGGGAGCCGATGCCGCGTGGGGGATCATGTTCTCGCGCCACTGCGCCGAGCTCTCGATCCGCGAGGCCACGTCCCGCGTCTCGGAAAACACGGCCGAGTCGTTTCATAAACGGGCGCTGCAGATCCTGCACGCGTGTGGCCCCCAGGGCATGAGCAAGAGCGATTTCACGCGCAAGACCCAGTACATGGACTCGCGCCAGCGGGACGGCGTGCTGCGCACCCTGATCGAGGCGCAGCTGGTGGAGACCGTTCTGTCGCAAAACAAGGGCCATCCTTCGCAGCGGCTTAAGGTCATATGAACGGTCATATGAACCACCCGGTCGAACATGGCGCCCTCAAGGCTCCCATCATGGCTTCAACGAATTCAAGCCTTCAAGGCTTCAAGGGGTCACCTTACATAGATATATACATATCCATGTACCGGCTTCACGCGCGTGCGTGCGCGCGCGCACCAGTAAATATTAAAAGAACTGAAACCAGAAAAATATGAATATCAATTGAAGCTTGAAATGATGAAATAACTTTTTTGTATACATGTACCAACATGGACACCATGTCATGAATGAAGTCTTGAAGCCATGAACCGATGAAGTCAGTTTGGCGCTGAGCGCGAAACTGACGCCGACCCCGGACATGAAGGAGCCGCACCCGCCCTGACCCGGCGCATGCCGCTGCTCCTCCAGGCCGCACAAGAAACCTTGTACGCACCCTTGGAGGACACTTTGATGATTCCTGATGACACACCTGTACGCGCCTCGGTCCTTGCATTGGATCTGGGCACCACCACCGGCTGGGCCCTGCGCGCGCCCGACGGCCTGATCGCCCACGGCTTTGTGAGCTTCAAATGCCAGCGCTTCGAGGGCGGCGGCATGCGCTACCTACGCTTTCGCCGCTGGCTCACCGACATGAAGGCCACCGTGGCTAGCCCACACGGTCCTGGCAGCGTCTATTTCGAGGAGGTGCGCCGTCATGGGGGTGTCGACGCCGCGCACGTCTACGGCGGGCTGATGGCCACGCTCACCACCTGGTGCGAGCACCACAACGTCCCGTACCAGGGTGTGCCGGTCGGAACGATCAAAAAGCACGCCACCGGCAAAGGCAACGCCGGCAAGGACGAGGTGATCGCGGCCATGCGGGCCAAGGGGCACCCGGTGACCGACGACAACGAGGCGGACGCCCTGGCGCTGTTGCACTGGGCCATCGACACGCAGGAGGCTTGATATGAAAACCCCTCAACCCCGGTACCCGTCGCCACTGGCCAGCATGCTGGGCCAAACTGTCGATGTCGATGCCATCAAGCAAAGGGGCTGGCAGGACCAGCACATCCTGGTGGTGTCCGAGGCCGATGAGCAACTCAATGTCGTCGAGCGAGACATCGTTCGCAGGATCGGCGCACGCCTGTACGGCGCTCCAGTCAAGGGAGGCCGTCATGGCTGAGTGGGCCGTTGAAGACGTGGCCAACCGGTTCGAGCAGGCGGCGCGTACCGCCAGGCGCTTGCCACCGGTGCGGGTCCAGGGCTACTTCTCCGTGTGGCCGGCCTTTGTGCGAACCGAGTACGAGCGGATGGCCTGCGACGATCCGCCGCCCGTGCGGTTCCCGCCATCACCCGTGGAGATCGACCAGATGCTGGAGGTCATGCGCTGGGTGCAGTGGCTCGAGGTCGAGCAGCGCCACCTCGTGTGGATGCGGGCCCAGCGGTACCGTTGGACTGAAATCTCAATCCGCTTTGGATGCTGCGCCAGGACCACACAACGCCGTTGGGATGTCGCCATGTACGTGGTTGCCAAGCATTTGAGCGAAGGGAGTTGATAGAAGTTGCGGAGCCTTGCGAAACGCCAGGTGCCGGTGACAAAGGATGTGGAAACTGGCTCCATTTTGGGGTGTCGCGTTTTTGAGGTTTCAGGGCTATATTCCAGCTACGGTTGCGAAAGCTGTGTCTCACAAGACATCTTGCGCACCACCCAATTCACCAACCCGCAGGGCTTTCGGCTCTCGCGGGTTTTTTTGTGCCCACCCCTTGATATCACCCCTGCAAATCCACTATCGGCCGATCGAGTCGTTGATCCCGTACGTCCGCAATGCGCGCACGCACAGCGACGAGCAAGTCACTCAGATCGCCTCCAGCATCCGGGAGTTCGGCTTCAACAACCCAATCCTGATCGATGGGCATCGGGGCGTCGTGTCGGGCCATGCCCGGATCTTGGCCGCCCGCAAGCTGGAGATGGTCGACGTGCCGGTGATTGAACTGGCACACCTGACAGAGACGCAGAAGCGCGCGTACATTCTGGCCGAAAACAAATTGGCCGAGCGGTCGGGTTGGGACACGGATCTGCTGTCGCTCGAACTGGCGGATCTGCAGGATGCAGGGTTCGATCTGGGCCTGACCGGGTTTGAGGACGCTGAAATTCAGGCGCTGCTAGCGGCTGATCCCGATGCGGGTACTGATGCATCGGATGATGCCGTCGACGATGTGCCGACGCCGCCCGTTGCGCCGGTCAGCCGAGCCGGCGATGTGTGGGTCATTGGCGACCACCGCCTCGTCTGCGGCAATGCAGCGGACCCTGCGGTGATCGCAGCACTGATGGGCACAGATCGCGCTGCCCTGTGCTTTACGTCGCCACCCTATGGTAGCCAGCGCAACTACACCAGCGGTGGCATCTCCGACTGGGATGGCCTGATGCAAGGCGTGTTTGCCGCGCTGCCAATGGCGGCTGACGGACAGGTGCTGGTCAACCTGGGCTTGATCCACCGCGACAACGAGGTGGTCCCGTATTGGGATGGGTGGATTTACTGGATGCGCACAAACGGCTGGCGGCGTTTCGGCTGGTACGTGTGGGACCAGGGCCCGGGTATGCCGGGAGACTGGAACGGAAGGTTGGCGCCGAGCTTCGAGTTCGTGTTCCACTTCAACCAGGAGTCCCGCCGGCCCCACAAAATTGTGCCGTGCAAGCACGCTGGCCAGGAATCGCACCTGCGTGCCGATGGGTCGTCCACGGCGATGCGCAAGAAGGACGGCGAGGTGGGCGGCTGGGCCCACAAGGGCCAGCCCACCCAGGACACCCGGATCCCCGACAGCGTGATCCGGATCATGCGGCACAAGGGCAAGATCGGCGAGGGCATCGACCACCCGGCGGTCTTCCCGGTTGCGCTGCCTGAGCACATCATGGAGGCGTTCTCCAGCGCGGACGACGTGGTGTTCGAACCGTTCAACGGGTCCGGCACATCCCTGCTGGCGGCGCAATGCACGGGCCGCCAATGCCGGGCCGTCGAGATCGCGCCGGAGTACGTGGACGTGGCGATCCGCCGATTCCAGCAGAACCACGCCGATGTCGTCATCACCCTGGCGGCGACGGGGCAGGTGTTCGCCGAGGTGGCGGCAGAGCGCCTTGGCGTCGGGGAGTCCACCCATGCGTAACGCGGTACATGACCTCAAGATTGAACTGCGATCGGTCGCGGCGCTGATCCCTTATGCCAGGAATTCAAAGCAGCACTCCGACGCCCAGGTGGCCCAGATCGCAGCCAGCATCGTCGAATTCGGCTGGGGTGCGCCGATCCTGGTTGATGGCCAGAACAATGTGATCGCCGGCCATGGCAGGTTGCTTGCAGCGCGCAAGCTTGGCATGACCGAGGTTCCGGTGGTGCCGATGGCCCACCTGACCGACATCCAGCGCAAGGCTTTGATCCTTGCCGACAATAAGATCGGTGAGAACGCATCCTGGGACGACGAACTGCTGGGCCTTGAGTTGGCAGAGTTGAAGGACGCTGGTTTCGACCTGGCCCTCACCGGATTCACCGCCGACGAATGGGATGCGCTGATCGCCGGTGATGGTGAAAACGACGGCCTGACCGATGAGGACCAGGTCCCAGAGGTCACGGAGAACCCTGTGTCTCGCACTGGCGACGTCTGGCTGCTGGGTGAGCACAAGGTCCTGTGCGGAGACGCCACAAAAGCCGAGGACTACAAACTGCTGCTGGGCGATGAACTGGTGGACATGACGTTTACGGATCCTCCGTACAACGTCAATTACGCTAACACCGCCAAGGACAAGATGCGTGGCACCAACCGCCCCATCCTGAACGACAACCTGGGCAAGGAGTTCGGGCCGTTCCTGGAGATGGCCTGCCGCAACATCCTGGCTGTGACCAAGGGTGCGGTGTACATCGCCATGAGTTCGTCAGAACTTGACACCCTCCAGTCGGCGTTCCGCGCAGCTGGTGGCAAGTGGTCGACGTTCGTTATCTGGGCCAAGAACACGTTCACGATGGGTCGTGCCGACTACCAGCGACAGTACGAGCCGATCCTGTACGGGTGGAAGGACGGCGGCGACCACTACTGGTGCGGGGCCCGCGACCAGGGTGACGTGTGGCAGATCAAGAAGCCGCACAAGAACGATCTGCACGCGACGATGAAGCCCGTGGAGCTGGTGGAGCGTGCCGTGCGCAACAGCAGTAAGACGCGGGATCTCGTGCTCGATCCGTTCGGCGGCTCAGGCACCACGGTGATTGCGTGCGAGAAGTCAGGGCGTCGTGCTCGGGTGATGGAGTTGGACCCGAAGTACTGCGATGTCATCGTCCGCAGGTTTCAGGATTTTGCGGGCAAGCAAGCAACCCGCCAATCGGACGGGTTGCCATTCGATACCCTGGTATCAGAACCGAGTTTGCCGAAACACCGTGAAGCCGGTGCGCGTGTTGCGCACGAAACGCAGCCACTTGCCGTCGCCGCTGCGCTCGGCGGTGACCCAGACGGTCTCGTCGCCTGAGAGGCGCATTTCCTGCCCTGGGCGCAGGGCGCTGATTTGTTGGTCCAGGTTGCTCATGGTGGGGTCCTTGGGGTTGATTGTTGCGACACCCGTAGTAACGCGCTGATTGATTGATAAGCCAAGTCAATTCTGCCGCAAGTTTCAATCAATCTGGCGATCCGATGCGGTACACGCGCTGCGCACCCACGTCCTTGGTAGACGTGATCGTGAGCCCGAGTTTCTTCTTGAACGCCCCCGCAAACGTCCCGCGCACTGTGTGGCTTTGCCAACTCGTCGCATCAACGATCTGCTGGATGGTTGCTCCCTCAGCCCGCTTGAGCATCCCGATGACGGTGGCCTGCTTGCTGTTGTCGCGGGTGCGTGGGGTCTTGGTCTCGGCGCGTGCTTCGGTCTCGATGGCAGTCACTGCGGCTTCGATCTCCGGATCGACGACGTTGCTTGCATCGATCTCCGCGTCGGTCGGGTCCTCAGTGCCTATCTCGTCGGCGAGGACTTGGCTCGCGCCGGTGTGGCCATCGAAGACTGGGCGGGTCATGCCGAGTGCGTCGTAGCCCGCGTTGGCGACGATCCAGTTGGTGCCGTCGTTGATGATCATGGCGCGGTTGAACATCGCGTCGATGACCTTCTTGCGAGCCCCGCCCTTGACGTTGTCGGGGAACCAGTCGAGTCGGCCCTCTGAGTTCTGGATGGCCTGGGCCAGGATGATGTGCTGCGATGGGCTGAGTTGGTTTGTCATGGTGATGCTCCTTGGTGGTTACTGCTTGGGGTTGGTGGTGTTGGCGGCTTGCTTGCCCGCGTCGAATGCGGCCTGCAGGGCGCTCTTGATACCCCGCACGCTGACGTCGTGGAAGTCGAGGCTGTCCATGTTGCGGCTCTCGAGGGTTTCGACGAACAGATGTTCCAGCGCGATTTGCTGGAAGAGTTTTCTGAGGGTGGCGGCGTCCATGGTCGTGCCACTCAAACGTTGTGGATCTGCTTGGCGCGGGGGAACCCGACCCAGACACCCTGGTTGTCGAGGCCTCGCGATGCGAGTTCCTTGCGGGCCAGTTGGTTGAGGTCGATCTCGCCGCGTGCTGCGGCCGCGAGGACCTTGGTCAGTGCGAGCTGGATGAAGCCGAGTTCGTCGACTGTGAAGTTGCTGCTGCTGGTGTTTGCCATTTGGTTCTCCTGGTGGCGTCGTTGATGACGCTCGTAGTAACGCGCTGTCCAGCACGCAAGCCAAGCAGAAGATCAACAACTTCTGCGAACTGTTTCAATCTTCTTTTCTGGGTGTTGATGCCATGCCACGCGCTGCCCCAACACCGTGTCGGCACCCTGGTTGCGGCGCGGTGCTGACCACCCCTGGGTACTGCGACACGCACCGTGCTGCCGTGCACCGTGACTACGGTCGGGCACGGCGTGGGTTCGACACCGAGCGTGGCTTCTACCAGTCAGCGGCGTGGCGTGCCGTGCGTGCGGCGTTCCTGCGGGATCACCCCCTGTGCGTGCAATGCACGGCGCGTGGGCGCGTTGTGGCGGCCGTGGTGGCAGACCACGTGGTGCCGATCAAGGAGGGTGGTGCACGGTTCGACACGAGCAACTGCCAGGCACTGTGTATCTCGGACCATAACGCGAAGTCCGCACGCGAGCGGGCCCGACGCAACCGTGGCTCCTGAGTCCATGAGGGCCACTGCGGGTCAATGGGGACCACTGCGGGCCAGTGAGGGATGGGGAGGGGGGATAAATCTCTACAGGTCGCTAAGCAAGATTCGTGCTGTGGCACAAATTTTTGCGCGTGCAAATTGGGGAAATTTTTTTGGTGCGATATGACGCGCGAGACCACGAACGCTGTTGTTCAACTCACGTAGAAAGCGGCCAGCTTGTTGCCATCCAGGTCGCGAAAGTAGGCGCCGTAGAAATGCTCGCCGCGCGGGCCCGGTGCCCCCTCGTCAGCACCGCCCAGCGCAAGCGCCTTGGCGTGGATCGCATTGACCTGATCGGCGCTTGACAGGTACAGGCCGATCATGACGCCGTTGCCGACCGTTGCAGGCTTGCCATCGAATGGCGTCATGACAGCAAAGCTGGGTTTGTCCAAGCTCTGCCCCCATGCGATCCCACGTTGATATTTGGAGAGCTGCTTGATGCCAACCTCGGCAAATAGTGCGTCGTAAAACGCGACAGCCCGAGGCAGGTCGTTTGTTCCGACGGTGGCGTAGCCAATCATGTGCGTCTCCGATTAAAAAGAAGTGTTGAAAGAGATTGATTGTCAATGATGCCTGGTCGTAAACCCCTGCCGGTCGCAGTCAAGAAGATCAGGGGGACCCTTCAAAAGTGCCGGACCAACCCGCGCGAGCCCAAGCCAACGGGCGCGCTGTGCACACCGCCAGAGTACATGTCTGACAGCGCCAAGGAGGCGTGGAACTACGCCGTCGGCAATTCCCCGCCTGGCCTGCTGTCTGCGCTTGATGGCGCAGTGCTGGAGCGCTGGTCGAACTGCTCAGGCCTGTACCGCGAGGCGCTGTCCAAGATCAACCGCGCCGGGGTGTCTGGGATGATCATCAAGACCCCGAGTGGCATCCTGCGCCGGTCACCATTGATGGACGTGATCCGGGACCTGGCGTTGGAGATGAAGGGGTATGAGGCGGAGATGGGATTCACCCCGGCTGCGCGCTCGCGCATCTCTATCCCGGCGGACGCGCCGCGTGACTCGGATCCCTGGTCGGAAATCGCGGGCTGATGGCGACACGCAGCTACGCGAATGTCGCAAGACAGTACGCCCGGGACGTGGTGGCCAAGAAGATCCTCACCTGCAAGTGGGTGCGCCTGGCCTGCCAGCGCCAGCTTGACGATCTGGAGCGGTTCAAGGGAAAGGACAGTCCGTACCGGTTCAACCCGAAGCTGATGGACAAGTCCGGCAAGTCGTTCGCCCCTGGCGACAACGTGTGCGCGTTCATTGAGCGCCTCCCACACGTGAAAGGGCCTTTGGCTGGCGTGCCGATCCACCTCGAGCCGTGGCAGGTGTTCATCCTGACGTCCGTGTTCGGCTGGGTCAAGCCGGACGGCAAGCGACGGTTCCGACGGGCCTTCATCGAAATCCCGCGTGGAAATGCAAAATCGACACTGTCTTCGGCATTGGCCCTATACATGCTGGCGGCCGATGGCGAAGGAGGCTCTGAGGTCTACTCGCTCGCCACAACTCGTGACCAGGCCAGGATCGTGTTCGGAGATGCGCAGACCATGGCACGCCAGTCGGCGGGGTTTCGCAGCCGCTTCGGTGTCACGGTGGGAGCCCACAACATCCATGTGCTCAAGACTGGCTCCAAGTTCGAGGCGCTGTCGGCTGAAGGGTCGACGCTGGACGGCCTGAACATCCACTTCGGGTGCATCGACGAGTTGCACGCCCACAAGACCCGCACGGTCTACGACGTGGTGGAGACCGGTACCGGCAAGCGCGACAACTCGCTCTTGTGGGTTATCACGACCGCCGGCAGCAATCGTTCCGGCATTTGCTACGAGATCCGCACCTTTGTGACCCGGCTGCTGGACGGTGTGTTTCAGGACGACAGCCAGTTTGGCATCGTCTATGGGCTCGATGATGGCGATGACTGGACGCTGGAGGCGTCGCTGATCAAGGCCAACCCCAACTGGGGCATCTCGGTCCGTCCGGAAGTGCTGATCCCCTTGCAGGCCAAGGCCATGCAGATGCCCAGTGCGGTCAACAACTTCAAGACCAAGCACCTGAACGAGTGGGTCAATGCGGATACGGCCTGGATGGACATGCGGTCCTGGGACCGGTGTGCCGACTCGTCGCTGGACCTGGAGGCCTACGCCGGCCAGACCTGCTGGATCGGGTTGGACCTGGCCAGCAAGACGGATATTGCTGCGCTGCTGCTGGTTTTCCCGCACCTGGAGATCGACGGCGGGTTTGCGGTGTTCGGTCGGTACTACCTGCCCGAGGACACTGTGCATGCGAACGGCAACAGCCAGTACTCAGGGTGGATGGCGGCCGGGCGGTTGACGGTCACACCCGGCAATGTGATCGATTTCAGTTGGATCGAGGCTGACTTGCTGGAGTTTGTGTCGCGATTCTCGGTGCAGGCGGTGGCCTTCGATCCATTCCAGGCAACCCAACTGTCCACCCGGATGATGAGCGAGGGCCTGCCAATGATCGAAGTGCGCCCTACGGTCCTCAATTTCTCCGAGCCCATGAAGACATTGGAAGCCCTGGTGCTGCAAAACAAACTGATCCACGACGGCTGTCCGGTCCTGGGCTGGATGGCCAGCAACGTGGTGGCCCACCTGGATGCCAAGGACAACATCTATCCGAGGAAGGAACGCCCGGAGAACAAGATCGACGGCATCGTGGCGCTGATCATGGGCATCTCGCGCGCGATCACGCCCGGCACCAATGTGGTCCTGGGCGCAGACTATGAACTGGTGATGCTCTGATGGGAATGTTCAGTTTCGTGTCCCGGTGGATGGCGTCCTCCGGCGACCGTTCTGTCTTTGGGGACTTCTGGTTCGAACCCGTCACGGTGCGCACATCCAGCGGCATCCGGGTCTCGGCGGACAACGCGCTGCGTCTGGCGGCGGTGTACGCCAGCGTGCGCATCCTGGCCGAGACCATGGCGTCGCTGCCCCTGGTGATTTACCGCCAGCGCGCGGACGGCGGCAAGGACAAGGTCACCGACCACTGGCTGTACCGCTTGATTGCCAAACGCCCGAATCGGCACCAGAACCCGTATGAGTGGCGCGAGATGCTCCAGGGCCACCTGGCGCTGCGGGGTAACGCCTACAACCGGATCGTGGCCAACAGCCGGGGTGAGATTCTGGAGTTGGTGCCCATCCATCCGGACCGGATCAAGATGGAGTTGACCCCCGCTGGTGACTACCGGTACCGGGTGACGGACCGGCTCGGGGTGGAGACTGTTCTGCCGCGCGGGGAGATCTGGCACCTGCGCGGGCTGTCATCAGACGGATTGATGGGCATGAGCCCCATCGACCTGGCGCGCGAGAGCCTGGGAATGGCATTGGCGGCGCAGGACTACGGTGCACGGTTCTTCGCCAACGATGCCAAGCCGACTGGTGGATGGATCGAGTTTCCAGGGTCGTTCAAGGACTCGGAGGCCAAGAAGGTGTTCCGTGATTCCTACCAGGCGGCGCAGTCCGGTGCGAACCGGGGCAAGGTGCTCGTCCTGGAGAACGGCATGAAGTTCCACGAGGTAGGTGTCACGAACCGGGATGCACAGTTCCTGGAGCTGCGCAAATTCCAGATCACGGACATCGCCCGCCTGTTCCGGGTGCCCCCGCACATGATCGCGGACCTGGACCGGGCAACGTTCTCGAACATCGAGCAGCAGAGTCTGGAATTCGTAATGCACACGATGACGCCGTGGGCGGAACGCTGGGAGGCCAGCATCGAATCCGAGCTGCTGCTTGATGGCGACGACCTGGAGGTCGAGTTTGACTTCGCCAACCTCATGCGAGGGGATGCGGCCAGCCGTTCGAGTTACTACCAGAGTGGTATCCAGAACGGCTGGCTGACGCGCAACGAGGCGCGGATCGCCGAGAACTTGAATCCGATGGACGGCTTGGACGAACCCCTGCGGCCGTTGAACATGGTCGAAGAGGGGCAGGAGCCGCCGGACCCGGCGAAGGCGACCAACCCGGCTGATGCCAAGGATGCACAGCCTGACGACAGCGATGACAAAGACGCCGCATCACAGCGCCTGCGGGTGGTGGTCGAGCGGGTGGCGTCGCGCATCGCGCGAAAGGAAGCTGCGGCGTTGACCCGGGCCCAGGAACGTGGCGGTGATGTGGCAACGGCGGCCAGGGCCTTCTACGCCGATCACGCTGCCTACGTGGCCGATTCCCTGGGGATCGGTCTGGACGCTGCGCGCGGTCACTGCGAGCGGATGCTCAGTGTGCTGGCGGCCGATGGCACTCCTGCCCTGCTTGCCGGCATCGAGGCGCGCGCCCTGGCGAGCCTGATTGACCTTGGCGTGCATGCGCCTGGCGCGGCGCGCACGGATGCCGACCGACTGTTGGCGGCGCTGTCGCAGCAGTGGATCGCACCCCAGATCACCGTGAACGTGCCGGCACCCCAGGTGGCCGTGGAACCAGCCCAGGTGCATGTGCGCATCGAACGGGGCGGCCAAGTCCACTTCGAGACCGACGCCAACGGTGAGATCACCGGCGCAAAGATTGACTGAAAACTAAACATGGCAAAAAACACCCAACTCTCCAACGCCTGCGTGAATGCCGAGGCGGATGCGCTCGCTGCCCTGCTGGCAAACGGCTATTTGCGCCTGTACTCGACCGGTCAGCCCGCCAATGCGGACACCGCACTGTCAGGGCAGACGATGCTGGCCGAGCTGCGCTTTGCCGTCACTGCCGCCCCGGCGGCGGTGGCTGGCGTCATCACCTTCAACGCCATCACCAGCGCGACGGCGGCGGCCAGCGCCACGGCGACCTGGTTTCGCTGTCTGAAGTCGGACGGCACGACGGTCGTGTTCGATGGCACGGTGGATGTGGCCGGCAACACGCCGAACCTGAGTCTCAACAGCGTCGCCATCAGTTCGGGTGCCACGGTGAGTGTGTCGAGCTTCACGCACACGGTGGCCAAAGCCACTGCCGGTTCGTAGGGGACTCTGAGTGGCCACCCAGGGTACGACAACGGTTGATTTCGGCCCGTTTCCGGGCGCGCCGGAGGCCAAGGTGGTCATCACCGGGCAGACCGGCATTTCGGCTGGCAGTCTGGTCGAGGCCTGGATCCTGCCGGTGGCGAGTGCCGACCACTCGGCGGACGAACACCGTGTCGATCCGCCACGGGTGGTGTCCGGTGACATCGTTGCGGGCACAGGATTCACCATCTTCGCGCTTGCAAATGCGGGTCGAGCATATGGACTGTGGACCGTGGCCTGGGTTTGGAATTAGGAAGACACAATGGCAATTCAACTGATTGGGACAGGCGCGGCGATCCAGGAGGTGGATGCCGCCTTCAAGGCTGCGCGGGTCAGTATCCGGCCGATAGATGTCATCAACTGGCTGTCCTATGGGGCGGCGTCCGGCGCGCTGACCGCAGTGGCCGCCAATGGTCCTGTGTTCTCGCTGCGCAATACTGGCGCGAACCTGCTGATGGTGCGCCGGGTGCAGGTGGGGTTTGTCACGACGACTGCGTTCACGGCGGCACAGGGCCTGGTCTACCAGATGCTGCGTGCCAGTGGGTTCACGGTGTCCGACAGCGGCGGCACGTCGCTCTATGTCGCTGGCCAGAACAAGCACCGCCTCAGTTTCACGAATATCGCATCGGCACCGGACATCCGCATCGCGTCGACAGGCGCGCTGACCGCAGGCACCCGTACGCTGGAGACCGTGTCCATGGGCAATGCGGGAGGGACCAGCAGTGGCGTTGGCACATCCATGCCCAAGATCGAATTGCTGTCCCATGACGCGGGCGACCACCCGATGATCCTTGCGCAAAACGAGGGCCTGGTGATCACCAACGTGATTGCTATGGGCGCGGCCGGCGTGATCCAGTTGCACGTGAACATCGAGTTGGCCGAGATGGCGAGTTATTGAAATGGGCGATCAGCCGGGAGTGACAACGGCAGACAAGCCACGGAGGTAGACGATGTCCTTGCTGCTGGCAGCTGGCGGTGCTGGTCCAGCGCCGGTTGCGGGTACTGCGGCCACTGCGCAGGGTGGGCATGGTGTAGCTGGCACCGGGACACTGACGGTCGCGGGAGCTGCTGCGACCGCGCAGGGATCCCAGGGTGCCTTGGGTGTCGGCGTCCAGGCCATTGCCGGTGCTGGCGTCGCCGCACAGGGTGGTCAGAGCGTTGGCAGTCTGGCTGTGCTGGCCTTTGTTGGCACAGCGGCTGCCGCGCAGGGCAGCCAGACGACTGCGAGCACCGCAACGCAGAACATTGTTGGCGGGGCGACGACGGCGCAGGGATCACAAGTCCTGGGCGGCGCAGGTATGGCGGCGCTGGCGTTCATCGGCAACGCGGTCACGGGCCAGGGCAGTTCAGGTGCCATCGGCACGGCCAGCCAGGTACTGGATGGTGTTGGCGGCACCGCGCAGGGTGGACAGTCGAGCCTGATTGCCTCCGCTCTGACTTTCGCTGGCGGTGTGGCCACGGGTCAAGGCGGCCAGTCGATCAGCGGCACAGACGTTGATGTGGCCGTCGTGGGCAACGGTGCCAGTGGCCAGGGCAGTCAGGAAACAGATGGTGCCGCCGATGCCGAGTTGGCGGTGGCCTACATGGGAGCTGGTCGTTCCCGCGGTCGGTGGTGGCCACCGCTGCAAATTGGCGGGCACGGCGAGTCGTCGCAGGGCGGCGCACAGACGCGCGGTCGAGCGGCGATTGAAATTGGCGGGCAATGCCAGTCCGGCCAGGGGCACGGTGCTGCCAATGGCTTCGCGCGTGTCTTGCTGCCGATAGTTGGCACCGGCGCGTGCACACAGGGCCCGGGCCGAGCCCAGGGGCAGGCAGATGTTGACAACCGAATTCCACGAAACCGCCAAAAGGCGCGCATTGCCGCAGCGCTGTTGCTGGCCGCTTGAGAACCACCATATGAAAACCGCACTCCTGATGTCCGAATTTCTGTCCACGCCCTGGGCACTGATGCCCGAGCGCCTGAGCGCGATGGCCACCGTCATGCGGCGTTGGTCGGCGGGCGAGCAGGCAAGTGACGAGACGATGTTCGCGATCCAGACGGACCGGGTACTGCGCGATGCGCGACGCCATGCAAGCAGCGCCCTGTCCAGCGGAGGCATTGCAGTCCTGCCCTTGTACGGCGTGGTCACGCAGCGCGGGAATATGGTCGAGGATGTGTCGGGCCCGGGTAGCGTGAGCACGCAGCAGTTTGCGTCGGCGCTGCGCCAGGCGCTGGCCGACGACACGGTCAGCCAGATCCTGATCGACATCGACAGCCCGGGCGGCAGCGTCTATGGCGTGGCCGAACTGGCTGACGAGATCATCAGCGCGCGGTCGCAGAAGCCAGTGGTGGCGGTTGCCAACAGTCTGGCGGCGTCGGCGGCGTACTGGATCGGCTGTGCTGCGTCCGAGTTGTACGTGACACCTGGCGGCGAGGTAGGCTCCATCGGTGTTTGGCAGGCGCACTTCGACTATTCGCAGGCCCTGGCCGCCGAGGGAGTCGCCCCAACGTTGATCTCGGCGGGAAAGTACAAGGTGGAGGGAAATCCGTACGCGCCGCTGGATGCGGATGCACAAGGTTTCATGCAATCCCGGGTCGACGACTACTACGCGGCGTTCACCAAGGGGGTTGCGCGTGGGCGCGGAGTGCCAATCGCACAGGTGCGTGACGGCATGGGTCAGGGGCGTGTGTTGGGGGCCGACGCGGCGATGGCGCAGAACATGGTCGACGGTGTCGCCACATTTGATGACGTCGTCAGAAAAATGCGGCGCGATGCTAAAGGAACGGCCAAACCCACAGCAAATCGTTTGGCTCAGGCGCAGCGCGCACTGGCAACTGTTGGGGCGACGCTGCTGAAATGAAAAATGGCTGGCACCGGCGATGTCGTCAGCGACAGCAACCGCCTTGCGCGCTACTCTCCTGAATTGGCGGGCAGGGATTGGTTCCAAACGAACAAAACACGCAACAGTCACCTGCGAGTGGCTTGAGCACCACATGGCACTGCGTACACTCATAGAACCACTGGCACGCGTCGGTCGGCATCGTTTCGGCTTTGGAAAATCCGCACTCCGGGCAAGTCAGTGTGGACTCCAGTGTGACGGGGTTCAATTTGCGTCAACCATCAAGTTGGACGGATAGCCCGCATTCTTGGTGGATTGAGTCAGCTCTCCAATAGTTGTTTTTGTGTCGTCAAACGTGACCACCGCCTGACGCTTGTCGAAGTTCATACTGGCCTGGCTGACTCCCGGCACTTGCGTCAATGCCTTTTTGACAGTGATCGGGCATACCGGGCAGTCCATTGACGGCACCGCCAATGTGACCGTCTTGATTGCGGCGCTGGCCGGAATAGCCGCAACAGCGATGGTGAGGGCGGTGAATAGGTTTTTCACGGCGAGTCCTTTCAGTAAAACCAGTGGGCGAAAAAGGGAAATGTTATGGCAAGCAACAGCAGCGCACAGACCATCACGAAAAGCAACTGGTAGGCGCGTTTGACTGGGGGCAGCGCACACACATCGCCCGGCGCGCAATTGGCGGCAGGGCGCCAGATTCGCCGCCAGGCAAAGAACAAGGCCAACAATGCAGCCCCGATGAAAATTGGCTGAAACGGTTCGAGAACCGTCAAATTGCTGATCCATGCCCCGGAAAAACCCAGTGTGATCAGGATCAGCGGACCCAGGCAGCAGGTGGACGCCAACAGGGCAGCAATACCGCCGGCCGCCAGTGCGCGAAGACCGGTTTTGCCCGCAGGATTTTGTTGAACTGTTGAATTCATGCCTTAAGCTTACCTCCGTACTCAAGTACGGAGTCAAGCCCCATGAACACATCTTCGGCAAACCTGACCATCGGCGCACTGGCCGCTGAGGCGGGTGTAAATGTGGAAACCATTCGCTTCTACCAGCGAAAAGGCCTGATGCATGAGCCAAAGCGGCCGATTGACAGCGTGCGGCGATATGGCGCTGCTGACCTGGGGCGGGTTCGGTTCATCAAGGCAGCACAGAGGCTGGGGTTCAACTTGGACGAAATTGCCCAATTGCTAAAGCTCGAAGATGGCACGCACTGCGATGAAGCGCGCGAGCAGGCACTGCACAAACTGATCGATGTGCGCGCAAAACTGGCCGATTTGCAAGGCATGGAAGCCGCGCTGGTCGACCTGGTCGACCGATGCTGTGCAGTGCGGGGGCGAATTCAATGTCCCTTGATCGCTGTCCTGCAAGGTGTTGACTGAGATCTTGTAGTTTCGGCGAGGCCCCGTTGGGCCACGCCAATCGCTGACACGACCCGACGGTCGTACCCCAAACCAACCACCTTCGGGTGGTTTTTTCATTTCTGGAGAACTATTCATGAGCAAGCAACTGCGCGAGTTCCAATCTCGCAAGGCATCCCTGGTCAAAGAGGCACGCGCCCTGACCGACCGCGTCGCGGCCGACAACCGCGACATGACCGACGAGGAGGTCGCTGCGTTCGATGCCCTTCGAGCCCGCATCGATGCCGCATCCGCATCGATCGACCGTGAAGCCGCACTGATCGCCGACGAGGCCCGCATCGGCATCGCCAGTGCCATCGGCCCCATCGTCACCGACAACCGCGAGGGCGACGCCAAGCGCGGGTTCTACTCGCTTGGCGAATTCATGCAGGCGGTGTACCAGGCCGACAAACCGGGTCAGTCGCTGGACGCCCGTCTGCTGCCCCATGGCATTGGTGCGGCAGCACCGTCGACCTTCAGCAACGAGGCTGCCGGCCAGGATGGCGGCTTCCTGGTGCCGCCCCAGTTCTCGCAGGAGATCTTCAAATTGTCCCTGGGCGAGGATTCCCTCCTGCCGCTCACCGACAACGTCGAGATCAGCGGCAACAGCATGGCTTTCCCCAAGGACGAGACCACGCCGTGGGGCACCAACGGCATCCGGGCTTACTGGCAGGGAGAGGCAGCCTCTGGCGTTCCCACCAAGCCGGTGCTCGGTCTTGCCACGCTGCGCCTCAAAAAGCTGATGGCGCTGGTACCCACCACGGACGAGTTGCTGGACGACGCCAATGCGCTCACCAGCTACTTGCCGCAGAAGGTGGCCCTGTCCATTCGCTGGAAGGCCAACGAGTCGATCCTGTTCGGTGCCGGCAACGGCATCCCGGTGGGGTGCATGAACGCCGGCGCGGTCGTCACCGTGGTCAAGGAGTCCGGCCAGGCAACGCTCACCCTGGTGCCGCAGAACTTGGCCAAGATGATCGCGCGCCTGCCCCCGGGCTCGTTCAACAACGCGGTGTGGATCATCAACAACGATGTGCTGCCGGCGCTCTTTACGCTGTCCCTGGGCAACTTCCCGATCTACCTGCCCACGGGCCAGTCGGTCGGCGGTATCCAGACCTCGCCCTACGGCACTCTCTTGGGCCGCCCGGTGTTCGTGTCGCAGCACGCGAGCAGCTTCACCGCACAGGGCGACGTGATGCTGGTCGATCTGTCGTACTACCAGACGATCACCAAGGCCGGTGGCATGCAGACCGCGACCTCGATGCATCTGTACTTCGATGCAGATCTGACCGCCTTCCGCACCACGTTCCGGATGGACGGCCAGTCCAAGATCACCAGCGCCATCTCGCCGGCCAAGGGCAGCAACACCCTGTCGCCGTTCATCCAGCTCGGCGCGCGATAGACGCATTACGACTGACGGCGGGGCCTGAGTGCCAACTCTCGCCCCGTCCTTCCATTCCCGTTTTTATCCCCACAGGAGATTTCCATGTTCCCCAATGCAAAGGGCAGCGAAGCGCTGTCGATTCTCGCCACCATCGATCCCATCAGCCAAGGTGTGGGCACCGTGTCCACGCCCTGGATCAATGTGGTCAATTTCCACACGTTCCTGGCCGTCATCCAGACCGGCGTTCTGGGTGCTTCCGCCACGCTGGACGCCAAGGTGCAGCAGGCCCAGGACAACGCTGGCACCGGTGTCAAGGATGTGGCCACCAAGGCCATCGTGCAGATCCTCAAGGCCAGTGGTGACAACAAGCAGGCCCTCATCAACCTCAAGCCAGAGGATGTCGACAACGCCAACAACTTCGGGTTTGTGCGCCTGACCCTCACGGTGGGCGTGGCCGCAAGCCTGGTGTCGGGCCAACTGCTCGGTGTCAATCCCCGGTATGCATCGGCCGATGCGTTCGATCAGGCCGGCGTGGTCCAGATCATCGGCTGACCGGCCCGCATCAACCACTGAGCACCGATGGCATACAACCGACTGGTGGGTCCTGCCATCGAGCCGCTGACCCTGGCGGACGCCAAGCGCCAGCTCAACGTTGACCAGGACTTCACCGATGACGATCTGACCATCAATCGGATCACGGCGGCAGCGCGCCAGTACGCCGAGACCCGTACCCGGTCAAGCTTCATCACGCAGCAGTGGAGTCTGGTGCTCGATGCGTTCCCGGGGTACTGGACCTCCGGTGGGCTGCTGTTCCTGGAGCACGGTCCCATCCAGAGCATCGACAGCATCACGTACCTGGACATGGCCGGCACGCTGCAGACCATGCCGCCTGCCGACTACGCCGCCGACCTGTCGGGAGTGCTCGCTCGGCTGCAACCCAAGTTCGGACAGGTCTGGCCCGTCACTTTGCCGCAAATTGCTGCGGTGACGGTCAATTTCACGGCCGGGTATGGGGCAACGGCTGCATCCGTCCCCGAGGGTCTGGTGCACTGGATCATGTTGCGCATCGGCTCCCTGTACGCGATTCGCGAGGATGTGGTCACCGAGCGGGGTGTGACGGTTGCCAAGGTGCCGTTCTTCGACGGCCTGCTGGACGGCTATTGGCAGGCGCTGGTCTGAACCATGACGGCCGGCATGTTTCGCAAGAGCGTCAAATTCCAGACGCGCGATGGGGCAGTGGACAGCTACGGGCAGCAGGTCACCACCTGGACGGACGCCTTCACCACCCGTGCGCGCGTCGAGCCCCTGTCGGTGCGGGAACTGTTTGCAGCGCAGGCGGTGCAAAGTGAAATCTCGCACCGGATCACGGTTCGGTACCGGTCGCAGTTCGCCAACCCCACAGCCGTGGCCGCCATGCGGGTGTTGTTTGGGAACAGGGTGTTCAACATCATCGGTGCCCTGAACATCGACGAGCGCCACGGCATTGTGCAAATCAGCGCCAGCGAGGGATTGAACGATGGCTGATGTGCAACACGTCCAGGGGCTCAAGGAACTCCAGGCCGCCCTCAAGGAACTGCCGGAGCGCATCGCGCGCAACGTCCTGCGCGGCTCGGTCAGTGCCGGCGCAACGGTCATCCGCAAGGAGGCGCAAAGCCGGGCACCGGTCTCCGAGGGGCCCAAGCGTGTCGGGCAGTCGCCGCCGGGGACCCTGAAGCGCTCGGTGTACCAAAAGCAGATCAGGGAACTGTCCAGCTTGACCCGCCAGACCTTCATCGTGAGTGTGCGCAAGGGCAAGAAGTACCGCAACCAGGGGAAGAAGGGCAACCTGTCCCAGGACGCCTGGTACGCGCGTTTCGTCGAGTTCGGTACGGCCAAGATGGCAGCGCGTCCCTTCTTGCGCCCGGCATTCGAGGCGCGCAAGGGTGATGCTGTGGCCGCCATCAAAGACTACCTCGCGCGCCGCATCCCGCTGGAAGTCGCCAAGCTGAAGGTGCGCAGATGACGATTGCACAGCAAGTCCTGACGCTCCTATCCGGTGCCACGGCCGCCGGTGCGCGCGTCTATCCGCTGACAGCGCCCGATGGCGTCCAAAAGCCGTACATCACCTACCAGCGCATCAGCAGCAACCAGGAAGTTGTCCTGTCGGGCAACTCGGGGCTCACCAACACCCGCATGCAGATTGACGTCTACGCCACGACGTATGCGGACGCGACATCCATCGCCGCCCAGGTCGACGTCTTGATGTCCGCCTGGTCCGTGCAGAACGTGTCCATCCTGCTGCAGGACTTCTTTGAGGACCAGGTCAAGTTGTTTCGTATCAGCCACGACTACTCGTTGTGGCACTGACCCATACCGTCACTATTTTTGAAAGGTAAACCATGCCATCCTCCGCAATCTCCGCCCAGGGCTCCATCCTTGCCATTGGCACTGGCACCGGTGGTGCCAAGACCATCACCGCGATGGCGGCAGGCAATCCAACCATCTTCACCAGTGCCGCGCACGGGTTTGTCAACGGCGACGTGGTCACAATCGCCGCCCTGGTGGGCACGGCCGCCGCGTCGTTCAACGGCCTGAGCTTCAGCGTGGTCAGCAAGACCACCAACACCTTCGCGCTGCTGGTCGACACCACCGGCCTGGCCTACACATCAGGTGGGACGGCCACGCCCGTGACTTTCACCAACATCGCCAACGTCAAGGACTTCTCCGGCTTTGATGGCTCTGCCACTGAAATCGAAGTCACCAACCTGGACAGCGTGGCCAAGGAGTTCAAGCTGGGGCTGACTGATCCGGGTGCATTCAGCATCAACATCGACTACGACAGTGCGAACGCGGGCCACGTTGCCCTACGTGCCAAACAGGTGTCGGGATTGCTGTCCAACTTCAAGCTGACATTGCCCAACGCTGCCGTGATCACGTTCACCGGCTTTGTCAAGAAATTCTCGCTCGCCGGTGGCGTTGATGCGGTGGCCAAGACCGCAGTCGATATTCGCATCTCCGGCGCAATCACTGGACTCTGACATCATTACCATGACCCTCACCAAAGACCAAATCCTGGAGGCCAACGACCTCCAAAGCGAACCCGTCCACGTTCAGGAATGGGGCGGCGATGTTCTTGTGCGCACCATGACCGGTGCCGATCGCGACGCCTTCGAGGCCAGCATGATCACGACGCTACCTGATGGCACCCGCAAACCCAACATGACCAACATGCGCGCCAAGCTGGTGGCGCTCACCGTCGTGGACGAGGCTGGCAACCGTGTGTTCGATGTCAGTGATGTCGACCGCCTTGCGTTGAAATCGGCATCTGCCCTGGAGCGCGTCTTCAATGCCGCACAGCGCATCAATGGCCTGGGTGCGCAGGCGGAAGACCTTGCAGCAAAAAACTCCGTGGCCGGCCTGAGCGCAAGTTCTACTTCCGCCTAGCGCTGGCCCTGGGCAAGACGGTGCGCCAACTGCTGGCGCAGATCGACAGCGCGGAGCTGACCGAGTGGCGCGCGTATTACGCGCTGGAGCCCTTCGGTGAACTGGTCGCGGACCAGCGCCATGGCATCGCTGTGTCGACGCTGGCCAACGTCAACCGGGATGCCAAGCGCCACCCGGATCCCTATCGACCTGTCGACTTCCTTCCCTGGAGCGACGTGCATCAGTCCTCGACGGTGGACGGCGCGTTGCTGATGCCAGACGCCGAACAGCAGTCCCGCCTGATCAAACAAGTTCTCTTCAAAGCGAAATAGAGCCCTCATGTCCAACCTCGGCAGTCTTGTCGTCTCCCTGGAGGCGAACATCGTTCGGTTCCAGTCCGATCTGGGCAAAGCCGCGGCAGTCGCCGAAGCGCGAATGGCGCAAATAGACAAGAGCATCGGCTTCGTCAACACCGCCTTTCGGTCCCTGGGGGCGGGCCTGGTAGTGGGCCTGACCCTGGACGCGATCAAAAGCAAGATCGAGGGCGTCATTGCGTCTGCCGCCGGCCTGCAGGCGCTCTCCGAGCGCACCGGTGCCACGGTGGAGGGGCTCTCAGCCCTGGCCTCGGTTGCCAAACTCTCCGGCACCGACACGGAGAGCCTGGCAACTGGCCTGCAAAAGCTGGCTAAAACCATGGTGGATGCGGAGAACGGTGGTGAAAAGAGCGCCGAGGCGTTTCGCGCCATTGGCATCCGGATCGACGAGATCCGGGGCAAGCAGCCCGACGAGGTGTTCTTGCTGATCTCCAACCGCCTGGCGCAGTATGCCGACGGTGCCGGCAAGACGGCGCTTGCCATGCAACTGTTGGGGAAGTCCGGTGCCAATTTGCTGCCGGTGGCCAAGGATCTGGCCGATGTGGGCGAGTACCAGGTCAAAGTCACGCGCGAGCAGGCGGTGGCAGCAGACGATTATGAGAAGAACCTCGTGCGCCTGGAGGTGGCCCAGGGTGCGATCGTCAAGCGCATCGCCCTGGAACTGCTGCCGGTGTTCAACGCCGTGACCGAGGCGATGCTGGAGGCCTTCAAGGCCAACAATGGGCTCAAAAAGGGAATCGACTCCCTGGCCGCCGATGGGTCGATCAGCGAGTTCGCCCAAGATGCGGCGATTGCGCTGGCCATCCTGATCGAGACTTTGAATGGGGTGGCCAAGGCGGCGCTCGCAGTGGCCCGTAGTTTCCAGGTGGTCTATGCCGACAGCAAGTTTGCGTTGCAGTTCCTGGATGCCACACCCGGGCAGGCATACGACCTGATTGCGAACGGCACCGGGCCGCTCAAGAAGGCACTTGATGAGCGCAACGCCGTGCTCAAGAACGCCAACCAGGCCTATGCGGATGCCTGGGATTTCGATTCTCGGGCCATGGAGAAAGACCTCAAACAGCGCTTCGCCGCCATCAATGCGGCAGCGGGTGCGGCGGCGTCGACCTGGGGTCGGGAGGGCCGGGGTGGTGCAGCCACCACAAAGCGCCCAGGCGTCAACTTCGATCCCACCAAGGGAGGTGCGGGCAGCACGGGCCCCAACGACGATCCCGCCAAGAAGATGCTGGAAGGCAAGATCCGCGACCAGCAGGCATTCATCGCCGCTGAGAAGGCCCAACTGCAAAACCGTGAGCAGGTCCTGCAGTCGTACTACCAGCAGGAGTATCTGGACGCCAACCAGTACTACAGCACAAAGCAGATGCTGATTGCGGACGCACTCACGGCAGAACTGGCAGCCTACGACAGGGAGGCGGCGGCCATCGCCATCTACATCACGCAGGCCAAAAAGGACGTCGATGTCCAGGACGCGCGCAACAAACTCTCGGAGGTTGCGGTCAAGCGCGCTACTGCGGAACTGGCGGCCAACAAGCAACTGACCGACTCGGTGCTGGAGCAGGCCCGGGCCTACCGCGAGTTCGACCTGGCCACCACGGCCGTAGCACGTCAGTACCAGCTGTCCAACGACCAAGCCCAGTTCCAGATCGACTTGCTGGGTCGCAGCACTGTGGAGGTCGCCAAGCTCACCGAAGAACGCCGCTTGCAACTGGCCCTGGAAGAGCGCCTCTACGCCATGCGTAACAAGAACCTGCCCCAGGCCGACATGGACCGGGCGATTCTGGAGACCGAAGCCCAGAAGGTGCGCGCCCTGGCCCTGATCGAGGAGAGTTACACCCGCCAGCGCACCGTGGCGTTTGGTGCCAGCGAGGCGTTCCGCAAGTACGCGGAGGACGCCACCAACGTCGGAGCGCAGATCGAGAGTGCCATGACCAATGCCTTCAAGGGCATGGAGGATGCGTTGGTCCAGTTCGTAATGACCGGGAAACTCAGTTTCTCGGCGCTGGCCAACTCCATCGTTGCCGACATCACCCGCATCATCATCAAGCAGCAGATCATGACGCCGCTCTTGCAGTCCATTCAAGGTGGCATGGGAACGACAGCAGGCGGCGGCACTGGCACCGGCAGCGGATTCGGTGGATTCGTCGGTTCCATTCTCAATGGCATTTTTGGCGCGCGTGCATCCGGCGGCTCAGTGTCTGCCGGGGGCCTGTACGAGGTGAACGAGCGCGGGCCTGAGATGCTCAGCATGGGTGGACGCCAGTTCCTGATGATGGGGTCGACGCCGGGGAGCGTCACGCCCAACGGTGGCGCAGGCGGAGGCGGATCGGCGGGCAATACCGTGATCGTGAACATCCACCAGGCATTCGCGCCGGGGAACACACGCGCGACCACCCTGCAGGCCGCCGCCGATGCACGCCGCCAGCTCGAGCACGCCGGGAGGAACCTGTAATGGCGATCACCGTGTTCGCTGATGTGATCGTGCCCAGCAGTGTGCTGGCCGCCGGAATTCGGGGCAAACAGGTTCGGCGCAACGTGCGCACCCAGGCGCAGAACGGCCAGATGCAGATCAACGTCGCGTGGGCCCGCACCCTGCGCCAGTACGAAGTCGGATTCGTGCCGATGCTGGTGAGCCAGTGGCAGACGCTGGAGGGCCTGTTCGAAGTCACCGAGGGTGGTGCTTACGGCATGTTGTTGGCCGACCCCAAGGACGCAGCGGTGGATCCGGCCTCAGGGTTGCTGTACCCCTTCACCACGGCGTTGGTCGGCACCATCGGGTTGGGGTATGGCGTACCGGCGTACAAGATGCACAAACGGTACACGGCGGCAGGCACCAGCCGCACAAAGGACCGGGCAGTCACGCGCCCACAGGCCACGCCCACGCTGAAACGTGCCGGTGCGACGGTCACCCTGGGAGCATCGGCTGGCAATGCCGCTGTGAACTTCACGACCGGCACGGTCACGTTTGTGGCGGACGCCTCCAGCGCAGTCACGGCCGTCACGGTGGGGGCCACCACACAGGTCACTCTCGCAGCGGCCCTTGCCGGGCTGATCGTGGGCCAGCGCCTGTACCTTGGCGGACTGACTGGCACGGCAGCCGCTGTCCTCAACGGCCTGAGCCACGCGATCACGGCCATCACCGGTGCGGGCCTGAACGTCTACACGCTATCCGTGGCTACCACGGCTCTGGCCTGGACCAGTGGCGGCAGTGGTTTCAAATATCCACAGGCGTCCGAAACGTTGACGTGGGGCGGTGCCATGTACGTTCCAGTGCATTTCGCCAGCGACGAGGTCGATTGGGAGCTGGTGGTCGGCGGCCCGGAAGGCTCCCGGCTGCTGGCCGGGCCCAGCGTCACCCTGATGGAGATCCGGGAATGAGGACCATCCCCATCAACCTGGCCGCGCACATGGCGCTGGGAACGACCACGGTGTCGTACCTGCTCAAGATCACCCGGTTGGACGCCACGGTGTTCGCGTTCACCAGTGCGGACGCGGATGTGGTGTCGGGCGGCGTGGTGTACCGGGCCTCCCCTGGCCTGGACGTTTCCAGCATCGTGCATAGCGCGGGGCTTGCTGTCGACAACTTGGAACTCACCACACTGGACGATGGCAGCACTTTCAGCCAGGCCGATGTTCTCGGTGGTCTGTGGCGCAACGCGGCCTTCGTGATTTCAAAACTCAACCGCAACAGCATTGCGGACGGTGTCACCGTGCTGATGGTCGGCACGGTGGGGGATGTCAGTCTGCAACGTGGCGTCATCCACGCCGAACTGCGTGGTCTGCAGCAGTACCTGCAGCAGCCGATCGGATCCGTGTCGAGCCGCACCTGCCGTGCCCGCGTGGGTGACGCCATGTGCACGGTGAACATCCCGAGCCTGACGGTGACCGGGTCGGTCAGCGCGGTTGCCAACAACCAGGTGTTTGTGTTCGGGGCGTCCGGTTCAGTTACCGACTACTTCGCAGAAGGGCTGCTGACATTCACCAGTGGTTTGAATGTGGGCCTGTCGCAGAAAGTCAAGGTCTTCGCGGCTGACAAAACCATCACCCTGTCGCTGCCCATGGTCCAGGCGATTGGCATCGGCGACACCTTCACCGTGTACCCGGGCTGCCGCAAACGGCTCGCCGAGGACTGCGTTGGCAAATTCAACAACGTGCTGAACTTCCAGGGCGAGCCGCATCTGCCTGGCGTCGACCAGTTGGCGGGGTCCTGATGATCGACAAGAAAATGGTCGTGACCGTCGCCAGGTCGTGGATAGGGACGAAATTTCACCACCTGGCTCGGGTCAAGGGGGCCGGCGTGGATTGCATCGGGCTGGTCATTGGTGTGGCGCGCGAGCTCGCCCTGGTGCCACCGGACTTCGATGTGCAGGGCTACGCCGAGACACCGGACGGCCGCACGCTCATGCGCCTCGCAGCCATGCACATGACCGAAATCGGCCGCGACGCCATGGCTCCGGGTGATGTCGTGGTCACGCGTTTCGATCAGGGTGCGCAGCATTTCGGCATCCTGGGCGACTACCGCCATGGCGGCCTGTCGATCATCCATGGTGCCAGCGACCCGGGCCGGGTGATTGAGACCCGCCTCATGTTCGGGCCTTCCATGCAGTTTGTGGCGGCCTTTGCGCTGCCAGGAGTCGTCTGATGGCAGTCCTTGCACTGGCAGCGGTGGGCTCCTTGGCCGGCGCGGCGGCGATCACCGGCACGGTCCTGGGGCTCTCGGGTGCCTCCATCGGCTGGCTGGCCGGCTCCATGCTCGGCCAGGCCTTGTTCACCCCCACACAAAAAAGCTACGGGCCACGCCTGTCCGACCTGTCGGTGAGCAGCAGTTCCTACGGCACGCCGATTCCCTACGTGCAGGGCCACCCTCGCGTCGCCGGCCAGATCGTCTGGGCCAGCACCAAGCGCGAGATCGCCACGACCACCAAGGTTGGCAAGGGTGGGCCGAAACAGAAGGTCACCACCTACACCTACGTGATGGACATGATGGTGATGCTGACCGACAACCAGATCGACGGCGTGCGCAAGATCTGGAACAACGGCAAGCTGATCTACAGCCAGGACGCGGGCGCCTCCTTCCAGACCCTGCGCAACAGCATCAGCAATCCGCTGTGGGGCCGGATGACCGCCTATACCGGGGAAGCCACCCAACTGCCCGATCCCACCTATGAGGCGGAGGTGGGCACCAGCCACGCGCCGGCCTACCGGGGGCGTGGATGCGTCTTCATCCAGAACCTGCAACTGGGTCAGTCTGGCACCATCCCCAATCTGACATTCGAGGTGTTGAGCCATGCCACGCCAACCCTGGTGGGCTTCAACCTGGACGCGACCGATCTGTTCACCTGGGGGGTCTCCACTGGGCTGGGCAACGTGACCAAGGCGGATGGATTGTTCGGCAACCGGGCGGCAGCCGTCAATAGCGGAACCGGGGATCGCTATTACGTCACGCCCGGCATTGTCGGACCGAACACCACGATGATGGATTTCGGTTTTGGTGACTGGACCATTGAGGCGTGGATAAAGCCTACTGCGAATGGTGCTGGCGTGTTCTTCGCGCGCGGCAACAACGTCGGCGGCCTGCTGTACCAACTCAATGTAGGCGGCGGCATCTCAACTGCGGGGCTCCCAGGGGGCGACATCAGCATAGGCTGGCCGGTCAACCCAACGCTGTCTGCTTGGAACCACGTTGTCGCCCAGATAGAAAACGGCATTCTGTATTTGATGGTGCACCCACTGGCCGGTGGCGGCGCAATCAGTGCGACGCCCCTCAATCGCAACTTCACGTTCGGCGATCTGGTGGACATCAGCTACGGGACCAACGGTTATGGTGTGTCGATCGATTCGGTTCGCGTATCGCGCACAGCACGTTACGACCCCGATGACTACACCATGCCAACTGCGGCGTTCACGCCGGACGAGTACACGGTGGTGCAAAACGACTTCGATGAGTACGAAGCGCTTGCCGCAGATGAGCTGACAGTGCAGCAGGTCGTGACCGCGCTGCTCCTGCGAAGCGGCCTCACGGTCGATCAGTTCGACACCACTGGGCTTGCATCCCTCGCGATGCCGGTGCGCGCTCTTGCCGTGAGCCAGGTGTCGACCGTGCGTGGCGTGCTGGAAATGCTGCAGTCGGTGTACTTCTTCGACGTGGTACTGGGCGACAAGTTGCGCTTTGTGGCGCGTGGCGGGGCGTCGATTGCGACCATCGCGTTCGATGACCTTGCGGCCAGTGCATTCGGGTCCCAGGTGCCCGAACCGCTGCCGATCAAGCATTTGAATGACCTGGAGGTGCCGGCGCAGGTGGCGCTCAGCTTCAGCAACAGCGACAACGACTACCAGTTGTCCACCGAGATGAGCGACCGGTTGCTGACGGGCCAGGCGAGCCTCAGTGCGGTGCAGGTGCCGCTCGCCTTCAGTCCGGCCGAGGCCAAACGCATCGTCGACACCATGCTGGCCGACCAGTCCTGGAAGATGAACACCACCATCAGCGTGGATGCCCGGTATGAGGCGCTGGAGCCGACCGATGTAGTGACTGTGGTCGGAGAGAACGGGAACTCGTACCGGCTGCGGTTGCTCACGCGAAAGGAAGAGTCTGGTGTCCTGACGTTTGATGCCGTGATCGATGACGCCACGGTTCTGACGCAATCCGGGATCACCAGCACCGCGAACGCCTCGCAGACTGTGGTGCTGGCGTCTCCAGTCACGCTGATGGTGCTCCTGGACACCCCGCTGGTCCGCACCCTGGACGACCATCCAGGATTCACCGTCATGGTGAAGGGCGCGGGCGACGGTTGGTTCAGTGCCATGCTGTACGACAGCCGGGACAACGTGACTTATGACGCCGTCCAGGCGGTGTACGGCGCGGCAGTGTTCGGTGTCAGCGCATCGGTCCTGTCCACCTACGCGGGGTCCGAAGTCGACTACCTGAATTCGGTGACAGTGAACGTGGGCGCTGGCGTGCTGACTTCCTCCACCTTGGCGGGGGTGCTTGACAGCCTCACCACCAACCTGGCGTTCCTGGGCTCGGAGGCCATCCAGTTCGTGACCGCAACGCTGGTGAGCCCCGGCGTTTACACCCTGACCACCCTGCTGCGCGGGCGTCGTGGCACCGAGTGGGCGGTTGGCACCCACACCTCCGGCGGCGAGGTGTTTGCCATGTACGGGCTCAATGGCGCGGTCAATCTGGACATCGAGACAAGCGATCTTTACCAGAGCCGGTACTACAAGGGGGTGAGCGATGGGCAGTTCGTGAGTGCCGTCTCGCCCAAGACTTTCACACCCAACGCGGTGAATTTGAAACCCTTCAGTCCGGTCGGGGCGTTTGCATTCAGGCCTACCAGCAACGACATCGTGTTGTCGTGGGTCAGGCGCACCCGCATCCCGGCCACGATGTTCTCGGCGCTGGCAGGGGCTGCCATCCCGTTGGGGGAGACAGTAGAGGCCTACGAGGTCGTGGTGTATGCCAGCAGCGCCTACCTGGTCGTCAAACGAACGATCACCGGTCTTTCCACGCCGACGCTGACCTACACCAGCGCGCAGCAGGTGACCGACTTCGGGTCCAACCAGGCCACCGTGTACTTCCGGATTTACCAGATCTCCTCGGTGGTTGGCCGGGGTTATGCACTGAACTACGCAGGATAAAACACCATGCCATTTGCACTTGAACAGTTCAACTCAGCGCAAGCTCAGCCTGAGATATTCTTGAATCGGAACTCGCTGGCCCTAGAGCACCAGGCGGTCTACGGACGCAACCTGAACTACCCAGGACTCCTGGTGTGGGGCTACTGGGGTGGCCGCTGGGGCGGGTTTGTCGTCAATGCCGGCTACATCACGCTTGCGGTTGCCTCGGTCACCTATATGGTGGTGGCACGCTCAACTGGGGCTGTGAGCTCTGGCACCGTCATCACCAATTGGAATGACACTGCAAATTATGCACGCGCCTACAAGATATCGACCGATGGCACAACGGTCACCTCCTACGAGGATCATCGGGTTGGGCCCAATGGGGTACACGGGCAGTCCACCACCGGGGGTCTTAGCAGCCCGGTAGGAATTGTCGACGGTGGGACCGGGGCGACAAGTGCCAGTGCCGCCCGCATCGGGCTTGGCGCAGCAGCGTCGGGTGCCAACACGGACATCTCATCTATCAGGGTCCTTGGGCCAGGCGGAAGGTTTGAGAACACGTGTGTCGGTTACAACTCGATGGCAGCAAACAATGCCGGGATCAACAATGTTGGCGTCGGCGCCTACGCGCTAACGACAAACGTTGGCGGCAATGGCAATACGGCCTTGGGCGGCAATGCGCTGTACTCGCTGAACGGCGGCAGCAACAACGTTGCGCTGGGGTACGGGTGTCTTCAAAACGGTGCGAGCCTGGTGAACTGCATCGCCATTGGTTTCGCCGTGATGCAGTTCACGCCAGGTGCACGAAGCATCGGGATTGGGACTCAAGCAAACCAGAACAACACCGGAGGGCTTGAGAATGTGGCGGTCGGGGTGAATGCGATTGCAGCCAATGTCAGCGCCACAGGCAATGTCGCGCTGGGGTACAACGCACTGACCGCCGCAACCGGCGCAAAGAACACCGCCATCGGATGGGAAGCTGGTAAGACCCTTACGACAGGTGCGAACAACACCCTCATCGGTGCCAGCGCCGCGCCGTCCGCCGTCGGCGTGTCCAACGAGATCACGCTGGGCGATGCGTCAATCGCTACGCTGCGCTGCCAAGTCACATCGATCACGGCGCTATCGGACGCGCGAGACAAGACGGAAGTCCGCTCGCTGGCCTTCGGGCTGGACTTCATCAATGCGCTCAAACCGGTGTCGTTCATCTGGGCCGCGCGGGATGGGTCCAAGGTGGGCAAGGCGGCCAGTGGGTTTCTGGCGCAGGACCTGGCGCATGCGCAGGAAACGTTCGGTGCACAGGACATGCTCGATCTCGTGTCGCACAACGACCCGGAGCGGCTGGAGGCACGGTATGGACACCTGATTCCGGTGCTGGTCCGAGCCGTGCAGGAGATGTCAGCGCGGATCGCTGTGCTTGAGCAAGGTCGCCATACCAATTTCAACCAGGAGCAAAACCAATGAATGCAGAGGAACGAACGGAATTAATCGCAGACATTGCCGCTGCAATTCGAGAGCATGCCGCTCCGGCCGCGCTCAGCGATGACGAGCAGCGCTGGGTGCGAATGGCCATCAAGCGGGAGGCGCAGATCAGCGAATTCCGCAAAGCCATCATCGAGAAAACCCTCGGCGGACTGCTGTGGGCCGCGGTTGTAGGCATCGGGTACTTCGCCCTCGATTTCCTGAAAACGCACGGTTTCCGGCCGTGAGGAGTGACGATGAACTTCGATGAAGCGTTTGTGCGGCTGCTTGGGAACGAGGGCGGGTATGCCAATGACCCGAGGGACCCCGGCGGGGAAACGATGTGGGGCATCACCAGACGCGTGGCGCTGGCCAACGGGTACACCGGGCCGATGCGCGAGATGACGCCGGCGCAGGCAAGGGCCATCTATCTCCCGCTGTACTGGAATGCAGCGCATATCGACTGCCTGGAGGACGAGTTGCGGTTTCACGTGTTCGACGCGGCCGTGAACTCTGGAGTGGGGCAGGCGGTCCGGTGGATGCAGCGGGCAGTCGGTGCGGTCGACGACGGTGTGGTCGGACCGAAAACGCTCGTGGCGCTGGCCAGAGTGCCTGGCACTGTGGCGGCCGCACGGTTCACTGGCCACCGTTTGCAGTTCATGACGTCATTGAATACCTGGCCCGCATTTGGCAGGGGCTGGGCCAACCGCATCGCCAATAACCTGATCGGAGTTTGACATGGCAATTGACATCACTGGCCTGGGCGCCGTTTCCGATCTGGCCAACACGGTCATCAACAAGATCTGGCCCGACAAGACCGAGGCCGAGAAACAGCAACTCGCCGCTGCCGTCATGGTGGTGCAGGGGCAACTGGACATCAACAAGGCCGAAGCTTTGAGCCCATCGGTGTTCGTGGCTGGGTGGCGGCCGGCGATCGGGTGGGTGTGCGGGGCGGCGTGCGCGTGGAACTGGATTGCGCTGCCAGTCGTGAAAGTTGCGCTTGCCGTGGCTGGCTACAAACTCGCGCTGTCACCGGCCGATATCACCGAGATGCTGCCGATCCTGATGGGGATGTTGGGGCTCGGCGGGTTGCGGACCGTTGAGAAGATCAATGGGGTGGCGGGGAGGTAACGCGGGTTGACGTCGGCGTCGTCGCATCTCCGCGTTGGTGCCGGAGGCGGACCAAGGAAAGCCGCAATGTCAGTTGACGACGACAAATGAAAAGAACTGCTGCTTTCTTCATCGAGAGCTTGCTACCATGGCCTCCAGCAATCTCGACCACATTCGCCATAGCAATCTCTAAATGCCCACGCTCAACTGGATCGGCAAAGAAGCCGTCGTCAAACACCACAAGGAAGTGCCGTTCCGCCTGCTGGAGCCTGTGCCAGAACTCAGTTGCGGCCCGGTGGATGCCGGAAACCTCGTCGTGCAGGGCGACAACCTGCATGCGCTCAAGGCCCTGCTGCCGCGTTATGCGGGCCAGGTGAAGTGCATCTACATTGATCCGCCGTACAACACCGGCAATGAAGGCTGGGTGTACAACGACAACGTCAACAGTCCGGAGATTCGCCGCTGGCTGGGCGAGGTGGTCGGCAAGGAAGGCGAGACGCTGGACCGACATGACCGCTGGCTGTCAATGATGTACCCGCGCCTGGTGCTGCTGAAGCAGTTTCTGCGCGAGGATGGCGCGATTTTCGTTTCAATCGACGACAACGAGGTGGCGACGCTGCGGTTGCTCATGGACGAGATATTTGGGGCTAAGAATTTCGTCGCCTCTGCCATCTGGAACATGATGGACAGCCCTAAAAATAGTGCCCGGCATCTCAGTGAAGATCACGAGTACGTTATTTTGTACGCCGCGAACAAGGACAAATGGCGACCAAACCCTCTTCCGCGCAGCGAAGCGATGATTGCGCGATACAAGAATCCTGATAGCGACCGGCGTGGCCCGTGGTTGCTCAGCGACTTGGCTGCGCGCAACTTCTATGCACAAGGTCGATACGCTATCACAACTCCTTCAGGCAAAGTGATCGATGGTCCGCCATCAGGAAGTTACTGGCGGGTGAGTGAAGAAAAGTTCTGGGAGCTGGATAGAGACAATCGAATTTGGTGGGGTAAGACAGGCAGCAATCGCCCCGGAATTAAACGTTTCCTCACAGACGTGAAAGATGGAGTTGTTCCCCGAACGTTGTGGCCTTGGCAAGAGGTCGGTAGCACGCGGCATTCAAAGCAGGAAATTAGTCAGATTCTAAATTTGGGAGCATCCAGCGATCTTTTCGTTACTCCAAAGCCGACGGCATTGATTCAGCGAATTCTACAAATTGCAACAGACGCGGATTCTCTCGTCCTCGATAGCTTCGCCGGTTCCGGCACCACTGGTCACGCCGTGCTCAAGCAGAACGCGGAGGATGGTGGTCACCGTAAGTCAATTCTGGTGGAAATGGATACAGGCATTGCCAGGACCCTCACTGCGGAGCGCGTTAGACGCATCGCGAGCGGCTACACCAATGCCAAAGGTCAGGTTGTGGAAGGCCTCGGCAGCGGATTCCAGTTCTGCCGCCTGTCCGCTGAACCGCTGTTCGACGCCGACGGTCAAATTCGCAGCGAAGTGAAGTTCGCACAACTAGCCGAGTTTGTCTGGTTTTCCGAGACCGGATCGGGCTTCACCGGTCTCTCCGACTCACCGTTACTTGGCGTGCATGAAGGCCGCGCCATCTATCTGCTCTACAACGGCATCCTCAAGGACAAGTCCGTTGATGGTGGCAACGTGCTCACGGGCCCGGTGTTCGATGTGCTACCGAAGTTCGCCGGTCCCAAAGTGATCTACGCCGCCGCTAACCGCATGGGCGGCCGTGCTGCACGCGAGGGCGTCACCTTCAAGCAAACCCCTTACGCGCTGGAGGTGTAAGCCATGACGACGTTCGCCCCCAAGATCTATCAGCAACAAGTGCTCGACAGCGTCGAGGCCTACTTCGAGGCCTGTCACGAACTGCCTTCGCCCTCGATCGCCTTCACCGCCACCACAGAGCGCCTGTGGGGCCGTGGCAATGCGTACAACCCGCTGTCGGGCTTTCCGGGCGACATGCCGTATTTCTGCCTGCGTGTCCCCACCGGCGGGGGCAAGACCTGGCTGGCCGCCAAGAGCGTGGCGCTCGTCAATATTCACCTGCTGCGATGTGAGCACAGCGTGATCCTGTGGCTGGTGCCCAGCAAGCCCATCCGTGAGCAGACCTTGCGCGCCCTGCGAGACCGCCAGCATCCGTACCATACGGCGCTGCGCGAAGCGGGGCCGATCACGGTGATGGATCTGGACGAGGCCAAGAGCGTGACCCGCGCGACGCTGGACACCTCGACCACGATCATCGTAGCCACTCGGCAGGCGTTTCAGGTGGAGGACGAGGAATCCCGAAAGGTGTACCAAAGCAGTGGCGCGCTGATGCACCACCTCGACAACCTGTCGCCCACTCAGCGCGACGGCTTGTTGAGCGAGGGTGAAGGTACCGCACGCACGACACCGTGCTCACTGGCCAACGTGCTGCGCCTGCGCCGGCCCTTTGTGGTGGTGGACGAGGCGCACAATAGCCGCACAGAGCTGGCGTTCGACATGCTGGCACGCTTCCGCCCGGCCGGCGTGATGGAACTTACCGCCACGCCCGACCTGGAACGCACGCCCAGCAATGTGTTGCATAGCGTCTCCGCCGCCGAATTGAAGGCGGAAGAAATGATCAAACTGCCGGTGGTGCTGGAAACCGAGCCGAATTGGCAGCAGTGTCTAGCCGACGCCATCGGCCGGCGCGATGCCCTGCACAAGCTCGCCGATGAGGAACGCCGCTCGGGCAGTCCCTATCTGCGGCCTTTGGTGTTAATACAGTCGGAACCGCGCCGCGCCGGTGTGGAGACGCTGGACTTCGAGCGCGTGAAGAACGAGCTGATTACTAATCACAGCATCCCGGCGAGTGAAATCGTGGTCGCCACCGGGGATGAAAAGGGCCTGGAGCAGGTCGACGCCGACTACAAGCTTGGCATCGCAGACCCGGCCTGCCCGGTGAAATTCGTCATAACGCAGAAGGCACTGGCCGAGGGCTGGGACTGTCCATTCGCCTACATCCTTGTGAGCATGGCCTCGCTGTCTTCTGCCACTGCAGTGGAGCAACTGCTCGGGCGAGTGCTGCGTCAACCCGGTGCCAGCCATCGGCAGGCCAAGGCCTTGAATCAGTCCTACGCGTTCGTCGTATCGCGTAACTTTGCCGAGACGGCTGGAGCACTTCGGGATCGGCTGGTTGCGGGCGCTGGCTTCGAACGGCGCGAGGTGACTGAGTTCGTCACTGCCGCCAAGTCTGAGCAGGCAAGGCTGGATCTGGAAGGTCACGCCGGACGCATCGTAGTCCGACCGGTGGCAATCACACTGACCGAGAAGCCCAATCTCAAGAGCGTGCCGAAGTCGGTGCGTGACAAGGTAACTTGGGACGGCAAGCTCAATACTCTGACTATTACCACGCCGCTGAGCGAGGACGAGGCGGAGGTGCTAAAGACCTCTGTCACAAGCGACTCGGCGGCTACGGCTATTGGCGAGGCCGCAGAGATCAGTCGCACCACAGCCATCGAGTTTTTCCAGACGCCAGCCGAACTGGGCGAACGCTTTCGCGTGCCGCAGCTTGCGTTGCGCATGCAGGGCGAGCTGCAATTGTTCGACGACCCGGAGGTGCTCGATTATCCGTGGGACTTGTCGACCTATGACGCCGCACCGACTGGCGACGACATTGCCGTACTGGGCGCTGGCCTCAAGGTTTCCGAGGGCGGCGAGATAGATGTCGATGGCACGAGCGGCCAGGTCATCTCGCGCTTCCTACCCGATCTGCAGCGCGACCTGGGGCTGGTCTATCAGCCCGAGCACTGGGACGAGGTACGCGTGGCGACATGGCTATGCCGGAATCTACCCGAGCCTTCACTCACCCATGCCAGCAAGCAAGCCTTCGTGGCCAAGTGGTTGACCGATCTGTTGCGCCGGGTGGGCTTCACGCTGGCGCGCGCCAATCTGCAGAAGTTCATGCTCCGCAACCTGTTGGAGGCGCACATCCGTGAACTGCGCAGGCAGGCGATCGGCAAGGCGTTCCAGCAGGCGCTCTTTGGCGACGACGCCGCGTCGCGCGTTGCGGTGACGGACCAGTACGCTTTCGAGTTCCACGCCCAGGCCTACGCGCCTAGTCGCGACTACGACGGCCGGTTCGGCCACTTCGACTTCCGAAAGCATTTCTACGGACGCATCGGCGATTTCGACAGCAAGGAGGAGTTCGAGTGTGCTTGCTGGCTGGACATTCAGGCTCAACAGGGGCGCATCCCGTTCTGGGTGCGCAACCTCGTTCGGCGCGAAGGCAGTTCGTTCTTCTTGCAGAAGGCCGATGGTCGTTTCTACCCGGACTTCCTGTGTCAATTGCCCGGCAGCGCAGACCAGCCCGGCCCGATCTTGGCCGTCGAGTACAAGGGCGCGGATCGCTGGGCCGGCGCGGAGGACGACCGGCTGATCGGCGGGCTGTGGGCAAACCTTTCAGAGGAGCGTTGCCGGTTCGTGATGGTCAAGGACAAGCAGTGGGACTGGATCGAGGAGAAGCTGAAATGAGCAACCTCTACCAGAAATACTCCCTGTTGGACGAGTTTCTGAAAGCCTGGCCAGCATCCCTTTCAAGGCGATGACGCTGGACGAGTACAGCCGGGCGGGCTCGAAGGACAGCTTCATCTGCTGAATCGAGTTTCGGATGTGGTCCGACAGCCTGGCGTCTTGCCTTTGGGGCTTGGCGACGCGTGATTGTCCATTTGGACGCGAGATTTCGATTTGTCGTGCAGCGCGGGAACTCACTTCAGCGCCCTGTTTTGAACTGGCGTTTGCTGACGGACATAGTGGCTGTCCATTCCGGTCATCGTGGCTACTGACTCCGCTGGTTCTTGACTGGTCACGGTCGGCCGGAATACCTATTGGCAACCGATGCCCAGTTCTGGGCTTGATTTCCAGGTGGGCTTGCGAAATGTGCGAAATGAGCGAAATGTGTTTCGCGACAGGTAGTTGCAACGGATTGGAGCGTGCGAAATGTGCGAAATGAGCTGCCGGGCCATGGGTTTGCCTACGCCAAACGGTAAATCCGGGTCGCGGTGCCCGGTGCGTCCATGGCACGTTGGACCGATTGCACACATATTTTCGGCGGGGTGGCCGCGAGCAAATGGTCCAAACTGGTGTCGATCTGTGCCTTGGACTCTCGTCCGCGAAAACACTCGGCACTGATTTCGCTGCGCGTGGCCTGGCCACGATCGCGCAAGAATGCCAGCACCCGATTTGATCGCTCGATGATGCGCGCCATGTTGGCTTCATCTGCAGCACTGACAAAGATGTACCGGATCGATGCCGTTGCATACCGGATCCAGGCCATTGCCGCTTCGACGTGCGTGATGTCAATGCGCAGTTGCAGGTCGGTCAGCGCAAACAACATGGCCAAGCGCAATAGCATGGGCGCACGACGTTCGAGCATGGCGTTGACGGAGTCGCTGCCGGCATCGTCATTGATTTCCGTCCGGTACAACTGGGCATAGCGCCATTGCGCCTGGACGGAAAGATCCATCCTCAGACGGTCGTGGCTGGCATGTTGGTCGGCACCCACAAACTCCAGCACCTTTACGACGCGATGGGCCAGGGTCTCCACCGTGGCCTGCGGCGTCGGTTTTGGGAACGGCAGGATCTGCGTGCGCTCCGCCCAGATCACGAGGAACCGATTGGCAAAACCATTGGTCAGTTCTCGCGCCGTCATCAGGCCGGTCAACTCACCCGGCGAAATGGCACCGCTGACGCATACGTGGGGATTGCTGGCGTACATGCGGTTGGTCTTGGTCGCAGGCTGGAGTGAAACACCATCCCAGCAATCCCTCAGCGCGGCCGACAAAGTGTTGCCTTCCCGCCGCCCCTGGTGCAACACGTTGGAAAACTCCGATTCCACGACCCACAGGCGTTTGTCATCGATCGGCGCCACCTCCTGTTTGCCCTGCGTGTACCCGTCGTGCATGAGGGCGACAAGGCCTTCCCTACTTGAGAGTCCTCCCCGATGGACTTGTGGTGCATAACCTGCATTCAGTTCTCGCACGGCTTGGTCGAGCCGCATAACCAGTGACAAGGCGTCACCCTTGCGGCCACGGCCGGAACGGCCAACGTGCAGGCAGAAAAGTCGGGGGTGGTGCCACGTGTTGCCGATGGGCAGGTAGACGCCGCGTCCAATCGCGCAGGATAGATAGGCCATGAAATTGGCCGCAATGGCGTACGGGTTGGTCTCGGTCCCTTCAGCACCTACGCAGCCGACCTCTCCGACCAATCCGTACAGGCACGCGTGGTGCGGCATCGGCGCATTGCGGTGGCCGGTCGCCTCGTCGGCGGCATCGCTCGAAGGCGCGGCTGAGTTTTTGCGCTGCCGCCCGAGAAGCGAAGTCGAGGCCGCCGCAACGTTTGGCCGATCGCCACTCACCGCCTATTTGTCCAGCGACACGCTCTGAACAATGGCGGCGAACTCGCTCAGGACATCTGGTTGGTTCTGGGACAGGAAGCGAATCACTGCCTCGTTGTCCATCAGCTTCGCCAAGTACCCCCTGGCCAGCACCAGGTTGAGGACGTCCTGGCCGTATGACTGTTCGACCAGCTTGAACTGGCCTTCAAGGTTTGCCATTTCACGCTCCATTTTTGCCATCTGCTCGGCGGTGACACCTTTGATCTTCTTGGGCTTGTCCGCATCGACCAACATGTTGCTGGCCGTCGCCGCCAGGAGGGCCTGCGCATATGCCACCGTGATGTTGTTGGTGGCGACCATTAGCTCCACGCATTCCACTTGCCGGGTTGGTTTCATCTTGCGCAGGACGGGGCTCAAGTTGGCCGAGAACTGCTGGTCCCTGAGTATTCGTACCGCCTCTGAGCAGATCCCGTCAAGCAGGTTGATCTTCTTGGTGATGTGCTCAAGGTCGAGTTCCAGGGATTTCGCCAGTCGCGCCGGTGTGACTCCACGGTCCACGGCGCGGCGGATCATGAAATGCTCTTGGATGGTCGACAGACGATTGACCCGGTTGTTGTAGGTGTAGCTCTCGTCGTCCGTGGCAACCAAGCACGGTGCGTCGGTGAAACCCAGTTCCTGCAACGCGAACATACGGATATGCCCATCGAGCAGCAGATGCATGCCGTTGACCTTGTCCGCTTTGGCGACGGTCAGCGGTTCAATCAGCCCGATCGCATCAATCGAGGACACGATCTGTTTGAACTTTCGAGAGATCAACAGGCCATCAGGCGTTTTTCGAGAGGGCAGCAGTCGGTCGAAGGAGATCGTCATGGGGTCTGGGATGAACCCCAAATGCGGCTGTGTCATGCAGCATGTCCCCCTGGCCACACGCGCTCGGCGATGTATTTCGGCAGGGTCTCGAGTCCTTCGGCCCGCAGCAGATTGGTGAAATTCTCGTCGGCCAGGAGTTGGCGCATGGCTTCGACCACGAAGAGCAAGCGTTGTTGCGCAAACTCGGCCTTCTTGACCATCAGCTTTTGACGTCCGACCTCGTTCTGGTAGGTCCTGATCAGGCTGGACGACGTGACGTCCGGCACTTTGCGTGGTGCGCCGCGCGCAAGGGAGCGGCCCAATGACCGGCGCTTTTCGATGACCCGGCGTGCCTGAATCAGGTGGTTGCCACGCAACTGACCGTTCTCATAGGCCTCCTGCAAAGCCGCCTGCACATCCTTGTCGCTGCTGCCAGCGCCGGCGATGGTCAGTGCCGCATTGAGCGGAATCCGCCCACTCTCCACCGCGATCAGCAGGCGTTCCTCGCCATTTTTCAGAAGCTGCAAGATGCCGTAGACGTAGTCAGTGCCCAAGCCAGTCTTTTTGGCGATGACCTTTTTGTCGTAGCCCTGATTGCGCATTTGTTCAATGCCGGCCAACAATTCCAGAGTGCGCCCTTGGCGGCGGGCAATGTTCTCCGCCAGACTCATGATGAAAGCGTCCTCGTCGCTGACCTCCACCACCATGGCCGGAATGGTGGTCTCACCCAGTGATTTGAAGGCTTTGAGCCGACCCTCGCCACAGATCAACAAGAACTTCTCGTTGCCGTCGGCATCGCGGCGGGGCGTCACGGTGATCGGCTTTTTGAGCCCAATGTTCTTGATGTTGCCAACGATGTCGTCGAAGATGCGACTGTTGCGGTCGCGGGGATTGAGTACCTCGATCTTGTCGATCGGGATCATCTGCAGGTTGCTGGACGGATGCTCTTTACTCATGCGGCCCTCCTGACCCGGGTGCGTTCGGCCATGCCATGGAGGAAATCCAGGCTGTCAAACCGGTAGCTTTCAAATTCAATGCCGTTGTGCTCAGCCAGGCTCAGGCGCGGTAGTCCGAAGTCCAGCCGGGGCAACAAGTAGTAGTCCAGCGGTGCCCGATTGGGTTGGTCCAGCCGCACGGCGACCGTGATGTCGGGGGCCAGGCTGGTGTCAAACCGAATCTTCCAGCGGTGGCGGCCGTTGTCGTGCGTCTGGCAGCGCGCCAAGACGATGGAGATGCTGAATTCTTTGTTGACCCGAAGCAGGTCGGTGGCAGGGTCCCGCACGATGGAGCCACCAAGACTGGCGATCGCACGCTCCGTGTCGCCGACGATTTCCGGATGCAACTTGCGCAGGAATTTGTTGACCTCCAGGAATTGGTAGTCCCGGTCAGGGGTGAAACCAACAGCTGCATAGGCCCGGATCAGGCTGCCGAATCGGTGGATGTACGTGGCAGCAGACGGCATACCTTCTGCTTCATCGATGATCAGGCCCGACAGAAATCCACGGTGCTGATAGAGGTTGCGCAGCTTGTCGATCAACTCTTCGCTGCTGAATCGGTGGGCCCTGGCGCGAATGATGCCTTGCGCGACGTAGAACACGGCAGGCGTCACGACGGCTTCAAACGCACCTTCCTTCTTGATCCACATGTCCGGTTGGTTGACGATGCGGTGCTTCTTGAGCTTGAACGATATGCGGTTGTAGACGTTGTTGCCGACGTACTTCTCGTTGGTCAGCACTTCGCGCACGGTGGATCGCGTCCAGTCGCGGCCCAGATCCGTGCGGATGCCCTTGTCGTTCAGGCGGACAGCGATTTCAGACTCCGCGATGCCCTCGTCAATGAACCACTGGTAGATCTGATTGACGACCTCGACTTCCGGCTCTGGGCCTGGCACCAGGATCACCCGGTCTGTCTGCAGGCTTTTGTGCTCACCGCGTGCCAGCTCGCTTTTGACGGAGCCGGATTGGTCGATCAACACCCGGCGCATCCCAAAGCCGGCCGGGCCACCCTGGCGGTAACCGAGTTCAATCAGCCGGCACTGGCCGGCGAATACCTTGGCGGATAACTCGCGGCTGTATTCCCCGGCCATGGCGCGCTTGACGCCCTTGACGATAGTGGAGACGGGGGAGCCATCGTTTTCGAACTGCTCGGCGCAGTACGTGACCTGGATTCCGGCGCGCCGGCAGATGTATTCGTAATAGGCGCTTTCGTCGGCGTCCTGGAACCGCCCCCAGCGGCTGACGTCATATACCAGGATCATCTGGAAATCGACATTGCCGGCCTCGACGTCCTTGATCAGCTGTTGCAGCGCGAGGCGCCCACCGATGTTCAGGCCACTCTTGCCCGCGTCGGCATAGGTGCGCACGATTTCGATGCCCCGCTGCGTAGCATACTCGCGGATCTTGTCGCCTTGGTTTTCGGTGGAGTACTGCTGGTGTTCGGTGGACATCCGGACGTACTCGGCCGCCCGGAAGTTGGCAGGGGGGCGCTCCACATCATCTTCTGGTTCTTGTGCAGACATAGACCCGATCGGTTGCTGATTGTTGGTGCGATACGGTAATGGCTGCAGCCTCAATCTCCTATGACGTACTATCTTTGCAAGCGTCTGTTTTGCACGGGCAGTCGCCGCACACAGGGGTGATCTCGACAATCCACGCGTCTGTTTTTGCAATTCCAGGGGCCCTGACCGGCCTGATTCTGTAGAGTCCGGCGGGGAGCCCGTCGGGCCATGTTGACGCGTCCCTCTTTGCAAGATTCAATTCACCATCGCCGGCGTCTGGTTTTGCGCGTTGTTGCTGGCGGTTTTTGGCGGCATATTCCGGGTTCGTCGCCCGGTAGCGGCGCGAATAGTCGGGATTGCGGTCGCGCCAGGCCCTTTGAACATCCTGAACGTTTCGGTTGTAGTCGGGGTCGTCTCGAATTTGTTTGCGGTGCCAGGCTTGGCGTCGTGCACGTTGGCATGCAGGGGCCGAACAGTAGGCTTGGTCCTTAACTTGGGCGCGTGGCTGGAATGGCTGGCCGCAGCAGGCGCAGATCTTGGTTGACATCGGAGGTCTCCATACAAAAGGATGTATGGGAACTGCAGGTTGGCGGCCGTCCCGATCGATTGAGGAGAGCAAACAGTGACTGATCCATCAACACCAAGACGCATGCCCCCGGCCCCTGATGGGTTCGCCACCTGGTTGGACTATGCGGTGGCGAACATGGACACGAGGACGCCGTATCACGATATGCTTTGGGAGCGCGGGACCGGGGGCGAAATCGAGTTTGACCGCGATGACATGTACGCAGCGGTCTTGTCCGAACTCGATTCGCTGCGCCAAGCCGCACGAGTTGCTGACACGTTCCCGGCGCTCCATCGGCCCGATCAAAACGAGACCGAAGGGGCTTGACCCGGGCGCCCCTGCGCGGGCATTCACGTGATGGTCGGTAAGGCCCAGGGCGGATCTGGTCATCCAAACCGGGCTGCAACGCGTTGATGGATTCTGAATATCAAATCTGAAATGGAGGTGCCTGTGACGTAGTTACCAACAAATGGAGCTAAGGCTACGCTGAAGAAGTGCCCGTAATAAGCGGACGCGGGTCAATTGCCAACCAAGCTTTCGCAAGTAGCCGCGAAAGTGAGCGGTTTTGCGGCC
>JAYUQC010000233.1:0-21284 GCA_043759735.1 Rhodoferax sp.
ACCTTGACCTGGAACCTGGTCGGAGTCGATATCTCCAAGAGCTACACCGTGATCGCGATAACGCCCGATCAGGACCTGATCACCACCGGTCAGTCCTACCATATCGACGACATCACGCTCACGGCTGCCACCGGCGGTAGTGGAGGTGGTGGCGGCGGTGCCAATATCGTGTTCGATCCGAACGCCGCGATGGGATCCAATGGCCCGCAGTCCATCACGGTTGCCAGTGCCGATATCAAGACGCCCAATGGCGGCCTCACGTTCTTTGTTTCTGGCGAAGCCGTTTTCGCGGCCGACTACCTGGGTAGCGCCGAGGCGTTCCCGCCGTTCAACCGGGCGGCGTATCCGGCCGCGCATACGGTGAGCTATCCCGGCGTCGGAAACATTGCCAATGGAAGCATCGGCTTTTACCAGGACGACGTCACGCTCAGTAACTCAGCCAACAAGATCGAAGAGGGAGGCTATGTAGTCGGCTCGATCCTGGACGGCAATGGCGCGCCAAACTTTTTCCGGTACTTCATCATGAAGGGACCGGCCGTCCCGAACTCCTATATGGGTCTGTTTGTGAATGCGCCCAACAATGGTACGGTCGACATCAGCGCATTCAGCAGAATCAAGTTCAGGTTGTGGGGTCCGCGCAGCATGTACGAGCTGTCATTCCATCCTCAGGGACTTGAGGTGATTCTGGCCGGCCCCAAGGTAAACGGTTGCAATACCGGGTCTGGCGGCACGGAGATCGTGCAAACATTCAACGCAACGCAGACCATCGGGGCGGCGAGTCAATACAAGTTGCCGTTGTCGGGGTTCACTGTCAAGGGTTTATGCGCTGGCGACACGAACGCAACAGCAGTTGCTTCGGTCCTCTCCCGCCTGGCCCGGGTCGTGGTTAACGTGCCGGGAACTGCCTTCAATTTCACGCTCGCCGAACTTAACACCAATCCGGCGTTGTATGCGATCGGATTGAACCTCGGCGCGATTGGATTCACCAATGTTCCCTGAGACGAACCAACGGTGCGAATGCGGCGATGCCGGCAGACAGCGTAGATTTGTGGCGAAACTTGCGCGCATGCGCGTCGTCACACTGGCAGACGGTACAAGCCATGTCAATGGAAACGATACGGCCGACGTCCCGGGATCGCTCTGAAGCCCATGCTGCACAGGGGTTTCCCGCGTCTGCTGGGCGACATCGGCGGCACCAACGCCCGTTTTGCCTGGCAGGCTGAACCTGGTGCGGCATTTGGCAGTGTCGCGACATACCCATGCGCCCAATATGACGGGCTGTTCACTGCAATCAGGCACTACCTGAAAACCCATGGCAGGACGGGTCCGGCCGCTTGCGCGATTGGCATTGCCAATCCAGTTACCGGTGACCAGGTGCAGATGACCAATCACCACTGGTCGTTTTCAATCGAGGATCTGCAGAATCGACTCGGGCTGCGCCGCCTGGTGGTGATCAACGACTTCACGGCACTGGCGTTGTCCTTGCCCGCGCTGGGCGACTCGGATCTGAGACCGATCGGCAGTGGAATCGGCTCGCAGGGAGAAGCGGTGGCACTGATCGGGCCAGGCACCGGCTTGGGTGTCGCAGGGCTGGTACCAGATGGCCGCGGCAACATGGTTCCGGTCATCAGTGAAGGCGGCCATGCCACACTGGCAGCCTCCAGCAGCCAAGAGGCTTGCGTCATCGCGTATCTACGCGACAGGCTGGGCCATGTGTCCGCGGAGCGCGTACTTTCCGGGCCGGGACTGGTGAACCTGTACCGGGGCGTGTGCCAGGTTGACGGTGCCGTGGCTCCCGGCGACCTGGGACCCGCCGCTGTTATTGCGTTGGCTAGTCAGGGCGAACCGCACGCCGTCGCGGCACGCGAAATGTTCTTCAGTTTTCTGGGCAACATGGCCGGCAATCTGGCTCTGACGCTGGGCGCTCGGGGTGGCGTCTATATCGGTGGCGGCATCGTGCCCAGACTGGCCGAGGCACTGCAGGTTTCCACGTTCCGCGAACGTTTTGTCGACAAAGGCCGGATGCGGTCCTACCTCGAACCGATTCCGACCTGGCTGATAACCACCGATGTCTCGCCGGCCCTTGTCGGTGCTTCGCGCGCGCTCGACAGGCCCTGAAACCGGGTTGAACCTCGAGCGCCTGGCGCAAAGAGCGAACCGCGCACCGGCGGCTCAGGCTCAGGCGTGATTGGCCAGCCGTTCGTTCTGCGGGAACATCGCACGACGCGTCTCGTCATCCACTTCGGTCTTGAAGGCATGGCGCGCCTTCAGCGCTTCGGCACGTTGCGCGGCGGGGCGCGCGTTGATCACGTCGAGCAAGCGCTTGACGTGCGGCAGCTTGTCCCAGGCCTGGACACCCCCGAGGATATGCGGCACCGCCCGCGCCCAACCCCACACAGCCATGTCCACCAGCGTATAGCTTTCGCCCAGCATGTATGCGCGGTTGGCCAGGTGGTCGTTCAGGATGTTCCAGTGGCGCCAGGCCTCGAAGTCGTAGCGGTTCAGCGCATAGACCTTGGGTTCGGGCGCAACATGCCGAAAGTGCACGCACTGGCCGGAATACGGACCGATACCGGTGGCGACGAACATCAGCCACGAGTACATCTGGGCACGCAGTTCGGGCGTGTTGGCCGGAAGAAACTTGCCCGACTTCTCGGCCAGGTACAGCAGGATCGCATTGCTGTCGAACACCGCAACGTCGCCATCGGTGATCGCCGGCGTCTTGGCATTCGGATTGACGGCCTTGAAGGCGGCGCTATGCTGTTCACCCTTGCGGGTGTCCACTGGGGCCAGTTGATAAGGGATTTCCGCCTCTTCGAGGAACAGGGCCACTTTGGCCGGGTTGGGCGACGGATGGTAATAGAAGGTGATCACGAAAACTCCTTTGACAATGAAAGAAAAACTCCGGCATTTTGCGACAGTTGCGCGCACGATGCTCGCAGGCGGTCATCCGCAGATGCAATTGGACCGGGTCAACCAAAGGCCGTAACGGCTACTCGCTCTCGACGCCGGCGCGCAATCCGGTTTGCCGTGTAAGCTTCCTGGAGCCTTCGATCGACCAATCCATGCGCGCCTCTCACTTGATCCTGCTGACCCTGGTTGCGATGCTCGCATTTGCCGGTAATTCACTGTTGTGCCGGGTTGCGTTGCGCGACACCGGCATTGATCCTGGCAGTTTCACCGCGGTTCGCATCGTGTCCGGCGCGTTGGCGCTGTGGTGGATCGTGCGCCTGCGCAGCGGTGCCGCTGCGCAGGCCGGCGCCGGCAACTGGCCGTCCGCATTGGCCTTGTTCGCCTATGCCGCGGCCTTCTCCTATGCCTATGTGAGCCTGCCCACCGGCACCGGCGCGTTGCTGCTGTTTGGCGCCGTGCAGGCCACGATGATTGGTGTCGGATTGTGGCGGGGCGAACGACTCGGCGCGCCGCAAAGCGCCGGGCTTGCCATCGCCTGTTGCGGCCTGATCGTGCTGCTGCTGCCGGGGCTGTCGGCGCCACCGCTGGCGGGCTCGATGTTGATGCTGGCGTCTGGCGTCGCCTGGGGTATCTACTCGCTACGCGGCAAGGGTGCGGGAGATCCAACGCGGGTCACCGCCGGCAACTTCATGCGGGCCACGATACCTGCGGCATTGCTGGTGCTCGCCATCGCGCCGCAGGCAAGTCTCGATATGCCAGGCACCGCATATGCGATCGCGTCCGGCGCGCTGACCTCGGGCATGGGATACACCGTCTGGTACGCGGCTCTGCGTGGTCTGCGCGCCACCACAGCGTCCACGGTCCAACTCAGCGTACCGGTGATCGCAGCGCTTGCAGGAACCCTGTTCCTCGACGAGGCCCTGACACTGGGGCTGGTGCTGGCATCAGCCGCCATTTTGGGGGGCATCGCGCTGGTGATCCTGCGCAGGCCATCAGCCTGAACGCCGACGATCCTTGTCACGGTTTCCGCGGTGGCCTGGCTAGATCAGCTCGCCAGGCAAATGGTCAGCAGGGCCGATGCGTCGACCACGGCGCGCAGCGCATGTGGCTCGCCACGCCTGAGAAGGATGAAATCCATCGGGCCAAGTTCCTGTGTTCCGTGCGGGGTGCTGAACGCGATCCGCCCTTCCAGGCACAACACCGTGATCTCGCCCTGCACTTGGTGCTCTGGCATGGACTTGCCAGCCAGCAGCACGATACGGACCACCTCCAGTTGCTCCGACTTGAGGATGGCCGTCGTGCGTTCGACCGACAAACGGTCGGCAAGTGGCGGGACGTGCACGACTATTCCGGGTTGTGCGTGGGGTTGGGCCATGGCAAAGCGCCTCCTGAAGTTGTAAGGGACCAGACTCGGGCTTATTGTCCGACACGGGTGCCAGTCCATTGACCCGCGTCAAGTCGCCCCAAGGCGAGATCGCATAAGCTCCATCGTATCGACGGTGGCGCAATGGCAGCGCGGTGTCCGGGAATGCAATTCCGACAGCGCTGCGAGGAACCCCCGAAGGATTTGCATGTCGAATGCGGCCGGGTGTCATTCGCACAGCGTAACTCCCGGCGCAATTACGGTGCCAAGGACACATGATGATTTCAAACCGACGCCTTTTCATGATGGCAATCGCAACCGCCGGTGCTGGCGCAAGCCTGCTGCCGTCGGCCCACGCCCAGGCCAAGCTCGACGAAAAGGACCCGCAGGCGGTCGCCCTGGGCTATGTTGCCGACGGCACCAAGGCCGACAAGAAGAAATACCCGAAATACGCCGCCAACCAGCTGTGCAGCAACTGTTCCCTGTACCAGGGCAAGGCCACCGACGCGGCGGCTCCGTGCACGCTGTTCGCTGGCAAGCAGGTGCCGGGCAAGGCCTGGTGCAGCGCCTGGGTCAAAAAGGTCTGAGGGCCACGCACCCAGCGGGCGCCGCAATCGGCGAGCCCTGAAACCCTAAAGCAGAACAATGTCGTACTGCTCTTGCCCCATCGCCCCCTCGCTGTGCAGCGATACCGACTTGCCAATGAATTCGATCAAGCCGGCCAGATGCTGGCTTTCTTCGTCCAGAAACAGCTCGATCACCTGGGGCGAGGCCACAACCCGGAACTCGCGCGGGTTGAACTGACGCGCCTCGCGCAGTATCTCGCGCAAGATGTCGTAGGCCACGCTGCGCGCAGTCTTGACGCTGCCCTTGCCCTGGCAGACCGCGCAGGGTTCGCACAGCATGTGGGCCAGCGATTCACGGGTCCGTTTGCGCGTCATCTCGACCAGGCCCAGCTGTGAAAAACCACCGGCCATGGTCTTGACCCGATCGCGCGACAACTGCTTGCGAAACTCGACCAGCACCGCATCGCGATGGTCCTCGCGGGCCATATCGATGAAGTCGACGATGATGATGCCGCCCAGGTTGCGCAAGCGCAGCTGGCGCGCGATGGCTTGCGCCGCTTCCAGGTTGGTCTTGAAAATCGTGTCGTCGAAATTGCGCGCGCCCACGAATCCACCGGTATTGACGTCCATCGTCGTCAACGCCTCGGTCTGATCCACGATCAGGTAGCCGCCGGACTTGAGCTCGACCCGCCGCCCGAGCGCGCGCGCGATCTCCTCGTCGATGCCGTACAGATCGAAGATCGGGCGCTCGCCCTTGTAATGCTGCAGCTTGCCGACCGCCGAGGGCATGAATTCGCGGCCAAACGCCATCAACAGATCGAACTGTTCGCGAGAATCGACCCGGATGGATTGGGTCAACTCACCCGTCAGGTCGCGCAACACCCGCTGGATCAGGTTCAGGTCCTGGTGCAACAAGGACCCGGACGGCGAGCGCGTCGAAGCCTGCTTGATGCCGGCCCAGGTGCGGCGCAGGTAGGCGATGTCCTCCGCCAGTTCGGCATCCGTAGCATCCTCGCCGTTGGTGCGCAAAATGAATCCGCCGCCCTCGGGCTGGGTCAGCAGCTGCAGGCGCGTGCGCAATTCGTCGCGCAGCGATGGCGTGATCTTCTGCGATACGCCCACATGGTCGTCCTGGGGCAAAAACACCAGCAGACGGCCGGCGATGCTGATCTGGGTCGACAACCGCGCGCCCTTGCTGCCGATCGGGTCCTTGATGACCTGCACCGTCAACGACTGGCCTTCGAACACCTGGCGCTCGATCGGCGTCTGTGTCTGCGCCGCCCGCGCGACCTGCGGTGGTTCGCCCTCGGGCTGGCGGTGCCAGACATCGGCCACATGCAGGAACGCCGCACGCTCCAGTCCGATATCGATGAAGGCCGACTGCATGCCGGGCAACACCCTTGCGACCCGACCCTGGTGCACATTGCCAACCAGGCCGCGCTCCAGGGCCCGCTCCACATGCAATTCCTGCACCGCGCCGTTTTCCACCACCGCAACCCGGGTTTCCTGCGGCGACCAGTTGATCAAGATGTCCTGCTGCATGGCCTTGCTGTGTTGGTCTGCTCAAATCGCCTTGCGGCCTGTCCGGATACCGAGACCGTGCAATAGCTGCACGGTCTCGAACAGGGGCAACCCCATGATGCCAGAGTAGCTGCCATGGATGCTGCGGATGAATGCCGACGCCAGGCCCTGTATGGCATAGGCGCCGGCCTTGCCCATCGGCTCGCCACTGGCAACATAGGCACGGATCTGCGCCGCATCCAATGGGGCAAACTCCACCCGCGATACGCACAGAGCCGCCCCGCGCCGCCCGCCGGCAGCCACGGCGACCGCCGTCAGGACACGGTGGCCGCGTCCACCCAGGTCGCCCAGCATCGCTTGCGCCTGGGCGCCGTCAACCGGCTTGCCCATGATGCGCCGCCCAAGCGCCACGGTCGTGTCGGCACACAGCACGGGCGCCGGCGCAAGCCCGCGGCGCTTGCGCCGGGTCAGTGCGGCGTCCAGTTTGTGTTCGGTCACCCGCACGACATAGTGCGCCGGTGATTCACCCGGCAGCAGGCGCTCCAATGCCTCGGCATCCTCGTCGGCATCGGGTAGCAGCAGTTCATGGCGCAGGCCGATCTGATCGAGCAGTTGGCTGCGACGGGGGCTTTGCGAGGCCAGATAGACAAATGGTTTCATGCTGCCGGGGACCTCATCGTCACTCGCGATGATAGGGATGGTTGGCATTGACCGACCAGGCGCGGTACAACTGCTCGACCAGCAACACCCGTGCAAAGGCGTGCGGCAAGGTCAGGTCCGACAGGCGCAATCGCTCGTGGGCGGCCTGCTTGAACGCCGGATCCAGCCCGTCGGGTCCGCCAATCACCAGGGCCACGTCATCCGCGCCCAGTTGCCATTGTTGCAGCCGTTGGGCCAACACCATGGTGGTGACCGCGCTGCCGTGTTCGTCCAGCACCACGATGCGACTACCGGGATTGATAGCCGCCTCGATCCGGCTGCGTTCCGCCGCCAGGATCGAGGCCAGCGTCTGTGAGGAGCGCGCCTGGGTCTTGACCGCCTTGAGTTCGAGCCGCAACTCGGGGGGGAAACGCTTTGCGTAGTCGCCCCAGGCCGTCTGGGCCCACGCCGGCAGGCGCTGGCCGACCGCGACTACGACCAGTTTCACGCGCGCCGGCTCAGGCAGTGCGCAGCGGTGTTTTCCGGGCCGGTGCCGTCGCAGGGGGCTTGGTCCTCGCGCGCGGCTTGACTGCTGGCACCTTACTCGTTGCTGCCTTGCTCGCGGATGCCTTGGACCCTGGAGACTTTGCCGGCGTCTTCCTGGCCGCGACCGGCCTGGACGCGACCGGCCTGGACGCGACCGGCCTGGACGCCAGCGGCCTGGACGCCAGCGGCTCGGATGTGCCCACACGCGCAACCGCCGTCTTTCGAACGGGTTTGCCAACGTCCTTCTTGCCCGCGGTGGCCTTGCGCGACGCCGTCTTGCCCGCGGGCGCCTTGGTCGTCACCGGCGTGGTCACGGGTTTGCTGGCGCCGAATTTCAGGCGCACCGGCTTCTCGCCCCACAACTCCTCCAGGTGGTAATACGCGCGAAACGTGGGCTGCATGATATGCACCACCGCCTGCGCGCAGTCGACAATGATCCACTCGCCATTGGCCTCGCCTTCAATACGCGGTTTGGGGAAACCGGCCTCACGCACCGCATCGCGCACGCTGGCGGCAAGCGCCTTGGTCTGCCGGTTCGATGTACCCGAGGCCACGATGACGCGCTCGAACAATGAGGACAGATGCTCGGTATCGAACACCAAGATGTCCTGGGCCTTGACATCCTCGAGCCCGTCGACGATGGCGCGCTGGAGTTTCTGGGTATCGCGTTTGGCGGCAGTTTCTGTGGTCATCAATGGGCTTGGTAGAGGCGATGGAGAACAATATAACGCGCAACGGCGTCGCTCACCAGAGGAACAATACTCTGGCCGGAACGGGCTAACGCGCGAATATGGGTGGCGCTGGTCGCCGAGACCGGCAATTGCAATCGAATGAAGCGTTGGTGCAAGCCCTCGGGGGGCATGAACCGGGTGTTCCCGGACGCAGGTTCAGAGCGCTCGGCAACGCAGATTGTAGCCAGCGCCACCACCTGCCTCCATTCACGCCAGCTATTCAATGCCTGCGCCTGGTCCTGCCCTAGCACCAGGAACAACTGCACCGGGCCAAGTTCGGCACGCAATGCACGCAACGTATCGATGCTGTAGCTGGGTCCGCCGCGATCGATTTCGCGCGTGTCCACCTGCACGTCGGGCAGGTCGCCGAAGGCCAACCGGGCCATCGCGACACGATGGACCGCGTCCGACAGGGTCGCGCTCTTGTGCCAGGCCTGACCGGTGGGAATCACCAACAGCCGATCGAGCCGCAGTTGCGCCATCGCCGCGTCCACCAGTTGATGGTGCGCCGCATGCGGTGGATCAAAGGCGCCCCCGAACAGGCCCAGCCGTTCCACCCCGCCCTGCGATTCGGTCAAACCCAGTCCCTTGGCACCAGGAACCGGTGCAACAGTTCATGTTCGGGCGAGCCTGGTGGCGGCTCCTCACGGTAGGACCAACGCACCATCGGCGGCATCGACAACAGGATGGACTCGGTGCGGCCGCCCGATTGCAATCCGAAATGGGTGCCACGGTCCCAGACCAGGTTGAATTCGACATACCGCCCCCGGCGGTAGAGCTGGAAATTGCGCTCGCGTTCGCCATGGGCCAGGCCGGCCCGGCGTTGCACGATCGGTACATACGCGTCCAGAAACGCATCGCCTACCGCGCGTTGCAGCGCAAAGCCACCGTCGAAGTCGGACGCTCCGTAGTCGTCGAAAAATATTCCGCCTACACCGCGCTGCTCCTGGCGGTGCTTCAGGAAAAAATAATCGTCGCACCAGCGCTTGAAGCGTGGAAAGAGATCGACACCAAACGGATCGAGCGCACCCTTGCAAGTGGCGTGAAAATGCACCGCATCGTCCTCGAAACCATAATAGGGTGTCAGGTCCATGCCGCCGCCAAACCAGCAAACCTGTTGCTGCGTTGCCGGAAAAGCGGCCAGCATGCGCACATTCATGTGCACGGTGGGCACATAGGGGTTGCACGGGTGGAACACCAGCGACACGCCCAGGGCCTCGAATGGCGCGCCGGCGAGTTCGGGTCGGCCGTGCGTTGCCGAGGGGGGGAGCGCAGCCCCACGCACATGCGAGAAGCCGCAGCCGGCGCGTTCGAATACCGTGCCCTGCTCCAGGATCCGGGTCAAGCCGTCACCTTGCAATGGTTCACTCGCCGTCTTCTCCCAGGCATCGTCCAGGAATGGTGTGCCGTCGATCTGCGCGATCGCGTCGCAAATGCGCCTTTGCAATCGGAGCAGGTAGGCCCGCACGGCGGGCACCCGGTCTTGCATCGGGGCGTCTGGTTCGAGGGGCACGGTGCGACCTGTTGCAGCGGCAGTCGGATCGACGATCAGGCAGCCCGATGGCCGATGTCGCCGCGATACTGCATGCCATCGAACTGGATGTCGCGCACCGCCTCGTAGGCCCGGTGCTGGGCCTGACGAACATTGTCGGCCAGCGCGGTGACACATAGTACCCGGCCACCGCAAGTAAGCACCTCGTCACCCTCAAGCCGCGTGGCGGCATGGAACACCACCAGGTCGGCTTGTGCCGCTGGCAGACCGCGAATCCGGTCGCCGACATGGGCTTGCTGCGGATAACCTTTGGCAGCCAGCACCACACCCAGCGCAGTGCGCCGGTCCCATTGCAGTTCGATCTGATCTAGCCGGTGCTCGTTGCCGGTCTCGGTCGCCGCCAGCAGCAATTCCAGCAGATCGGTCTTCAGGCGCATCAAAATGGGCTGTGTCTCCGGATCGCCCAGCCGGCAGTTGAATTCCAGCGTGCGCGGCTGTCCCCGCGCGTCGATCATCAAGCCTGCGTACAGAAAGCCGGTGTACGCGATACCGTCCTTTTCCATGCCGCGGATCGTGGGCAGGATGATTTCGCGCATCGCCTTGGCATGGACCGCCGGGGTGACCACCGCTGCAGGTGAATAGGCGCCCATGCCACCGGTGTTCGGCCCCTGGTCAGCATCGAGCAGGCGCTTGTGGTCCTGGCTGGTGGCCAGCGCCAGCACGTTCCTGCCATCACACAGCACGATGAAACTGGCTTCTTCGCCGGCGAGGAACTGCTCGATCACCACCCGCGTGCCGGCATCGGCAAGCTCGGGCAACATCTGGTCGATCGCGCCATGGGCCTGTTCCAGCGATTGGGCCACCACGACGCCCTTGCCCGCTGCGAGGCCGTCGGCCTTGACGACGATGGGTGCCCCCTGCACGTCCACGTAATCATGCGCCTGAGCCCGGTCGGAAAACGTCGCGTGCTGCGCCGTTGGAATGCCATGGCGCTGCATGAATTCCTTGGAAAACGCTTTCGAACTCTCCAACTGGGCAGCGGTTCTGGTCGGCCCGAAGATGCGCAGGCCGCGTTCGCGAAACAGGTCGACGACGCCGCCCGCCAGAGGTACCTCGGGGCCCACCACCGTGAGGCCGATTTTTTCGTCTGCCGACCAGTCGCACAACTGTGCCAGATCGGTGATGTCGACATTGCGGATGCGCTCACCCTGCGCGGTACCGCCATTGCCCGGCGCCACAAACACGGTTTCGACCCGGTTCGACTGGGCCAACTTCCAGGCCAGGGCGTGTTCACGCCCGCCCCCGCCAATGACCAGGACCTTCATAGCGCCGCGTTGTGGTAGACCGCCTGCACGTCGTCCAGGTCTTCCAGCACGTCCAGCAGTTTCTGCATCCGCGCTGCCTCGTCGCCCTCGACCTCGACCGGGTTGTCCGCGCGCATGGTGACCTCAGCCATCTCGGCCTTGAAACCGGCCGTGTCGAGCGCCAATTGCACGGACTCGAACAAGGCCGGGTCGGTCAGCACTTCGATTGCTCCGTCATCGTCAACGATCACGTCGTGCGCACCCGCCTCCAGCGCGGCCCCCATCAGTTCTTCTTCATCGGTTCCCGGCGCATAGACCAGCTGCCCGCAATGCTTGAACTGGAACGCAACCGACCCCTCGGTGCCCATGTTGCCACCGTACTTGCTGAACGCATGGCGCACCTCAGCCACCGTACGCACCCGGTTGTCGGTCATGGTGTCGACGATGATGGCTGCGCCACCAATACCATAGCCTTCGTAACGGATTTCCTCGTAGCTGACGCCTTCCAGGTTGCCGGTGGCCTTGTCGATATTGCGCTTGACCGTATCGATGGGCAGGTTGGCCGCCTTGGCCTTCTCAACCGCCAGTCGCAGCCGCGGATTGACGCCCAGATCACCGCCGCCGAGTCGGGCGGCGACCATGATTTCACGGATGACGCGAGTCCAGATCTTGCCTCTTTTTTCATCCTGCCGCCCCTTGCGGTGCTGAATATTGGCCCATTTACTGTGTCCTGCCACGCGAAATCCTTCGAAAAATTGGTTACCCTAGCGGCTCGATTGTACTTTTCGGGGCTCCCATGACTGAACCTTTCCTGATTGCGCAGCGCGACGCTGTCCAGTGTTATTTGCAGCCCGACAAGGCGAACCGGCACGGGCTGATCACCGGCGCGACCGGCACCGGCAAGACCATCACACTGCAAACGCTGGCCGAAGCCTTTTCCAGCGCGGGTGTGCCGGTATTCATGGCCGACGTCAAAGGCGATCTGACCGGCATCTCGCAGGCGGGAACACTGGGCGCCAAACTGGGCAAGATCATCGAGGAACGCAAGCTGCCGACGCCGGCCTTCGCCGCCTTTCCGGTCACGCTATGGGATGTTTTCGGCGCCCAGGGCCACCCGGTACGGGCCACTGTCAGCGACCTGGGCCCGCTGCTGCTGGGCCGCATGCTCAATCTCAATGACACCCAGGCCGGCGTATTGCAGCTGGTGTTCAAGATCGCCGACGACCAGGGCCTGATGTTGCTGGACATGAAGGATTTGCGCAGCATGTGTCAGTTCGTAGGCGACAACAGCTCGCAATTCACCACCAGCTACGGCAACATCAGCGCGGCCAGTGTTGGGGCCATCCAGCGCGGGCTGATGCAGATCGAGAGCCAGGGTGGTGACAAGTTCTTCGGCGAACCGATGCTCAATATCGACGATTTCATGCAGACCGACAGCAGTGGCAAAGGCGTGATCAACGTGCTGGCGGCCGATCAGCTGATGAATGCACCGCGGCTGTATGCGACCTTCCTGCTGTGGATGTTGAGCGAGCTCTTCGAGAACCTGCCCGAGGTCGGCGATCTGGAAAAGCCCAAGCTGGTGTTTTTCTTTGACGAAGCACATCTGCTGTTTGCCGACGCACCCAAGGCGCTGATCGAGCGCATCGAACTGGTGGTGCGTCTGGTGCGCAGCAAGGGGGTCGGTGTCTATTTCGTGACCCAGAATCCGCTGGACATACCCGACGCGGTACTGGCGCAGCTGGGCAATCGGGTGCAGCATGCACTGCGCGCGTTCACGCCGCGCGACCAGAAGGCGGTGAAGTCGGCCGCCGACACCATGCGGCAAAACCCCAAGCTGGACATCGGGCAGGCCATCACCGAGTTGGCCGTTGGCGAGGCGCTGGTCAGCTTCCTGGATGAAAAAGGCCGACCCAGTGTGACCGAGCGTGTCTATGTTCTGCCACCGGCGAGTCAGATCGGTCCGATCGCGGCGGTCCAGCGCCAGGCGCTGATCACCGGCTCCATCGTTGCCGGGGTCTACGAAAAGACGATCGACCGCGAGTCGGCCCATGAGGCGATCAAGATCCGCACCGAAGCCAACATGGCCGATGCGGCCACTGCCAAGGAAAAAGCCGCCGGTATGGCCCGCACCGCACAGACGCAGGCCGCCGGCAAGACTGATGATTCGTCCGGCGGCATTCTGGGCTCATTGGGTGGATTGCTGGGCGGCGGCCAAGGCCGCACCCGCATGGGCGCGGGCGAGCAATTGTTCAAGAGCGCGGCCAGCGCCATTGGCAGCGAAGTCGGTCGCCAGATCATCCGCGGGGTTCTGGGCGGCATTTTTGGCGGCAAGCGGCGTTGACCCGCACCGCGCCCGCCAACGCCAAGCATATTGCCAAGGACATATCCATGACCGATCTTTCACAGTTCCCCAACCTGCACCTGGTGGGCCATCCTCTGGTGCAGCACAAGCTCACCCTGATGCGCAGGAAGGAGACCAGCACCAGCGGCTTTCGGCGCCTGCTTAACGAACTGAGCACCTTGATGGCCTACGAAGTTACCCGCGACATGCCGACCCAACCCATCGTGATCGAGACGCCACTGGAAACCATGACCGGCACCACGATCGACGGCAAGAAGCTGGTGCTGGTGTCCATTCTGCGCGCGGGCACCGGCATTCTGGACGGCATGCTCAGCGTGGTGCCCGGCGCCCGGGTTGGTCACATCGGCCTGTACCGCGACCCGAAAACGCTGCAGCCGGTGGAGTACTACTTCAAGATGCCGCAGGACATGCAGGAGCGCGACGTGATCGTCGTCGACCCGATGCTGGCCACCGGCAACTCGGCCATCGCGGCGATCGAGCGTGTCAAGCGCATGCAACCGAAGTCGGTCAAGTTCCTGTGCCTGCTGACCTGTCCGGAAGGACTAGCAGCCATGCACAAAGCACATCCGGATGTGCAGGTATATACCGCGGCAGTGGACCGCCAGCTCAACGATCACGGCTATATCCTGCCAGGGCTGGGCGATGCAGGAGACAGGATCTTTGGTACGCAATAACCAGTACACGGCCCGGCGGCTCGGACTTTTTCCAGCGTACGATGCCGGTGGGGCAAGCAACGACGATCACGGCGATGTCGCCGAACGGACCGAACGCCGCAACCGATCGATCCAGCGGTTCCGATTTTTTCGGCACCCGTAGCCACCGTCGATGGCATATCGGAGTCATAACATGGACAAGAAGACGCCATTGCGATCGGACATCGCCTGGAGCACGCCCGCGACAATCGGAGTGCACGGCCTGGACCTGTGCCAGGATCTGATGGGCGAGGTCAATTTTGGCGACATGGCTTATCTGGAGGTAACCGGGCGCTTGCCCGACACCAACGAATCGCGCTTGTTCAATGCCATCCTGGTGACCCTGGTCGAACACGGCATCGTGCCCTCGACGCTGGCGGCGCGCATGACCTATGCGGGCGCGCCCGAGGCACTGCAGGCGGCGGTGGCCGCGGGATTGCTGGGTTTGGGCAGCGTGTTCGTTGGCTCCACCGAGGCAGCAGCGCGCATGCTGTCGGACGCACTGCCCACAAACGATGGGCAACCGATGAGGACCGACGCATCGCTGCAGGTGCTGGCCACAGCCATCGTGCAGGACCACCGCGCACGCAAGGTGATCGTGCCGGGCCTTGGCCACCCGATCCACAAGCCGGTCGACCCACGCACGGTGCGCCTGTTCGCCATCGCACGACAAACCGGCTTTCACGGACCGTATGTGACCTTGATGGAGCATGTAGCCGATGCCGCCGCAATCGCGTATGGCAAGGTGCTGCCGGTGAATGCCACCGGCGCCATCGGCGCGCTGTGTTGCGAAATGGGTCTTTCCTGGCAACTGGCGCGGGGCCTGGGTGTGATGGCGCGCGCCGTCGGTCTCGTCGGTCATGTACTGGAAGAATCACGCCAGCCGATGGCCATGGAACTGTGGCACCGCACCGAAGAGGAAGCCACCCGCCATACGCGCGGCAAACTGCGCAGCAAGAAGGCCTGACACCATGTTGTCGCCACTCGAGGTGTTGCGTCTGTACCCGCAGCACGACGGTACGCTGGCCTCGATGCTGCTGACCCGCGTTGGCGTGGCCGGTGCCCGGGAGTGCATCCATTTTTGCGGGCGATCCTGGAGTTATTCCGAGGTCCAGCGAGACGTTGGCCGTACCGCGGCGATGCTGGCGCAGCACGGCGTTGCGCCGCAGGCGCGGATCGCCGTGATGTCGCACAACCACCCCTCGACCGTGGTCGTGCTGTTCGCGCTGGCCAGTCTGGGTGCCATCATGGTGCCGATCAATCCCGAGTTCACGGCCGCCGAAGCCGGGTACGTGTTGGAGCATGCGCAGGTCAGCGGCGTCGTGGCATCGCCAGCCGCGCTCGAGACGGTGCGCACGGCCTGTGCCGCGCTGTCCGCAGCACCCTGGCTCATGCTCAATGACACGGGGGATTCGCCGCACCCACAACCGGATGCACCACTGCTGTCCGATGTCGTGCAGGCCGCTCGCGCGCCCGCGCCACCACCCTTGAACGATCCGCAGGCGACCTGCGTCCTCATCTACACCTCGGGCACCACCGGATTTCCCAAGGGCGTAATGCACAGCCAGCGCAGCCTGCTGACCGCTGGCGAAGGATTTGTCGAGCGCATGCATCTGCAGCCGCAGGACCGCCTGTTGTGCATCCTGCCGATGTTCCACATCAATGCGATCTTCTACTCACTGGCGGGGGCCATGGCTGCCGGCGCCGCATTGATCCTGGAGCCGCGCTTTTCCGCATCACGGTTCTGGCACATCGTCAAGGAGACCGGCGCCACCGAAGTCAACACCATGGCCGCTGCTGCCACCATGTTGACGCGTCGTCCGCGCAGCGAATTCGTGCCGGGACACCGACTGCAAAAAATGTATGGCGCGCCGTTCGACGAGGAGACTTACCGCATCTTCCAGCAGGAATTTGCGGTGCCGACCCTGATCGAGGGGTATGGTATGTCCGAGATACCGGGAGCGCTCAGCAATCCGTTTGACGGACCGCACAAGGTGCGCTGCATGGGCCGGCCCAGTCGGCATCCCGATCCCGCCATACAGCTGGCCGACCTGCGCATCGTCGGCGACGACGGCAATTGCCTGCCCGTTGGCGAGGTGGGCGAACTGGTCGTGCGCACACCGATGGTGATGCAGGGCTATTTCAGGGACCCGGAGCAGACGCGTGCCGCGTTTCGCAACGGTTGGTTCCTTACCGGAGATCTGGCCACTGTCGATGCCGACAACTATTTCTGGTTTGTTGCGCGCAAGAAGGACATCATCCGCAAACGCGGCGAGAACATATCGGGCGCGGAACTGGACCGGGTCATCGCAAGCCACCCGGCGGTTCTGGAGGCGGCCGCAATCCCGGTTGCGTCCGAGCTGGGCGAAGACGACATTTTCGTGGCCGTGGTACTGCGCCCCGGCATGACCCTGCAGCACGCCGACATCGCCCATTGGTGCCGCGAGCGCCTGTCGGCAAACAAGGTGCCACGGTATGTCGCGTTCGTAGACGCCTTGCCGCACACGCCGACACACCGGGTTGCCAAGTTCAAGCTGCGCGAGGACGCCTCGGCAAGGGCCTTGGCCGTCGACCTTCAGCCGCCGCGAGCCTGATCGGATTTCAGGCCGTTTGCGCCGCCGGCTTCTTGGCCGTCTGCCATTGCGCCAGCGCCTGGTGCGCCCCGGCCCTGTATTTGGCCGCCTGCGCTGCATAGTCGGGCCGCTTGGCTGTCAGCTCGATCACATAGCCGTTGGGATCCCGAAAATAAATCGAATCGATGAACTGGTGGTCGGCAACGCCGCGTGTCTCGATCCCCGCGGCCTTGCCCTTGGCCAACATCGGGCGCAGGTCCTCGGGTTGCACCTCGAGCGCAATATGCAGGTCGAAGTCGCGTTGATCCTTGAATTCGAACGGATGCCCGGGATCTTCGAAGAATGCCAGGCAAGAGCCATCATCCATTTCGTAGAACGAATGCAGGGTGCTGGTCGGTCGCCCGGTTTTCGTCTCTGTTATCTCGAACGCGTTGACCAGTGGCAAGCCGAGAAAGTCCTCGTAGAACCGGCGCGTCTGCTCCGAGTCCCGGCAGCGGTAGGCGTTGTGGTGCAAACCTTTCAACATGATCGATCCTCCTGCGTCAGATGGCTTTGAACGGCTGGTCCTTGACCGAACCTGCAAAGCCGTTGAACACTTCGTTGATGCTGTCCCAGCTTGGCAGGCGCTTCATGTTGGCGACCCAGCGCTGCACATTCGGATAGGGCGAAAAATCACAGCGGATGATCTCGCCCAACGTGAGCAGGCCGATACCGAAGTAATCGGCGATCGTGATGTCGTCACCGCACAGATACTGCTGCTTCGGACCGATCCAGTGCTCGTTCAGCACTGTCAACCATCCTTTGGAGCGCTCCATGCCCCAGGCGATTGTGGCGTCCTGGGCGCCGTCGCCGGGACGCTTGTGGTGCGGAAAAATCTGCGGATAGACCAGGCCGTAACCATAGTCGCGGTAGAAATTGGAGTTGAACCAGTCCATCATTTCATTCACCTTGGCGCGCTTTTGCAGATCCTTGGGGTAAGCTGGCAGGTCGAACTTGTCCGCCAGGTACTTGAGGATGGCCGAGCTCTCGGTCAGGCGGAAATCGCCGTCCTCCAGCACCGGGACCAGTCGGTTCGGGTTGACCGCGATGAACGGCGCCTGATGGTGTTCGCCGGTCATCAGGTCCACCACCTGTTCATCGACCGGCAGCTTGTTTTCTGCAATGAACAGGCGCACGGGACGGCTGGTCATCGACACGGGGTGCATATAGAGTTTCATGATGTGATCCAGTAAATGGGCAACCAGGTAAGCGGCCTCGACCCCTTGCATCGCCAAGGACGTCGGGTTGTCATATCTTAGGCCAGCGGGCGTCTTCCGACAATGGCGCAGGTGCAGGCGAAGGTGCTTCTGGGCGGCGCCGCTCGCGGCCCGCAGTGGTCAACCGGTCTTGACCAGCACGGTGCGCAGTACCATGTCCACCAACAGTTGTTCCCCGGCTTCGAAATCCGCCGCCTCCATCTCCGGCTTGCCCAGAACCAGACAGATCTGGCTGGCAAAATCCGCATAGGCCTGGGTCGACGACCACAGAATCACCATCAGGTGCGCCGCGTCGACCTTGCGGCAAACGCCCTGCTCCGCCCACTGGTTGAATACGGCGATGTCGGCCTGCAACGCCGGAAGCACTCGGTCGCGGATCTCCTGCGCAAACAAGGGTGCACCTGAAATCACCTCGTTGGCGTAGACCCGCGAGTCGTAGGGGTGTTCACGCGAAAACCGCAATTTGCCAGCGATATAGCGGCGCAGCGCCAGCTCCGGGTTGTCGGCGTTCTGGGTGATGGCCTCCATATAGGACAGCCACACATCGAGCACCCCGTGCAACACCCGGCGATACAAGGCCTCCTTGCTGGCGAAGTAGTACAGCAGATTCTGCTTGGCGGTGCCGACCGCGCGCGCAATATGGTCGAGCGACACGCCGCCGAAACCGCGTTGCGCAAACAGCTGCTTGGCGGCCTCCAGGATTTCCTGCTCCAGCCGCTCACGGTTGTCGCTGCGCTTTTCCCTGGCAGATGCCGGTGCTTGCTTGGTCGCCATAGCTGCGCATGGTAGCGGCTAATGCGCGCCACCATTGGCGCGCGTCTCGCATGGCGACGTTCCGGGTAATCCCTAGTTGAAGCCGTGCACCAATCACGGTCCAATAATGCCAAATTTACCAATTGGTAAGAATTTTTTTGCCATGCGCCATACAGGGGCTTTTCCATGACTACTTCCGTCGCGCCCGACAAACAGCAGCCCGACATCCACGCCGGCCGACTGCCAGCGCAGCAGTACCCGCACAATTTTTGCGACGCGCATCCTCCTTTGAACCTCGGCCAGGCCCGCATCGAGGCGGACCGCTGTTATTACTGCTTTGACGCGCCCTGCCAGACCGCGTGCCCAACCGGCATCGACATCCCCAGTTTCATCCAGCGCATCGCCGACGGCAACATCCGGGGCTCGGCCCATGCCATCCTCAGCGCCAATCCGCTGGGAGGCATGTGCGCCCGTGTTTGTCCAACCGAGGTGCTGTGCGAGCAAGCCTGCGTGCGCAACACGAACGAAGACAAGCCGGTCGAGATCGGCCAGTTGCAGCGCTATGCCACCGACGCCTATTTTGCCCAGCCCGGGGCACCCCTGTTCGCCCGGGCCAAGCCGACCGGTCGCCGGACGGCTGTCGTCGGTGCCGGCCCGGCCGGCCTGGCATGCGCACACGGATTGGCACGGCTCGGCCATGAGGTCGTGGTGTTCGACGCCAATGCCAAGCCCGGTGGGCTCAACGAATACGGCCTGGCCACCTACAAAACGGTCGACAACTTCGCCCAGCGCGAAATCGAATGGCTGTTGTCCATTGGTGGCATCGACATCCGCACCAATTCGGTATTGGGCAAGGACGTCACGCTGGAGCAATTGACCCATGACTATGACGCTGTGTTCCTGGGCGTGGGCCTGGCCGGCGTCAACAGCATCGGCATTCAGGAACCCGACGCCGTCGGTATTCGCAACGCCGTCGAATTCATCGCCGAACTGCGCCAGGCAAAGGACTACGCAAAGCTGCCTGTCGGGCGCCGGGTGGTCGTGATCGGCGGCGGCATGACCGCCGTGGATGCGGCAGTGCAGTCGCGCAAGCTCGGCGCCGAAGACGTCACTATCGTCTACCGGCGTGGCGAAGACGCCATGTCGGCGTCGGCGTATGAGCGCAATTGGGCACGCAGCAATGGCGTACTGATCCGCCACTGGGCTGCACCGAGCGAGATTCTCGCGCACGCGGGCCGGGTAACGGGCGTGCGCTTCGCGATGACCCGGTTGGTCGATGGGAAACTGAGCGCGTCGGACGATTCCTTCACGCTGCCAGCCGACATGGTACTCAAGGCGATCGGCCAGACCCTGGTCGCGCAACCGCTGGGCGCGGTGGTGAACCTGCGGGGCGGACGCATCGCCACCGATGCCGAAGGCGCCACCGCACATCCCAAGATATGGGCCGGCGGTGACTGTCGCCACGCAGGCCGTGACCTGACAGTGGAGGCGGTGGAACATGGCAAGGTGGCGGCGTTGTCGATCCACGCCTCGCTAAGCGCCTGACGGCGCGGCCCACTGGACCAACGCGCGACCGCAACAAATAGCACGGGGAAAGACCATGGCCAATCTGCAAACCGAATTCCTGGGCATCAAGAGTCCCAATCCGTTCTGGCTCGCCTCGGCACCACCGACCGACAAGGAATACAACGTGGTGCGCGCCTTCGAAGCCGGCTGGGGCGGCGTGGTCTGGAAGACAGTCGGCGAGGACCCGCATATCGTCAATGTCTATGGCCCGCGTTATGGCGCGCTGATGGGCAACGACCGGCGTGTGATCGGCTTCAACAACATCGAGTTGATATCGGACCGGCCACTCAAGACCAATCTGGACGAAATCCGCCGCGTCAAGCGCGCCTGGCCGGACCGTGCAGTGGTGGTGTCCATCATGGTGCCGTGCGAGGAGGCTTCATGGAAACGCATCCTGCCGATGGTCGAGGACACCGGCTGCGACGGCATCGAGCTCAATTTCGGCTGCCCGCACGGCATGAGCGAGCGTGGCATGGGTTCATCGGTGGGCCAGGTACCGGAATACATCGAGATGGTCGCGCGCTGGTGCAAGACCTATTCCCGGATGCCGGTGATCGTCAAGCTCACGCCCAATATCACCGACATCCGCTATCCGGCGCGCGCGGCCAAGGTCGGCGGCGCCGATGCGGTCTCACTGATCAATACGATCAACTCGATCATGGGCGTCAACCTGGAGACCATGACGATGTCGCCCAGCGTTGGCAAGCAGGGATCGCACGGCGGCTACTGCGGCACCGCTGTGCGCCCGATTGCATTGAACATGGTGGCCGAGATCGCGCGCGACCCGCAGACGGCAGGACTGCCGATATCGGGCATCGGCGGGGTTCACACCTGGCACGACGCGGCCGAGTTCATCGCACTGGGCGCCGGCACGGTACAAGTCTGCACCGCGGCCATGGTTTATGGCTTCCGGATCGTGCAGGACATGTGCGACGGCCTGTCCAATTTCATGGACCAGCAGGGCTACACCAGCGTGGCGCAGATGGTTGGCAAGGCTGTTCCCACGA
>JAYUQC010000234.1:0-55404 GCA_043759735.1 Rhodoferax sp.
ACCTTGCCTATTCTTGCCAACGTACTGATCCGAAAAACCGGATCTACCGTGCAATTGACCACGAGCGATCTGGAAATTCAGATTCGCACCTCGGCGCAGTTGGACGGGGACAGTGGCAATTTCACCACCACCATTGGCGCACGAAAGCTCATCGACATTCTGCGCACCATGCCGGCCGACCAAACGGTCTCGCTCGAGTCCAGCGCGGCCAAGCTCATCTTGAAGGGCGGCAAGAGCAAGTTCACACTCCAGACGCTGCCAGCAGAAGATTTTCCGTTGGTGCAGGAATCGGCCAACTTTGGCCCCGTTTTCAGCGTCCCCCAAAAGACTTTGAAAGACCTGCTCAGTCAGGTCTCGTTTGCGATGGCGGTGCATGACATCCGCTACTACCTTAACGGCATTTTGTTTGTTGCCGAAGGTAAGCAATTAAGCCTGGTGGCTACTGACGGGCATCGGCTGGCGTTTTCCTCGGCGACCCTGGATGTGGAAGTGCCGCGCCAGGAGGTGATCTTGCCGCGCAAGACTGTGATCGAGATGCAGCGCTTGCTCAGCGACGCAGAAGGTGCTATCGAGATGCAGTTTGCCAACAACCAGGCCAAGTTCAGTTTTGACGGCATGGAGTTTGTGACCAAACTGGTCGAGGGTAAATTTCCCGACTACAACCGTGTCATCCCGAAGAACCACAAAAACATCATCAGTTTGGGCCGTGTTGCGTTGCTTGCATCTTTGCAGCGCACGGCGATCTTGACGAGTGACAAGTTCAAGGGCGTGCGCCTGAACATTGACCCCGGCACACTGCGTGTGGCCTCCAACAATGCTGAGCAGGAAGAGGCGGTGGACGAGCTGGACATTGATTACGGCGGTGACAGCATCGAGATTGGCTTCAACGTCACCTACCTGATTGACGCGTTGACGAACATGACGCAGGAGATGGTTCGCATTGAACTGTCTGACTCCAACAGTTCAGCACTGCTCACCATTCCAGATAACGCGACTTTCAAATATGTCGTGATGCCAATGAGAATTTGAGGCGGTAAAAAAATCGCGCCACTGGACGCAAACCCCCGGTACCTCGGGGGTTTGGTCATTAAAGAGTTTGAAAAATCGAGAGAGTTGTTCCCCATGACCGAAGAAAACAAGCCTGCACCCACTCCCGAAAAGCCGGATGAAACCATTCGCACTGGGGAAAGCTCGGCGGAAAGTTCTAATTTTCAGCCAACGATCGATACCAACCAGGCCGGCGCGACGGAGGCGTATGGCGAGGGGTCGATCCAGATTCTGGAAGGCCTGGAGGCCGTGCGCAAGCGCCCAGGTATGTACATTGGCGATACGTCAGATGGTTCGGGCCTGCACCACATGGTGTTTGAGGTGGTGGACAACTCCATCGACGAGTCACTGGCCGGCCATTGCGACGATATTTTGGTCACTATCCACACCGACAACTCGGTCAGCGTGGTCGACAACGGTCGTGGCATTCCCACGGGTTTGAAAATGGATGACAAGCACGAGCCCAAACGCAGCGCGGCAGAGATCGCGCTGACAGAGTTGCACGCTGGTGGCAAATTCAACCAGAACAGCTACAAGGTGTCCGGCGGCCTGCACGGCGTAGGCGTGAGTTGCGTGAATGCGCTCTCCAAAATGCTGCGCTTGACAATCCGCCGTGATGGCAAAGTGCATGTGATGGAGTTCAGCAAAGGCTTCGTGCAAAACCGCATCACCGAGACAGTCAACGGTATTGAAGTCTCACCCATGAAAGTGATTGGCGACACAGAGAAGCGCGGGACGGAAGTTCACTTTCTTCCCGACACCGAAATCTTTCAGCAAAACAGTGATTTTCATTACGAGATTCTGAGCAAGCGTTTGCGTGAGTTGAGTTTTTTGAACAACGGCGTGCGTATTCGCCTCAAGGATGAGCGCACCGGCAAGGAGGATGACTTTGCTGGCGCGGGTGGCGTCAAAGGCTTTGTCAACTTCATCAACAAGGGAAAGACCGTTCTTCATCCGAACATCTTTCATGCCATGGGAGACCGCCAGAGCGACCAGCAGACCAACATCGGTGTGGAAGTGGCCATGCAATGGAACAGTGGCTACAACGAGCAGGTGCTGTGCTTCACCAACAACATTCCCCAGCGTGATGGCGGCACCCACCTGACGGGTCTTCGCGCCGCGATGACGCGGGTGATCAACAAGTACATCGACGACTCCGAGGTCGCCAAAAAAGCCAAAGTTGAAGTCACCGGTGACGACATGCGCGAGGGTCTGACCTGCGTGTTGAGTGTGAAGGTACCCGAGCCAAAATTCAGCAGCCAAACCAAGGACAAGTTGGTGAGCAGTGAGGTGCGCGGTCCGGTGGAAGACATCGTCAGCAAGCTGCTGTTTGACTACCTTCAAGAGCGCCCGAACGACGCAAAAATCATCGTCGGCAAGATCATTGAAGCCGCGCGTGCCCGCGAAGCGGCCCGCAAGGCGCGCGACATGACGCGGCGCAAAGGCGTGCTAGACGGCATGGGCCTGCCCGGCAAGCTGGCCGACTGCCAGGAGAAAGACCCAGCGCTGTGCGAGATCTACATCGTCGAGGGCGACTCTGCTGGCGGCTCAGCCAAGCAAGGGCGCGACCGCAAATTCCAGGCGATCCTGCCGCTGAGGGGCAAGATTCTCAACGTCGAGAAAGCGCGCTACGAGAAGCTGCTCACCAGCAATGAGATTTTGACGCTGATCACGGCCTTGGGCACGGGCATCGGAAAGGCCGGTGGCACCACGGGCAATGACGACTTCAATGTGGCCAAGCTGCGCTACCACCGCATCATCATCATGACCGATGCCGACGTGGACGGTGCCCATATCCGCACCTTGTTATTGACGTTTTTTTACCGTCAGATGCCCGAGTTGGTCGAGCGCGGGCATATCTACATTGCGCAGCCGCCGTTGTACAAGGTCAAGGCCGGCAAGGAAGAGCTGTACCTCAAGGATGCCGGCGCGCTCGACAGCTTCCTGATGCGCATTGCGCTGGTCAATGCATCGGTATTCACCGGCGGCGACAACAGCACCGAGATTGGCGGCGACACGCTGGCCAACCTGGCGCGCAAGCACCAGGTGGCGCAGGCGGTGATTGCACGGCTGAAGAACTTCATGGATGCCGAGGCCCTGCGTGCGGTGGCTGACGGCGTGGTGCTCAACCTGGACACGGTTGCCGATGCCGAACAGTCGGCCCAGGCGCTGCAGGACCATCTGCCGGATGCCGAGGTGGCCGGCGAGTTCGATACCCGCACCGACAAGCCCATTTTGCGCATCAGCCGGCGCCACCATGGCAACGTCAAGAGCAGCGTGCTGACGCAGGATTTCGTCCACGGTGCCGACTATGCCGCGCTGGCCGAAGCGGCCAACACCTTCCGTGGCTTGCTCGGCGAAGGCGCCAAGGTCAGCCGCGGTGAAGGCGAGCGCCAGAAGGAGGCCCCGGTCAATGATTTTCGCGAAGCCATGGCCTGGCTCATCGCGCAGGCCGAAAGCGCCACCTCACGCCAACGCTACAAGGGCTTGGGCGAGATGAATCCGATGCAGCTGTGGGAAACCACGATGGACCCGACCGTGCGCCGCCTGTTGCGGGTGCAGATCGACGACGCGATCGAGGCCGACCGGGTGTTCACGATGCTGATGGGTGACGAAGTCGAACCGCGGCGCGAGTTCATTGAGACGAATGCGTTGCGGGCGGGCAATATCGACGTGTGATGGTGCTGTGTCCCAGGTAGCATCCGTCAACGCGACAGACACACCGCCTCCGGCGCCCGCTCTCGCCGAACTGCGCAGCGATACCCGCCGCGCTATCGGGCAGCGGCACGAGACGCGAACGCGGCTTATGGTGCCGACTATTGAGCAGGGCCAGGATCTAGCGGCATGGTGACCGTCAGGCCGTCACGGGCGTTGCCCGGTTCGTGCAGGTAATCGGCTGGCGGCGCCCCCCACGTGTTCACGTGGTTTGGACGTCTTCCTGTTGCTGGCTGATAAGGATATCGGCCGGAATGCCCAAGCCCTTTGTAAGCCGTCGGATCATGTTCAGCGTCAGCGGGCGCTTGTGTGCGAGCACTTCGTACACGCGATTGATCGGACCGATGTAGGGCACGAGGTCTTTCACGACCATGCCCGACTGATCCATGCGGAACCTGATCGCCTCGATCGGATCGGGCGGGTCGATCGGGTGGCGTTTCGCTTCATAGGCCTGCACGAGCGTCACCAGCACGTCGAGGCGGTCGCCTTCGGGCGTGTCACGCTTCGCGCTCATCAGTGCCTCGATCTCCGCGAGAGCGGCAGCATGGCTGACTGCATTCTTGATCGGCTGAATATCCATGATGGCTTCCTTCAAATCGTCTGTGCGTCAATCTGGTCGTACTGCGCGTGGGTACCGATGAACCGGGTGTAAATCGTGGCGTAGTCGTAGTTGATCCAGACCACGAGCCTGTATTTGTTGCCGCCCAAGTTGAAGACGGAGCGACCGTCCTTGAGGATGCTGACCTTTGGCACCTCCGCAACCACGTCGGCGGGCCGCGCCCATTGAGCGACCGTGGCAAGTGCGTGCCATGCCTTCGCCGGGCCAGCGCAGTCCCGATAGGTGTCCTGCCGGTAGAAGTCCGACAGCATCTTCACGGCAATCACTCGCATGCTGGCGATTCTAGTACCAAATTGGGACCAATGCGAATGACGGGCCAGGCTGATGTTTGCGCTGTACAACACGGTGACGACACTGGCGCCGGCCCACGCTGCCTTCCGTGCCTCATATCCATGGGCGATGACGGTAGGCAGGATGAAGTGAGACTGTGCAGACCCGTCCCTGAGGCTGCGCTGTGGCGCGTGCGGCCATGCCAAGCTGCTGGCCAACAGCCGCAAGCGGCGCGGGTTCTGTCCGTCATGCGGTGCCCGGCGCATGTCGCAGACCGCGGCCCACCTGGTGGATCACGTCATCGCGCAGGTGCCGGTGCGCCAGTGGGTGCTGTCGCTGCCGATCCCCCTGCGTTTGCTGCTGGCCGCGCAGCCCGAACGGGTCACACTGGTATTGCAGGTGGTGCAGCCGCACCCATTCAGTGCATAGGAATCTCGCATGTGTTCTGAGACCCTACATGATGGCGCGGCGTCCCAGGTAGCATCCGTCAACGCAACGGACACACTGCCTCCAGCGCCCGCTATTTTCCAGCGGACGACGCCGACCGTGCCGCTGCCGAAGCCCCCGACGCAACCCCCCTTGCCATCTCCGGTGCCTGCCGCGCTGACTCCAGCGCCTGCCGGATCTTTTGCGGATCGCGCTGGCGCAAGCCGTCTGACAAGGCGTGCGAGGCATCGGTGCGAAGCGCCGCGTATTTGCGCAGTATCTCCAGCGTCAGTGCCGACGGTGCGGCCGGGTCCAGGCTCAGGGACGACAGTTGTTCGAAACTTTCCTGGTACTCGGCGGTCACGTTGTTGTCGATGCGGCCGGCAAGCTGTTCGAAAGACTGCTTTTCCTTCTGGCCCTGGTCCAGGATCAATTCCCATTGCTGGCTGATGCGTCGGTCCTGGGTCAGGAATAGCTCGATCGCCTCGCGTGCCCGCAGCTCCTCGCCCAAGCGGTAGCTGGGAGCCGGGAGGCTGGCGACCAGGCCCAGCGCGATGGCCGCCAGCAAAGCGCCGGCGATGGCGCGGGTGGTCCGGCTGCGCGGGCTGCCGTGGGTCCAGGGGCGCGCCAAGGCGATGCCCAGCAGGGCGCCTGTGAGCAGGCCACCCAGGTGGGCAGCGTTGTCGATGCCGGGCACCATGAACCCCATCACGAGTGCCAGCACGATGAACGCGCTGGCGGCGCCGAACAACCAGCGGAACTCGCCCCGCTCCACCTGTTGGCGTTCGCGCAGCAGGAAAACCAGCAGGGCGCCGTACAGGCTGAATATCGCGCCTGATGCACCGCCGGACACGGCGCTATTGCCCTGGACCACCAGCGACAGCAGGTTGCCGATGATGCCGCTGCCCAGGTACAGCGCCAGAAAGCGCCAGCGACCGAACAGCTGCTCGATCAGGCGCCCGACATCCCACAGCGCCCACATGTTGAGTGCCAGGTGAATGATCCCGAAATGCAGGAACATCGCGCTGCCCAGGCGCCACCACTGTCCGTCCTGGGTGGCCGGGCCGAAGTTGGCGCCCCAGGCCAGCGGGACCGTGGTGGAGGTATGCCACAGGCCGGCGCCATTGAGCAGCATGACCGCGAAAACCAGGATGTTGGCCACCAGCAGGCCGGTGGTAACCGGCGCGGATGCGGGTCCGGCACGCATCAGCCCGGTCAACTCGGGTGCGGGTGGTGCGGTTATGGACATCGGGTCGGAGGGCGAATGGTGCATGCAGTCTGCCATTAGAGCGTATGCGGCCAGACTTGCGCCGGGCTGGACGGAATGGTCAAAATGGTGACAATTCGTGCATGCCCACCCACGCGCCAGCCGCCGTGCATCCCCTCTCGACACAGGACACGACGCGCATTGATGACACCCGCATCGGCGCGGTGCGCCCGCTGATCACGCCTGCATTGCTGCAGGAGTGGTTGCCGGTGCCAAGCGAAGCGCTGGCCCTGGTCGAGCAAAGCCGACTGGCGATATCGCGGGTGCTGCAGGGGCTGGACGACCGGCTGGTGGTGGTGGTCGGGCCGTGCTCCATTCATGACCATGACCAGGCACTGCAATACGGTCTTCAGCTCAAGCAACTGGCCGACGCCCTGGAGCGCGACCTGCTGATCGTGATGCGGGTGTATTTCGAGAAGCCGCGCACCACGGTTGGCTGGAAGGGCTATATCAACGATCCGCATCTGGACGGCAGCTTTGCCATCAACGAGGGCCTGGAAATGGCGCGCGGCCTGATGCTGGAGTTGCTGGCCCTTGGCCTGCCCCTGGGTACCGAGTTTCTGGATCTGCTTAGCCCGCAGTTCATTTCCGATCTGGTGACCTGGGGCGCGATCGGCGCGCGCACCACCGAGAGCCAGAGTCACCGGCAACTGGCCTCCGGGCTGAGCTGCCCGGTCGGCTTCAAGAACGGAACCGATGGCGGCGTCAAGGTCGCCAGCGACGCCATCCTGGCCGCTTCGGCTATGCACGCCTTCATGGGCATGACCAAAATGGGCCAGGCCGCGGTATTTGAGACCCGGGGCAACCAGGATTGCCACGTCATCTTGCGCGGTGGCAAGGAGCCGAACTACAGCGCTGCGGATATCAACGCTGCCTGCAAGTTGCTCAAGTCGGCCGGTCTGCGCGAGCAGGTCATGGTCGATGTGTCCCATGCCAACAGCAGCAAGCAGTACCAGCGCCAGATCACCGTGGCGCACGAGGTAGCCGGCCAGATCGCGGACGGCGATAGCCGCATCATCGGCATCATGGTGGAAAGCCACCTGCAGGAAGGCAGGCAGGATATTGCTGTCGGCACGCCGCTCAAGCACGGCGTGTCGGTCACCGATGCCTGTATCAGCATGGACCAGACGGTGCCGCTGTTGCAGGAACTGGCACAGGCCGTGCGAAGTCGCCGGGCATCGGGCGTCGCGGCCTGAGGGCCGGCATGACCCGGCGGCGCGGGTCGGGCGCACGGTAAAGGTGGAACCGGGCGCTGATGCAGGGTTTGGATGTCGATGGGGACGATTGCGCCGTTGGCCGGAGCGATCCAGTTAACATGATGGCAAAAAGGTAACAGGGATCGCGCGGACCATGATATTGAAGGAGCTGGACCCTTTTCTTGGCAACACCCAGGACGAGATCGCCCACCGTATCGCCCAGGACCGCATGGCCTACCACCTGCGGCGGTTCTACGGCAAGAGCGAGGAGGTTGACGTGCTCAACTACCTGCGCGTGAGCTCCGGTACGGTGGTCACCCAGATCGACCATTTGCTGCTGCACCCCTATGGCCTGATCGTCATCGAGCGCGAAAGCCTGCCCGATCGGGTGCAGATCAAGGACGATGGGCAGTGGATACGCTGGCGCGCTGACGCGGCGGCTGAAATCCGGTCACCGATCACCCGGGCCTATCTGCGCGCCTTGTCGCTCAAGGCGTTCCTGGACAAGTACGTGATGCAAAAAGGTTTTTTTGACAGCATCGAACTCGATGTGCTGGTGGCCGTACCCGATACAGACCGCATCCAGTGGCCGGCGATGGGACCGCTGCCGGAGGTCTGCAAGACCGATCAGGTACATGAGCGGGTGAATCAGCGTATTCTCCAGTGTCGGCGAGCAGCATCGACCGCTGGCGTATTGACGGGCCCGGAACGTCGGCGCCTGGGCGAGTTTCTGCGGTCCTTGCACCGGCCGCAAGTGCGGGCTGCGCCGCGATAAACACATGATCCAGGCTGGCGCGCGCAAGCGCACCAGACCGGGGCACCTGGCAGGGAGGTTCTTGCGAAGATGATTCTGAAGGAGCTCGACCCGTTTCACGGTGGAGACGAGCAGGCGTTTGCGGCCCGGATATCCGCGGATCGCATGGCCTACTACTTGCGTCGCTACTACCGCCACAACACCTCGGTGGATGTGCTCAATGGGCTGCGCGTCCGCTCGGGCGGATCGATGGCGCGCGTCGACCATTTGTTGTTGCACGCCCATGGCATGCTGGTGATCGAACGCGAAGACGTCGGTGGGCGAGTGCAGATCGATGACGACGGCAACTGGACGTCCTGGTCCGATGGTCGTCCGCTGGTGCTGGGATCGCCGATTACGCGGGCCTATGTCCAGGCGCTGTTGCTCAAGGCGTTTCTGGATCGGCGGGTGCGCCAGAAAGGGTTTTTCGACAATCTCGAACTCGATGTGCTGGTCGTGGTCGCCGACGATTGCACCATCGAGTGGCCCCAGACCGGGCAACTGGTGGAGGTCTGCAACCGCGACGCGGTATTCGACCGAGTCTCCGAGCGCTTCGAGCAGAGCCGCAAGGCGGCGCGGGGCAAGGGCCCTTTGACCGAAGCGGAGCGCCGCACATTGGGCTCGTTCTTGTGCCTGTCGCATTGGCCGCGTTCGCAGTGGGAGCCTGATTGACAAGCCGGGCCGCTGCACGGTTACAGTGCCCCGATGCATTTGTTCTACAAGGCTGTGCTGCTGTCGCTGGCGGGCCTGCTGTTTTTCTTCCTGGCGGGTCTGGTCGCCGTCTGGGCACCTGACAAGCCGCTCGCTTCGTTGACGCAACGCTGGGCGCAGCCGCCATCGCGCTTCCTGGCCGTTGGCGGCATGCAGGTGCATCTGCGCGACGAGGGTCCGCGCGACGATCCGATTCCGATCGTGCTGTTGCATGGCACTTCGGACAGCCTGCATACCTGGGATGGCTGGACCGAGGCCCTGCGCGGCCAGCGGCGGGTGATTCGTTTCGACCTGCCCGGCTTTGGCCTGACCGGCCCGCATCCGCAGGCGGACTATTCGATCGACGCCTATGTGGGTTTCGTACTGGCGGTGCTGGATCGGCTCGGCGTGCAATCCGTCGTGTTGGGCGGCAACGCACTGGGTGGCCAGATCGCCTGGCAGACCGCTTACGCGCAGCCCGAGCGGGTTCACCAATTGGTGCTGGTTGATGCGGCGGGTTATCCGGTTGAGCCATTGGCGATTCCATGGGGCTTCCGATTGGCCCGCGCCTGGCCGGCCAATACCATGCTGGAGTGGGTGTTGCCGCGTGGACTGGTGCTGGCCAGCGTGCGCAATGTGGTCGGCGAACCATCCAAGGTGACAACCGAGATGGTCGACCGGTATTACGATATGGCCCTGCGTGCCGGTAATCGGCGCGCACTGGCGCAGCGTCTGGCAACTCCCCCGGTGGATCAGTCGCAGCGGATCCGTGCCTTGCGGTTGCCGACCCTCGTGCTGTGGGGCGCGCACGATCGCTTGATTCCGCTTGAGTCCGGGCGGCGGTTTGCGCGCGATATCCCGGGCGCCCGCCTGGTCGTGCTGGATGGGTTGGGACATGTGCCGCAGCTGGAAGATCCGGCGCGCACGGTGGCAGAGGTACAGCGGTTTCTCGGCGTGACGACGCAACGATAGAGGTGTGCATCCTATGGTCGATAGAACCGTGCCCGATTTGGCGCGCGAAACACTCAAGCAGTTGATCCTGCGCAAGCTGGCCCCGACGCCGGTCAATTACCGATCGGTTTTCAACGAGATCGGCAATCTGCCCAACAATCCGCCGTTTCCGCTCGAGGAGTTGCGCAAGATCGCGCAGGCGCTGCCGGCCAATACGCCCGGCCAGCAGAAGCAGCGCGCGTTGCTGGAATACGCGGTGTCCCAGCTCAATTGGCAGGGTGTCCAGGACGCGCTGTCCGCTTACGGCAATTTTGCCCCCCGCATGGGCGGCGCGAGCGGGACTGAAGCGGTGGATGCCGGTTTCTCGGCTGCCGCCCATGCCGGCGTGATCAGCAAGACCGACGGCACCGCGGCACAGGCGGTGGCTCCGGCGTTGACGACGGACTTCCTGGAGCAAATCGCCCGGTTGATCGAGTTCGCGCAACCGGCGCTGGGTACCGATGACGTCCGTTTTTCCGAGCAAACGGGGGAACTGCTCAAGCTCATGCGCGAACCCGGCGCCGATGTGGTTCGGATCAAGCAGATGCTGTCCACTTTTGGCCACCGGGTGTCGTTCGCCGCCGAGGATCAGGCCGAGATCAGGTCGACATTGCTGCATCTGCTGCGACTGATCATGGAGAACATCAGCGATTTGAGCCTGGACGACCGCTGGCTCAAGGGCCAGGTCGAGGCCTTGATGCAGGCCACCACACCGCCGTTGACCTTGCGCCGGCTCGACGAGGTCGAGCGCCGGCTGCGCGACGTCATTCTCAAGCAGTCAGAGGCCAAGGGCCGCGCGCTGGAGGCGCAGGAGGAAATGCGCCAGATGCTGCGCATTTTCATCGAGCGCCTGTCGCTCATGACCAATTCCACAGATGCGTTTGGCGCGGAGATGGCGCAGAATGCGGGCCTGATCGAAGACGCGCAGAGCCTGGCCGAGCTCACGCCGGTGGTCAAGCAGGTGGTGAACGCAACCCGCAAGATCGCGCAGCAATCACTCAGCACCCGGGACGAACTCCAGGGCATGCGCGAGCGTGCCCTGGCGACCGAGGCCGAGATTGTCAAGCTGCACCAGGAGCTCGATCGGGTCAGCGCCCAGGCGCGCCATGACACGCTGACCGGCGCGCTCAATCGCAAGGGACTGGATGAGGCGTTCATCCGCGAGTTGGCGGTGGTGCGCCGCAAATCGTCGGCCCTGTGCGTCGCGCTGCTCGACATCGACAATTTCAAGCGCATCAATGACGAACGGGGCCATTCGACGGGCGACCAGGCATTGGCGCACCTGGCCAACGTGGCGCGCGATTGCATGCGGCCGCAGGATACGCTGGCGCGTTTTGGCGGCGAGGAGTTCGTCCTTTTGCTGCCCGACACACCGCTTGAGAAAGGCATCGAGGCGATGGTCCGGCTGCAGCGTGAGCTGACTCGGCAGATATTCCTGGCCGGGGCAGAGAAACTGCTGATCACTTTCAGCGCCGGCGTGGCGCAACTGTCTCAGGACGAGGACAGCGCCTCCGCGCTCAAGCGCGCAGACCAGGCGATGTACATGGCCAAACGGGCGGGCAAGAACCGGGTGCTGGGCGCCTGAAACAGACAAAAGATGAACCAACGAGAGGCATGGGCATGGCGTATCTGATACTGGGTCTGGTGTTGTTCCTGGGCGTGCATTCGGTACGCATCGTGGCCGAAGACTGGCGCACCCGCACTATCGCGCGCATTGGCGCGCGGCCGTGGAAGGGTGCGTATTCTGTGGTCTCGCTGTTGGGCTTTGTGTTGATGATCTGGGGTTTCTCCCAGGCGCGGATGGCTCCGGTGCAGCTGTGGAGTCCGCCCGCCGGCATGCGCCATCTGGCATGGCTGCTTACCCTGGTGGCCTTTGTATTGCTGGTGGCGGCCTATGTGCCCGGCAATAGCATCAAGGCCTTGGTGCACCATCCGATGGTGCTGGGCGTCAAGGTCTGGGCGCTGGCCCATTTGCTGGCCAACGGCAACCTGGCGCATATGTTGCTCTTCGGCTCCTTCTTGGTGTGGGCCGTGCTGGATTTTTCCGCGGCCCGGCGCCGCGATCGGGCCGGGTCTGTCGTTTATCCCGTCGGGCGCCTGCTGCCCAGCGTGGTCACGCTGGTGATCGGCGCTCTGGCCTGGGCCGCATTTGCGTTGTGGCTGCATGGCTGGTGGATCGGCATCCGGGTCGTCGGTTAGCACCGCCAACCCAGGCTTCGCCTGGCCCCCCGCGGCTGGGTCGCCGGGTTACTGGATGCCCAGTACCCACTGGATCAGGTATTTGGCGACAAACCCGACCATGCCGAATGCCAGGCCCAGGAAAATCACGAACGCGCCGAATTTGCCGGCTTTCGCCTCCCATGCCAGATTCCCGACGATGAACAGTATGTAAAGCATGAAAGCGCCCAGGCCGAAGGTCAGGCCAAAGGACGCAATCTGTTCTTCGGTAAAGCCGAACATGTGACGCTGCCTGGCCGGTCTCAGAGCGTGCGAGCGCCCCCAACCCTGGCTGCGCCAGGCCCCCCGGGGTGCCAGAAAACTTGGGAGCGGCCCGGCGTTTTCTCATGAGGCAATTGATGGGGGCTCAAGCGATTACCTTTCACGCTCTGAGTGGCCCAGCGGGCGTTCCGGCAGGGCGCTGGCGTCCACCAGCGCGGCATAGGCGTGCCAACTGGCGTGACCCAGAACCGGCACCAGCACCACCAACGCCAGCAATGCCGTCATGAAACCCAGCAACACCAGCAACATGATCAAGGCGGCCCAGAGCGCCATCGGCCCCGGATTGGCCAGCACCACGCGCCAGCTGGTGAGCACGGCCGGCATCACGCTGATGTGCCGATCGAGCATCAGCGGCATCGATACCACGCTGGATGCAAAAATCGGTGCCGCCAGCACTCCGCCCATCAGCAACCAGATCTCGAACAGGTAGTTGTCTGGCGCCAGCACCACCAGACGCAGGAAGTCCAACGGCGCCTGAACCGGCGCGCCTGCCATCAGCGTGATCAAGGCGGCCGACGTCATGACCCAGCCGGCACCGGCGAGGGCCAGCAACAGGCCGAAACGCACCATGCACCAGTAGCCGGCGGGCTCGGACCGGCTTGAGCGCTGCCAGCTCAGCCAGCTGTCGTGCAGCAGCCGCGGATGGACCGGCCGGCCGTGCGCCAGCGCACGGCTCATGGCATACAGGCTGGTGGCCAGCACCGGCGCAACCACCAGAAAACCGGAGAACACACCGGCCAGCAGCCAGAACTTCTGGTACGCAATAACCAGTAAAGCCAGGCCGAAACCAGTTACCGCAAAGCCATGCAGCAGGCTGAGCCAGCCGCTGCGCCAGAGGTCGCGCCAACCCAGCGCCAGCCATTGCAGGGGGGCAAACATGCCGACCGTTCGAACCACGATGGTGGAATCGGTGTTGGCGCCGGGGTGTGGGGTGGGGTGCATGCGATGGATGGGGCGGTCACGCTCGATGGGAGTTTACGCATGGAGGACAGGGTGTTTCGGGGCCTGGGTATGACCGGGTCCCCGCATAATGGCCGATTTTTATCCGCAGGAGCATTTTCATGGCGCGACCCATACTCGACGAGTCCCATATCCATCCTGCGATCCGGGACAAGGTGGCGTCCAATCGGCAAGACCTGGTGCGCGAGGTCCAGGCGGCGCTGGCCGCGCATGCCGTGGTGGTAGTGGGGATGGGCATCAATCCGATGCCGAAGAGGGCGCGCAAGCTGCTCGATACAGCCGGCATTGCCTACCACTACCTGGAGTACGGCAACTATTTCAATTCCTGGCGCAGCCGCAATGCAATCAAGATGTGGACCGGTTGGCCTACATTTCCGATGGTGTTTGTCAAGGGCACGCTCGTTGGCGGTGCCGATGATCTGGGAAAATTGCTGGCCAGCGGCCAATTGCAAAAGCTGCTCGCCTGACGCGTTGGGCGCCAGGCGGTGGGTGAGGGATCAGCCGTGGTGACGGCCGCCCTTGCCGCCATGACTGCCGGGGCCGCCCAGCATGGTGTTGGCGTCGAACACCTTTTGTTGTTCGGCGGTGAGGACGTCGTAAAAGTTGCGCGTTGCCTGTACGCGGCGCGTCATTTGCGCGTCACGCTCGGCCTTCATCGCTGCCATGCGGTCGAGCCGCGCGGGGGTGGTCAGCGATTGCATGTCCTGGTGCATCTTCTGGCGGTTGTCACGGCCCATGCGCGCTGCCATGTCGGCCGGTGGTCGCAGTGTAGCGACATAGTCGTTCCAGGCGCCCTCTTGCGCGGCATTGAGCTTGAGCTTGGCCTTGATCTCGGCCTGGCGCGCGGCCATGTGCTCCTGCATCTTGGCCGGGTCCATGCGTCCATGCTGGGCCATGGCATGCGCTTGCGCCCGGGTGTCGGGGGTAGGTGATTGGGCCTGGGCTACAAGGGCCGATGATGCCAGCAGCGCGGCTGCAAACAGGGGTTTGACGACAGATTGCATGTGACAGTCCTTTGGGTGGTTCATGACCTGAAGGCGGAGATGCACATCAGGTTGAACATCAGTTTGCGCGCCGGATGTTTCCGCGCGATGCGCGAACGACAATAGTTTGTAAAGACGCGGACCGTCGGCACGCGAGCGGTTCGATCCAGACCGGGGTTACGACTGTTTTCCCAGCAATTGCACCAGCGCAGCCCCGTAGACCAGGGTGATCGCGTTTTGCTGCGCAAAGCGCCGTGTCGTGTCCTTGGGTTCGGTCAGCGAGATGTAGACACAATGGCTCGCATCCTGTGCCTGGCGCGCCTTGTCCAGTGCGCGCAACGGCTCGACGCCGTGGCTGCCGGCCTTCCAGCGCTTGCCCGCCACCAGGGTGTTTTGCGCGCCCTGGGTGAGTTGCAAATCCGCCACGTGGCCGTCAAGCCGCGAGACCGTGAAACCTTGCCTGCGGTAGGCCTGTTCCAGCGTGTCCTGAAAATCGCGCCATGGCATGGCCGCCACGCGCTGCAGGGTTTGTTCGACCCGCTGTGCGCTGGGCGCGCGCAGTTGCCGATAAGCCGCGATGGAGCCGACGACCAGAAATGGGATTGCGCCCATCAGTCCGAAGACGACATACTTCGGCGGCAGCAACGCGCCGGAAGCCAGAGCGAAGGCCGCGACGACCGCGAAGCTGATCCACCAGGGCGAACGCAGCAGGATCGCGAACAGCGAGTTCTTGGCCATCTTCAGTTTCACGCAACACGCTCCCACGATCGCCCGGATGCGGGCCCTCGCCGTTTGTACCATGGGTGGCTGGGCTCGATGAGCCGGGGTGCGGGCCGCCTGAACCATCTAAACCTGATGTGGATCAAGAACCGACGCGGCTTGCGGTGGGAAGCTCAGGCCTGTACTTGCGCAAAGGAAGGAGGGGCGATATGGCCCACGAGAGTATTCGCATCATCCGCGACGAACATGCTGCGTTGGCGGCGATGCTGCGTTCATTGCTGCTGATGGTGCAACGCGGTCCGGATGCTGCAGCGGACCAGTTTTTTGACGTGTTGCGGGCGATGCTTTTTTATATCGACGAGTTTCCCGAACGCCTGCACCATCCCAAGGAGTCCGAATTACTGTTTCCAAAAGTGGCGCGTGCGGCGCCGCATACCGTTCCCGCCATTGAGCGACTGGAAAAGGACCACCAGCGCGGGGAGGGCGCGGTGCGCGAATTGCAGCACCATCTGCTGGCCTGGGAGTTGCTGGGCGATTCACGGCGCCAGACCTTCGAGGCTGCGGCGCGCAGTTATGTGCAGTTCTACCTGGAACACATGCAGATCGAAGAAGCGCAGATCCTTCCCGCCGCCGAGAAGTCGCTGAATGCCCAGGACTGGTTGGCACTGGACGCTGCGTTCGCCACCAATTGTGATCCCCTGACCGGCAAGTACCAGCGTGATCCGCTCTATGACCGGTTATTCACGCGCATCGTCATGATCGCGCCCGAGCCGATCGGGCTGGGCTCAACGCGCTAGGCTGCGCCGCGAAATGCGCGGCGCGACGGGGCATCAGGCGGCCAGAGCCCCGCGTTGCAATGCTGGTGATGTCGAGGGTCGGATCGGGTTAGCGTGCAGAATCACCGCATGGTGCGTTGGCAAAAATGGCTCGTCCTGACCCTGGTCGGTGTTGGCGTAGTGATCGGCGCCTGTCTGCTGGTGTTGCAGCGCTGGGTCGGTTCGGACGATTTCCGGGCGCGGGTGCAGTTGCAGGCGCAGGCTGCCCTGGGGATGCCGGTCGCGCTGGGCCGCCTGCATGTGGATCCCTGGCCGGTGCTGGCGGTGGCGCTGGACCGGGTAGAGATCGGGACCCGGCCCGCGCTGACGACGGCACGCGTTGAACTACGACTGCATCTGCGTGCATTGCTGACGGGTCGAATCGCGGTGGACAGTCTGGTTGTGCGTGGCGCCGATCTGCCGCAGACCGGTATTGACCAGTTGATGATCGCAGTCCGTGGCAATAACGACAGCCCGTCCGCCGCCAGGCCGCCTGGCGGCGAATCCGGACACCCGTCGCAGGCGATGATTCTGATACCGCGTCGGTTGTTGCTCGACGATGTGACCTGGCGCAATAGCCGTGGTGAGGCCACCACGATTGATGCCGATGCGGTCATTGGCCCGCAGGGCTTGCCGGATGCCGTCCAACTGAAGGTGCTGGCTGGTGCATGGCAAGGTGCACGCACGAAGGCGGTGCGCCGGCCTGGTCCGGCAACCGGCAACGACCTGGCCTGGGACATCCGGGTGGAGCATGCGGGCGGAACGATCGAAGGTGCTTTGACCGTTCAAGAAGCCGACCGCGACGGCAAGCAGATGTCGCTGCGCGGGCAGTTCGAGACACGGAATCTGGAACTCGGCGCGCTGCGACGCGGCGCGCCAGGCCCGCTTGCCGGCAAGCTGCAGGCCAGCACGACGCTGTCGGCCCGGGCCGAATCCTTGTCCGGCTTGGCCGCTGCGTTGCTGACCCAAAGTCGGTTTACCGTACAGCACGCGGTGGTCAATGGCATAGATCTGGCCAAGGCGGTGCAAACGGTGGGGCTGAACCGCGGTGGGCAGACCCGGCTGGACAATCTGTCGGGCCAGGTGAACACCCGCGGGCAGGCGATACAACTCAGTAATCTGGTTGCCAGCTCCGGCGCTCTGAGCGCAACCGGCGATGTGGCGGTTTCTGCCACGCGGGCGCTGTCGGGCCGCGTCAACGTGAACCTGGGCGCCCAGCTGGTCGGCAAGGCGGTGGGCGTGCCATTGGTCGTGGGCGGCACAATGGACGCACCGACCGTCACCTTGACCCGTGGAGCCATGCTGGGGGCGGCCGTCGGCACCTTGGTGATGCCGGGCATTGGCACCGGTGCCGGAGCATCCGTCGGCGACGCCATCGGCGAAAAACTCAAAGGGTTATTTGGAAAGTGAGTCCATGCTCTTGCAGAAAGGCAAGGTTTGAAGGGCTTGCATCCAATGTGTTTTTGGGCCTACGCTTAAGTTCAATCCTTGTAGCCGGGGTCCATGCGTTCCAGTTTGCGCAGTAGCGCAGGCCACGCCAGGGCCGAACCCTGGCCGACGGTAACCGTCTTCGACACCTTGTTCATGCCCAGCAGGATCTGTGGATCGATCGAGGTCAGGGGTTTGCCTCCGGCGAGCGCATCGACCTGGATCCGGCAGGTGTTTTCGAAGGTGTACATCGACAGGAATGCGTCGGCCACGGTACGGCCCACCGTCAGCAGTCCGTGGTTGCGCAGCATCAGGAAGTTCTTTGTCCCCAGGTCGGCCGAAAGCCGTGGTTTCTCATCGTCGCGCAGTGCGACGCCTTCATAGTCGTGGTATGCGAGAGAAGCAAGTACAAACGTCGACTGCTGACTGATGGGCAATACGCCATCTTGTTGTGCACTTACTGCGATACCGGCACGGGTGTGCGTGTGCAGCACACAACCGGCGTCTTCGCGTGCCTGGTGAATGGCACTGTGGATGGTGAAACCGGCCGGGTTGACCGGGAACGCAGAATCCGACAGTTTGTTGCAAGCCTGGTCCACCTTGACCAGGCTGCTGGCCGTGATCTCGTCGAACATCAGGCCATAGGGGTTGATCAGGAAATGGTGCTCCGGGCCGGGGATGCGCGCCGTGATATGCGTGAACACCAGGTCGCTCATGCCGTAGGCGGCAACCAGGCGGTAACCGGCGGCCAGGTCGACCCGCAGCTGCCACTCTTGGGTGCTGACAACTTCTTTCAGGGATGGGATGAGCATGGCAATGGGATTTGGCATGGAAAACCGCGAGTATGGACCAAGCCCGGAGGGGCCACGGCTGCATCGGCGACATCCCCGCATGCGCACTCGCCCAGCCAGGCCCGGATGCGCCAAGCGCCGGAAACCGTGCAGTGGTCGGCCCGGCCCGGCTCGGCTCGGCTCGACGATACGTCAGGCGTCAGCCTGCAAGCGGCGCGCCGCCCACAATACCTGCTCGACGACGCCGCGCACATTGTTGCGATGCGCCTCGTCGATCAGGTCGCCCTTTGCATCAAAGGCGTCTGCGGCGCGTCCGAGCGCAAACGCCTTGGGTGCCAGCCAGCACTGGGTGTTGATCAGCAATGGCGCCAGGTGGCTCTGCGAGCGCAGCCCGCCCAGCGCGCCGTTGGATGCGCTGAGCATACCCACCACCTTGCCGCGGAAGGACTTGAACCCATCGCTCCATGCGGGATCGGTCTTGATCGGGCTCGACACCCAGTCGATGGTGTTCTTGAGCAGCGCCGTGTACGAACCGTTGTATTCGGGAGAGCAGACGATCCAGGCCGGGTGCGCATACATCAACTGCTTGAGCCGCACCACATCGGCTGGTGTTCCCTTGGCTTCCAGGTCGGCGTTGTACATCGGGATATCGAAGTCGGCCAGTTCGATGTGGCTGACGTCAGCGCCGGCCGCATCGGCCACCTTGGCTGCGACAGCGGCCAGGCGCCGGTTGAGCGAATTCTGGCGGGTGCTGCCTGCGAATATGAGTAGTTTCATGGCGTGATTGAAACACAAGTGCCAAGCAGAACCGGACGCTTGGCGGCGGCCGGCCTGTTGGTCCGATGGCGGGTCGTGCAGACGGGGGATGGGTCAGGTCGGGGCAGATTTGCCGGTCTCACAGCCGGCCTGAGCGGTGCAGTGCGACCACATGGATGTAGGCCTGGGCTGTGCTCACGAGCGCCCCCAGCCCTGGCTGCGCCAGGCCCCCCGAGGGGGTGCCAGAAAACTTGGGAGCGGCCCGGCATTTTCTCAAAAGCATCTGTCTCGTAGCGCTGTTAAAATGTACAAAACATAGGAAGTTTGTACAAAATGCTGGAAATGCCTTTGAGTGAGTTTCGTGCCAATGCATCGTCGGTGCTGGATCGGGTGCAGCAGGGGCACGCCGTGCGCATCCTGCGCCATGGCAAGCCAGTGGCCGATCTGGTTCCGGTACGCGATGCCGATACGGGTCGATTGCCAAATTGGAAGCGGGCTTTTGCACCGGTTCAATTGCCGCCCGGAGTATCGCTGTCGCAGGCAGTCTCGGCGCAGCACGACGAAGGCGCGTCGACATGAAAACGCGTTCAACGCCTATGGAGCGCCGGCAACTGGCCCTGGCCGAGGCCGGCGCCGTGCCGCCGCTGGAAGCCGGAACCCGCGTCATGCTCGATGCATCGGCCTTGCTTAAACGGTATGCGTCTGAAGCCGGTCATGAGCGTGTGCTGGCGCTGTTCGAGCAGGCTGATGGTCTGCTGGTGGCGGCGCATTGCCAGAGCGAAGTGGCAGCTGCGTTGTTGCGCCTGCAGCGCGACGGCTGCCTGCCGCAGCCGGAATTCGACCGGGTTTGGGCGGCGGCGCAGCGCGATGTGGCAGACATGGTGCGGGTGCCGCTGGACGACCATGTCGAGCGTTTCGCGTTCGCGGCGATGGAGCATGGGTCGCTGCGGGTCACCGACGCGCTGCATATTGGCAGCGCCTTGGCGGCGAACGTGGACCTGTTCGTCACCGCGGACCGACGTCTGGCCCAGGTAGCGCGTTCACTGGGATTGTCGGCGCAATGCCTGGACGAATCGACCCAAGCGCCAATGGATGAGGTGACGACAGCATGATGTATCCACAGGAATTCGACGTGATCGTGGTGGGCGGCGGCCATGCCGGCACTGAGGCGGCGTTGGCCGCGGCGCGCATGGGCAGCAAGACCTTGCTGTTGACCCACAATATCGAGACCCTGGGCCAGATGAGTTGCAATCCGTCGATCGGCGGCATTGGCAAGGGCCATCTGGTCAAGGAGGTCGACGCCATGGGCGGCGCCATGGCAGCGGCTACCGATGAGGGCGGTATCCAGTTTCGCATCCTCAATTCCAGCAAGGGACCGGCGGTGCGTGCGACCCGTGCCCAGGCCGATCGGATGCTGTACAAGGCGGCGATCCGGCGCCGGCTGGAGAGCCAGCCCAACCTGTGGTTGTTTCAGCAGGCGGTGGACGATCTGATGGTGCAGGGCGACCGGGTCGTGGGCGCGGTGACCCAGGTCGGCATCCGGTTTCGCGGCCGCACGGTGGTGTTGACTGCGGGAACTTTCCTGGACGGCAAGATCCATGTTGGCATGAACAACTACGCGGCGGGCCGGGCGGGCGATCCGCCCGCGATGAGCCTGTCAGCCAGGCTCAAAGAGTTGAAGCTGCCGCAGGGGCGGCTCAAGACCGGAACGCCGCCACGGCTCGATGGCGACAGCATCGATTTCAGCCGCTGCCTGGAGCAGCCGGGCGACGGCATGCCGGGCGGGACGGCCGGGCCGGTGCCGGTGTTCAGCTTTATGGGCTCGGCGGCGCAGCATCCCAAGCAGATGGCGTGCTGGATCACACACACCAACGAGCGCACGCACGACATCATCCGCGGCGGGCTGGATCGCAGCCCGATGTTCACCGGGCAAATCGAAGGCATCGGGCCGCGGTATTGCCCCAGTGTGGAAGACAAGATTCACCGGTTCGCCGACAAGACCAGCCATCAGATCTTCCTGGAGCCCGAGGGTCTTACGACCCACGAGGTCTACCCGAACGGCATCTCGACCAGCTTGCCGTTCGACGTGCAGTACGACCTGGTGCGGTCCATCGCAGGGCTGGAAAACGCGCACATCCTGCGACCCGGTTATGCGATCGAATACGACTATTTCGACCCGCGTGCGCTCAAGACCAGTTTCGAGACGCGGGCCATTGGAGGGTTGTACTTTGCCGGACAGATCAACGGCACCACCGGCTATGAGGAGGCCGCCGCCCAGGGTATGTTTGCCGGCATCAATGCGGCGTTGGCGTGCCGGGGCGATGCCCCCTGGGTGCCGCGCCGTGACGAGGCCTACCTCGGTGTCTTGATCGACGACCTGATCGCCAAGGGCGTGAACGAGCCCTACCGCATGTTCACCAGCCGGGCTGAATTCCGCTTGCAGTTGCGGGAGGACAACGCCGATCTGCGCCTGACCGAGACGGGTCGCCGCCTGGGCCTGGTCGATGACGCCCGCTGGGACGCGTTTTGCCGCAAGCGCGACGCTGTTTCACGTGAAACAGAGCGCTTGCGCTCAATCTGGATCAACCCCCGTAACGTCGAACCGGCCGAAGCCGTGCGGGTGTTGGGCAAGGAAATCGACCATGAATACAGCCTGGCCGAGTTGCTGCGCCGGCCGGATGTGTCATACCGCAGTCTGATGTCCTTGAACGGCGGCCAGTTCGCGCCGGAGGACCTGACGTGGCCGGCAGACGATGCGGCGGGGGTCAACCCGAATGAGCAAAATCAGCGGTGGACGGACGCATTGTTTGGCCGCACCGTGATCGAGCAGGTCGAGATCATGGCGCGATACAGCGGATACATCCAGCGGCAAAAAAGCGAGGTCGCGCGAGCCGAAGCATACGAGAACCTGGTGCTGCCGCCGGAACTCGATTACCTGCAGGTTTCTGCGTTGAGCGTGGAAGCGCGGCAGACTCTTGACCGGCAACGGCCGCACACACTGGGACTGGCCTCGCGCATCTCCGGCATCACACCGGCGTCGATATCCCTGTTGCTGGTGCACTTGAAGAAGCATCGTTCCGCCTTGCCCGGAATTGCGCCATCGCGCTTGTCAGCTGCCGTAGCCGCTGGCGACAAGGTGCCCATTTGACGGATCTGACGGATGCGTCGTTGAAGCAGGGCTTGCGCGACGGCGCCGCAGCTCTGGGCCTGATCCTGTCCGACGTGCAGCTGCGGCTTCTGCTGGATTTCCTGGCCCTGCTGGAAAAGTGGAATCGGGTCTACAACCTGACGGCTGTACGGGATCCGCAGGCCATGCTGGTGCAGCATCTGCTGGACAGTCTGGCGGTTGTCGAGCCGCTGCGGCGCGCATTGCGCCAGCGCGGTAAGGCGGGCAATGCCCGGCTGTTGGATGTCGGCTCCGGTGGCGGTTTGCCGGGCGTCGTCATCGCGATCTGCTGTCCCGATGTGCACGTAACCTGTGTCGATGCGGTCGCCAAGAAGGTGGCGTTTGTGCGCCAGGTGGCGGTTGAATTGGGCCTCGCCCATCTTGATGTCCGGCATGCCCGGGTCGAGAAACTTGTTGGGTCGTTCGACATGGTGTGTTCGCGCGCGTTTGCCGCATTGGGCGATTTTGTCCGCTGGACGCCCAGCCTGCTGGCGCCCGGCGGTTGTTGGATGGCCATGAAAGGGCAGCATCCGGCCCATGAGATCGCTTCGCTGCCGCCGACGGTGCGGGTGTTTCACGTGGAACAACTGGTGGTGCCCGGTCTGGATGCCCAGCGCTGCATCGTCTGGCTGGAGCCGGCTTTGGTTGCCGCCTGAAGCGGCCGCGGCCATGGCGCGATACGCAGGTGTGCTGACCGCCACGGGTGAAGGCAGTAAACTCGAAAGCACTCTTCAAGGATTTCCCATGGCTGGCATTGCAGACTACGGTGCATTCGTCATCGCAATCATCGTCTTCCTGCTGATTCCCGGGCCGGGCAATCTGGCGCTGATCACCTCGACCAGCAAGGGCGGCATCCGTGGCGGCCTGACCGCGACCTGGGGCGTCATCGTTGGTGACCAGGTGCTGATATGGATGGCAGTGGCCGGTGTCGCCGCATTGTTGTCCACATACCCGACCGCCTTCCACGCGGTGCAATGGTTGGGCGCGGCCTACCTGACCTGGCTCGGTCTGCGCATGGTGTTTGCGAAGGCCGGCGGCAAGCCAGTACTGCATATCCGCGCGGGTCAGTATGTGCGCCAGTCTTTCCTGATCACCATGCTCAATCCCAAGGCGATTGTTTTCTACATGGCCTTTTTCCCGCTGTTTGTCGATCCGGCGCGGCACCAGGGCGTGCTGACCTTCGGCGTGATGGCGGTGACGGTCGCGGTGCTGACATTGGCCTACGGGCTGACGATGACCTTGATGACCCATTTTCTGGCCGAGCGCATGCGGGCCAGTCCGTTGGCATCCCGCGTACTGAACAAACTGGCAGGGCTGTTCCTGATCGGTTTCGGCGTCAAGCTGGCTGTGAGCAATTAAGCCCGCCCCGCACGCTCAAACCACAGGACGGACTGCATGGCCAGAATCTTTTGTATTGCCAATCAAAAAGGCGGCGTCGGCAAGACCACGACCACGGTGAACCTGGCTGCGGGGCTGGCCAAGCTTGGGCAACGGGTGCTGATGGTCGACCTGGACCCCCAAGGCAATGCCACCATGGGGTCGGGGGTCGACAAGCGCAAGTTGACGGACAGTGTCTACGACGTATTGCTGGGTTCGACCAGCGTGGCGCAGGCCCGCGTTACCAGCGATAAGCTGGAGGCGGCCGGTTGTGGTTACGCCATCCTGGGCGCCAACCGGGACCTGGCTGGCGCCGAAGTCGAACTGGTGGGTGTCGAGCGGCGTGAGCGCCGGCTCAAGGCGGCGTTGGCGGAGGTCGAGGCCGAATACGACTTCATCCTGATCGACTGCCCGCCATCGCTGTCGATGCTGACACTCAATGGCCTGAGTTGCGCCCAGGGCGTGATTGTGCCGATGCAATGCGAGTATTTCGCGCTCGAGGGCCTGACCGATCTTGTCAACACCATCCGGCAGGTGCGGGCGAACATGAACAAGGACCTGGCTGTGATCGGCTTGTTGCGGGTCATGTTCGACCCGCGCATCACGTTGCAACAGCAGGTCAGCGACCAGCTCAAGGCCCATTTTGCCGAGAAGGTGTTCAACACCGTGATTCCGCGCAATATTCGGCTCGCTGAGGCGCCCAGCTATGGCCTACCCGGCGTGGTGTTCGACCCGTCGTCCAAGGGTGCGCAGGCCTACGTGGCGTTTGCCGATGAAATGGTGACGCGCATTGCGACCTTGTGATGTGATGCTGCGAGCCTGCCAAATGGTGCTGTGGTGCTATCGAAAGTGTAGTACGTGACGGACCTGACCATTCTGTTGCTGCCTGGCTGGCAGAACTCCGGCCCTGCGCATTGGCAAAGCCTGTGGCAAAGTCAGTACGGCTATCAGCGGGTCGAACAGCATGACTGGATGCATCCATTGCGCGGCGACTGGATTGCGCGGCTGCAGGATGCAGTGCTGGCGCATACGCAGGGGCACAGTGCGGACGCGCCGGCGCAGATCGTGCTGGTCGCCCACAGCCTGGGTTGCCAGCTGGTGGCGGCCTGGGCGGCGCACTCCCCGCTGAGCTACCGCGTCAAAGCGGCCTTTCTGGTTGCGCCAGGCGATCCGCAGCGCGAAGAGCTGGCGGGTGTGCTGGCCAGCTGGTCGCCGGTGGCGCTGCAGAAGCTGCCGTTTCCCAGCGTGTTGCTGGGCAGCCGCAATGATCCTTATTGCAGCGTCGAGCGAGCACAGCACTTTGCCAGTGCCTGGGGCGCGCAATTCGTCGATTGCGGCGAGCGGGGCCATATCAATTCCGACAGCGGGCTGGGTGTGTGGCCCAAGGGCCACGCGCAGCTAATGGCTTTGTGCCGGCCATGCGGTCCAATGCCGCTATCCCGGTAAATTCGATTCCTGAAAACGCAGATGACGAGAGGATTTCCATGGTGACCAAGAAATTCAAGGGCCTGGGGCGGGGCCTGGAGGCCTTGCTCGGGCCCGCCGCGCAAGCAGATGCGCCGGCGTCCGGCACCGATGCAGGGCCGGGTCAGCCGGCAACGCTGCTGCTCTCCGACATGGTGCCGGGGCAATACCAGCCGCGCACCCGGATGGATGAGGGCGCTTTGTACGAATTGGCCGAGTCGATCAAGGCCCAAGGCATCCTGCAGCCAATCCTGGTGCGCCGGCTCGATCCGGTCGATGGGCTGCGCCGACTGCGCGCGCTGCAAGGGCCGGACGGCGGCGACAGCGACAGCCTGACCCGCGGCGATCGGCCGGTGTACGAGATCATTGCCGGTGAACGGCGCTTTCGTGCCGCCCGCCTGGCGGGGCTGGATAGCGTGCCGGTGCTGGTGCGTGATGTCGGCAACGAGGCCGCAGCGGCCATGGCGCTGATCGAGAACATGCAGCGTGAAGACCTCAACCCGCTGGAAGAAGCTCAAGGCCTGCAACGCCTGGTGAAGGAGTTTGGACTCACCCACGAGCAGGCGGCGCAGGCGGTTGGACGCTCGCGCAGCGCCGCCAGTAACCTGCTGCGTTTGCTGCAATTGGCCGATCCGGTGCAGACCATGTTGATGGCGGGAGACCTGGACATGGGCCATGCGCGAGCATTGCTGGCATTGGAGCGCTCGTCGCAGATCAGCGCGGCCAGCCAGATCGCCGCGCGCAAGATGTCAGTGCGCGAGGCCGAGGCGCTGGTCAAAAAACTCGGCGCCGAGTTCGCATTGACCTCGCCCAAGCCCAAAAAGGAGAAGTCGCGCGATGTGCGTCGGCTCGAGGAAGAGCTGTCTGACCTGCTGACCGCCGAAGTCCAGGTGCGGGTCAAGAAACGGGTCAAGCGCGCTGGTCGGGTGCAGGAACTGGGCGAAGTGGCGATCCAGTTCGGCTCGCTCGAAGAACTCAACGGCCTGATCGACAAGCTCAGCCACAACGCCAGCCGCTGAGGTCGGCGCCGCAATATCGTGCCGAGCCTACCCTGGCCATTGCCGGCGGTTTTGGCCTGGGGCCTGTGCTGGCTGGTCTATCTGGCTGGCGAGCGAGTCGGGCTGTCGTCGGCCACGGCCTTGCGGGTGGCGGCGCTGCTCGGTCTGCTGCTCGGCCTGGCGGGCAGCAGTTGGTGGCGCCGGTTGATCATTGCGACGGGTTTTCCGCTGGCGCTTGTGGCCAGCGGGGTTGCGGTGGTGCCCGGGTGGGTCTGGCTGGTGTTGCTGATGCTGGTGCTGACGATGTACCCGGTCAAGGCCTGGCGCGATGCGCCGCTATTTCCGACGCCGGTCGATGCCTTGCGGGGCCTGTCACAACCGATCCCGTTGCCGCCCGAGGCCTTGATACTTGACGCCGGCTGCGGCCTGGGACATGGACTGCGGGCCTTGCGCGCGGCTTATCCGCAGGCCCGGCTCGAAGGCGTCGAATGGAGCTGGCCGCTGCGGGCCTGGTGCGGTCTGCGTTGCCCCTGGGCGCGTGTGCGCCATGGCGACATCTGGAGCACGCCATGGCAGTCCTATGCCATGGTTTATCTGTTCCAGCGGCCCGAGAGCATGCCCCGGGCCGTTGCCAAGGCCCGCGATGGCATGGCGGCAGGAACCTGGTTGGTGAGCCTGGAATTCGAGGCGGTCGAATTGCTGCCCGACGTGGTTTTGCGCCTGCCCGACGGTCGGCCGGTCTGGGCTTACCGGGTGCCTTTTCGGACCAGCGACATCCAGCGCGAAGCCGTCGCAAGTGCCTGAGTCAGCGGACCAGCGAGTCGGCGTAACATCAGGCTGCCCTACCATCGCGGAGAGTCGATTTGAGCCCCACTGATTCCCGGCAGCACAGCCTCGATGCCACAACCCGGTCCGGACCCGCGTCGGACGATGGCCTCAACCAAGCACTGGTGCTGGCCATGGCCGCAATGGCCGAACCCGGCGAGGCGGGTCACCATATCCACCGCATCCAGATGTATGTGCTGGCGCTGGCGCGCCACCTGCGCCAGGGCGGGCCCTACGCCGAGCAGTGGTCCGACGCCACGCTCGATGCCCTGGTGCGCGCCAGTGCGCTGCACGATATTGGCAACAGTGCCGTGCCCGATCGGATCTTGCTCAAGCCCGGTGCGCTGACACAGGAGGAGCTGGACATGATGCGCGCCCATCCGGTTATCGGGCGCGACATCATCGACCAGATTCTGCGCAGCGCCGGCGGATCAGTGCCATTGCTCGATATCGCGCGACAGATCAGCTACGGCCATCATGAGCGCTGGGACGGCAAGGGTTACCCGCAGGGCCTTGCCGGCGACGACATTCCGGTGCCGGCAATGCTGATGGCCGTCGCCGACGCCTATGACGCCCTGACCAGCGACCGTGTCTATCGCGCCGGCGTGCCGCATGCCAAGGCCATACAGCTGATTTTCCACGAGCGCGGTGGTCAGTTCGCACCGGATATGGTGGATGCATTGATCGAGATACAGCACGAATTTGCCGCCATCGCAACGCGCTTCCCCGATACCGAGACAGACCTGCAAAAAAGGATCGATTACCTGGCCAAGGCGATTGCCGAAAGCCCCTGATGGCCCGCAACCACATTGCCGAACACACCCATGAACGCCGCAGGGCCGTTCCCAAGGGCGAATAGCGCAATGCGCAGCATGGAGGATGTCTGATCAGCGCCGCACATCTCCTGTCCGAGGCCATGTTCGCGCGCGCGCTCGTTGTCGAAGACCTGGACGAACCTCGGCAGTGGCTCGCGGAGTTGCTGCCACGGGCCTTGCCCGAGGTGCGCCAGGTGGACACGGCTGCAACGCTGGTGCAGGCGCGCGAACGGATGGCCGATTTCGCCTACGGCCTGGCACTGGTCGACTGGGGCCTGCCTGATGGAACCAGCGAGGAACTCATCAGTGAACTGGTGGCGGCGCGGCCGGGAGCGGCCGTCATCGTGGCGACCATCCACGACAACGATATACATGTGTTTCCCGCGCTGCGTGCCGGGGCCAACGGCTATATCCTCAAGTCCCAGCCCAGCGCGGTGGTGGTGTCGCAGTTGCAGCGCATCCGATTGGGTGAGCCGGCCTTGTCGCCGTCGATCGCGATGCGCATGCTGCAGCATTTCCGCGACCTGCCCGACAGCTATGTGAGTCGTCCCATCAGCGGCTGGCCTCCATTGGCTGAAACCGAACCAGCGCCGTCCGCAGCGCAACGCCAGCTGACCGATCGCGAGGTCGACGTGCTGCGCCTGATTGGCAAGGGCTACAAGGTGCCGGAGGCTGCTGCTTTGCTGGGCATCAGCGCACACACCGTTACCAGTTATGTGCGCGATATTTACCGCAAACTGGACATCTCGTCGCGGGCCGAAGCCGCGGTGGAGGCTGCCCGGCGCGGTCTGGTCAGCTGAGCGTGGCGGGATTGGCGCCGGCCAGCGGTAGCGGGCGCGCATGGCGTCGGCGCTCCGGCCGCGCCGTAGGCGGATCAATCCGCAGTTCCAGCAGCACCTGGCAGCCGAGCAGGGGTTCATTTCCGTTGGACACATCCAGCCGCGCCCCGATCTGCGTCGCGCGGTGGGCCATGTTGCGCAGTCCGCGCTGGCTGCGCGGCGGGTGCTGCTGAGTGCCCCCAGCCCTGGCTTCGCCAGGCCCCCCAAGGGGGTGCAAGAAAACTTGGGAGCGGCCCGGCGTTTTCTGGAGATCGCCCCCAGCCTTGGCTTCGCCAGCCCCCCCGAGGGGGTGCAAGAAAACTGGGGAGCGGCCCGGCGTTTTCTCATGAAGCAGGCCACAGCCGTCGTCGCGCGCGACGATCACCAGCCAGGTCTCTTCGTTCTGCCGCAGCAGGCGGGCCTGCACATGCAGGTTGCGGGCCTTGGCATGCTTGACGACATTGGTCGCCGCCTCCTGCAGAATCCGCATGATTTGCAGCAACGCGTCGCTGTCGAGCTGCAGGCCATCGATGGAATCGTCCAGGTGCCAATGCAGTTGCACCCCTGCCGCGCCCAGGCGGGTGTCCCAGCGGTTGCGCCAGGCTGCCAGCGCCGATGACAGGTCCGAGCCCATGTCGGCGCTGTCCATCAGCATGCGTAATTCGTCCATGCCGTCTTGCAGCGATTGCGCGATCTGGTTGCGGCTCAGCGCCGAGCGCTCCACGCCGCGCAACGCGGTCATCAGCTGTGCGCCCAGGCCGTCATGCATGTCGCGCAGCAATCGCTCGCGTTCATGTAATCGGGCCGACGACAATGCGCCGGCCATTTCCGTCTTGCGCAATTGCTGGTAGCTGTGCTCGAGTTCGGCTGATTTGCGGTTAAAGCGCAGTTCGAGTTCCAGGTTGCTGTTCTCGGCCCGGTTCAAGGTCGTGATGATGTAGTCGCCCGAGATCAACGCATACACCACCAGGACCACGGTGAATCCCCAGAACAGGTAGCTCGGCCCGGTTGGCGCGATGCTGCCGGTGACCAGCGCCATGTCGTGCGCAGCGGCGGCGATCAGGCCCAGATAGGCACTGATAGTGGTGAATCGGTGCAGTCGCGCCAGCCGGATCCGTCCGCTCCAGATCCACCAGATGGTGGCGATGGACAGCCCCAGTGCCCACGACTGGGTGTAGGCCCGCGCGAGCATCGCGCCGCCGTCCAGCCATACGCTGAGCGCAAGGGCCGCGGCGCTGCTGGCGACCGCGACACCCAGCGCCTGGCGTGCTCGCCGCCGCCAGTCGACTGGCACGGTCGAAACGCTGTTCGCTACCGGTCGCAGCATCGATGCCAGGGTTGCGGCGCACAAGGCGACGGCCGTGAGCAGGATGTTGAACGGGTTGAGCTGCTCGAACCAGATCGGGGGCAGGTAGATGTTGCGGTCAAAGTAGGCCAGGGCGCGAACGCTCCAGCACACGCAGGCCAGCGTCATCCACAAAAACCCCATGTCGTGGCGGCGTTGCAGCCACAGCACGCCGCCCATCAATGCCAGCACCAGCATCACGCCGGCGGCCGCGTCGGTGTACCGGATCACCCGGTTCACGTCCTGCACCGCCATCGGCAGCAGGGCATTGGTCGGGCCCAGCGTCGCCATGGCCAGCCCGATCGGTATGTAGGGCAAGGTCAGCAACCGGATGTCGATCGTCTGCGCATCCTTCGGCAAGGCGAACAGGTTGGGGATCCGGCCATTGAAGATGGGCGCTGCCCGCAGGGTAGTGGCGGACCCTGCGCTGGCGCCAGTCGGCGCATTGCCGTTTCGCGCGACCAGTGAATCGAGCGGCACGCCTAGCGCGCTTGCCACATACGGCGCACCGACACGAAACAGCGACAGCGCCGCGCTGGACGATCCGGCGCAGGCCGACACATCGATCACATAGTGCAACGCGACCCGTTCGCTGCGCCATTGCAGCGGCAGTGTATCGGGCAGGGCCACGATCCGGTCTTCCAGCACCTGGTCATCGCGCCTGACCACGCGCCGGGCCTGGCGGACCTCTTGCGCGCCGGTGCACGCTTGCGCGCCCGCGCCAGAGTCCTTGACCTCGACCTGCCTGCGCTCCTGTGCCTGCATGGCGCCGACCCAACCGGCCAACCCTGCCGTCAGCAGCATGACCATGAGGGCCCCGGCACCGAAGGCGCCGCGCGGGCGCTTCATGGCTGGCATCGTGCAGGGAAAATGCCGTACCGCCAATCGCGAACGCCAGCCGGTGCTTGCATATCCCAGCGTGCCGGGAGAACTACAACGTGAATATCTTGCCGGGATTCATGATGTTGTGGGGGTCGAGCGCGCGCTTGATGGTGCGCATCATGTCCACCGCGCCACGGCCGGCCTCGGTCAGCAGGAAGTCCATCTTGTGCAGGCCCACGCCGTGCTCGCCGGTGCAGGTGCCTTCCAGGTGCAGTGCACGCGAGACCAGCTGGTGGTTGAGCCGTTCGGCAATGACCCGCTCCTCGGGCTTGTCCGGATCGAGCAGGTAACCGAAGTGGAAGTTGCCATCGCCGACATGGCCAACCAGGAAATAGGGAATGCCCGATGCGTCGGCCTCGGCCACCGAATCGAGCAGGCAATCGGCCAGGCGCGAAATCGGCACGCAGGTGTCGGTCGAAATCACCTTGCAGCCGGGTCGCGACTGCAAGGCTGCGAAATAGAAGTTGTGCCGGGCCGTCCACAGGCGGGTGCGTTCTTCCGGTGTGCTGGCCCACTCGAAGGCGTTGCCGCCATGGTCCTTGGCGATTTCCTGCACCGTTTCGGCCTGCTCCTGCACCCCCGTGGGCGAGCCGTGGAACTCCATCAGCAGCATCGGCTCCTCGCGCAGACCGAGCTTGGAATGTGCATTGACCATGCGCACCGCGTTACAGTCGATCAACTCGACGCGCGCGATCGGCACGCCCATCTGGATGATCTGGATCGTGGTGCGGACCGCCGCCTCGATGCTGGGGAAGGAGCAGATCGCCGCCGATACCGCCTCGGGCAGCGGGTAGATGCGCAACGTGATTTCGGTGATGACACCCAGCGTGCCTTCGCTGCCCACCATCAGACGCGTCAGGTCATAACCGGCCGACGACTTCTTGGCCCGGGTACCGGTGCGTATGACCTCGCCGCTGGCGATCACTACTTCCAGTGCCAGCACGTTCTCGCGCATGGTGCCGTACCGCACCGCGTTGGTACCGCTGGCGCGGGTCGCGCTCATGCCGCCGATGCTGGCATCCGCGCCCGGGTCGATCGGGAAAAAAAGTCCGGTGCTCTTGATTTCCTCATTGAGTTGCTTGCGCGTCACCCCGGCCTGCACCGTCACGGTGAGGTCCTCTGCGTTGACCGACAACACCTTGTTCATGCGCCCCATGTCGATGCTGATGCCGCCCTGCACCGCCAGCAGGTGGCCCTCGAGCGAAGAGCCGACGCCGAACGCAATCACCGGCACCTTGAATTGGCCGGCCAACGCGACCACCTGCGCCACCTCGGCGGTGGTCTGCGCGAACACCACGGCCGCCGGCGGCGGCACGTCGAACGAGGATTCATCGCGTCCGTGCTGCTCGCGCACCACGAGGGCGGTCGAGCAGCGCTCGGCGAACAGGGACTTGAGTGCGTCGATCAAAGCGGTCGGCACGTCGCGCTGGGCGACCTCGGGCAACAAGTGGCTGGTGCTGGCAGGGGCGTTCATCGGGAGTCTCCTGATACTCACTTGAAGTGTACGCCGCCAGGCCGGGTCCGTTGCACGGCCGTGACGGGGCGCCATGGCGGCTCGTTGCCGTCCGGTTGCAGGATCGGCGGCCCGCTCGCGCAATAATCGGGGTGCGGGAGGGGGGCTGGTCAGGCCCGGCGCACGCGAACAAAAAGGAAGGGATCCGTTGTGAGAGTAGCTGTGCTCGAAGATGATACGGACCACGCAGCCCTGGTGACCCAGACACTGCAACAGGCCGGTCATACCTATGCGGTGTACACCACCGGCGCCCGGTTCATCCAGGCCATGGTGCGAGAAACCTTCGACGTGCTGGTACTGGACTGGATGATGCCCGACATGACCGGCCTGGATGTGCTGGACTGGGTGCGCCAGCTCGAAAACCATACGCCGGTCCTGTTCGTCACCAGCCGCGATGCGGAAGAAGACATCGTGCAGGCGCTGGCCCATGGCGCCGACGACTACCTGGTCAAGCCACCCCGTGCAGCCGAGTTGCTGGCCCGGCTGCACGCGCTCAAGCGCCGCGCCGACGGAGCCGGCGGTAGTGGCGCGCTGACCGTGGGCCCGTACGAGCTGGACCCGTCCCAGGCGATGGTCCGACTGCATGGCGAGATTTTGGAGCTGACGCAACGCCAGTTCGAGCTGGCCCTGGTGCTGTTCCGCAATACCGGCCGACTGCTGTCGCGCCAGTACCTGCTCGAAGCCGTATGGGGCCTGAACGACACGGTGCAGACCCGTACGCTGGACATCCACGTCAGCCAGTTGCGCACCCAGTTGCAACTGGCCGACAACGGCTTGCGCATCAACTCGGTTTATGCCCATGGCTACCGCCTCGAATCGCTGGCCTGACGCGCGCAGGCCCGCGCGCTGGCTGCTGGCGCTGTTGGGCGCCATGCCGGGCCTGGCCGGCGCCCAGGAACCGACTACGCTGGCGTTGACGCTGCGTCCCGGCGACACCCTGATCGGCATTGGCGAGCGCTATCTGGAGCAGCCAGCGCGCTGGGCCGAGCTTGCGCGCCTGAACCAGGTGCGCCACCCGCGCCGCCTGCAACCCGGGGCGCAGTTGCGCGTTCCGCTGGACTGGATGCGCTGGAACAATGTGGCCGTCCAGGTTGTCTATGTGCTGGGCGTCGTGCAGGGCAACCGCGGCCCGCTGTCCGCCGGCATGACGCTGGTGCAGGGTGACAGTTTCGATACCGGCGCCCAGGGCGCGGTGACACTGCGTTTTGTAGATGGCGCGCTGGCGGTATTCGCGCCGCAGACCCGGGCCGCGCTGGGCCAGTCGCGGGAGACACCTTTTGGCGGTGTGCGCGCGACCCGTATCGATGTCAACCAGGGCGCGGTCGAGACCACGGTCACACCCCTGTCCCATCCGGCATCCCGTTTCGACATCAAGACGCCCCGCGTGGTGACTGCCGTGCGCGGCACCCGGTTCCGGGTGGCGCAGGATGCGCAGGCCAGCCGGCACGAGGTACTCGAGGGCCTTGTTGCGGCCCAGGGTGCGGGACCGGCCGCGGTGGAGATCGCGCAGGGTTCCGGTTTGCGGGCCGAGGGCGGGCAGCTCGGCACGGTCGTCAAGCTGTTGCCGGCGCCCGATCTGGCGACGATCCCGCAACGTATCGAACGCACATCGCATTTACTGCAAGTGGCAACGCTGCCGGGGGCCGCGGGTTGGCGCTGGCAAGTCGCCACCGATGGCGCCTTCGTGCGACTGGTGCAGAACATCAAGACGCGTGACCCGACCTGGCTGCTCGCCGGCTTGCCCGACGGCGACTACCACCTGCGAGTGCGGGCTGCCGACGCACAGGATCTCGAGGGCGCGGATGCGCAGTCTGCGTTTGCGCTGCGGGCGCGGCCCGAACCCCCACTCAGGCTGTCGCCGCCCGCCGGTGGCAGCGTCGTCTCCGGTACGCCACTCGTGTGGGCCCAACTGGCCGGTTCGCCGACCTACCATCTGCAAGTGGCGCGTGACGCGCAGTTCACCGAGCTGGTTCTGGACCAGCCCGGCATTCCAGGCAGCCGCAAGGTGTTCGAGCCGGCACTGGCCCCGGGCAGCTACCATTGGCGGCTGGCCACCCAACGCCCCGACGGCAGCCGAGGACCGTTCGGCGACCCGGCGACCTTCACCGTGCTGGAGCCGTCGTCCGTGGCGCCGCCGCAAATGGGCAGCGGCGGATTGCAGCTGGCCTGGTCTGGCCCGGCCGGCTACAGCCACCAGGTGCAGGTCGCGCCGACGGCCGATTTTGCGCAGCCTGCCTTCGACAAGGTGGTGCCCGGTACCAGCTTGTTGTTGCCCGATCCCAAACCGGGCGTCTTCCATGTGCGCACCCGGCTGGTGCTGCCCGACGGCGTTCAGGGCCCATGGTCGGAAACGCAGCGCTTCGAGCTGCCCGCGCCACCGGAGCCGGCGCCATCGCATCCGTGGTACCTGCTGCTGATCTTGTTGCTGCCGCTGTTGTGACGCCACCGGAACCGGCCACGGAGAGCCGGGCATGCGGTCCCGATGCACAGCGCGGGCGCGCCCAACTGCAACGGGAAGGGCACGACACGTGAAACGCGCGCCGCTCCCCATGCGCATGCCGCAGCGCGCAATTCACAGGCTCGTCCCATGATCGGATCGGCGGGGCGTCATCTGCGCGAATGGCTCTTGCTGTCGGTGGCGCTGCTGGTCTTCCTCGTGACGGCGCAACGCGCGGGCTGGTTCGAGCGGGCCGACCACTGGCTGTATGACAGCAGCGTGGTCTGGGGTGGCCGGACCGCATCGGATGACATCCTGATCCTGGCAATCGATGAAGCCAGCCTGGCGCGGATCGGACGCTGGCCGTGGTCACGGCACCGGCTGGCCCAGGCGCTGGAGGTGTTGGCGCAGGCTGGCTCGGGTCCGGTGCTGGTGGACCTGATCCTCGCCGAGCCGCAAGCGCAGGACCTGTCGGCCGACCAGCATCTGGCCGCCGCGATCGCGGCCCACGGCCGGGTCGTGCTGCCGGTGTACATGCCCAGGGTGGGTGCGCCGGCGATTCGACCTCTGCCGGCCTTTGCCGACAAGGCCCGGCTCGGCCATGTGCAGGCGCTGGTCGACAGCGACGGTGTCACCCGGCGCTTCCAGGCGCGCGAACACGATGGCAACACCATCTATGACCATCTCGCATTGGTGTTGCTGGCCGCGCGCGCCGATGGTGATCTGTTCCGCCGCGATTCCACCGCCCAGGAGCGTCTGGTGCCGTTTGCCGGACCGGCCGGGCACTTCACCCGGCTGGCGCTGGCCGATGTGCTGGATGGCCGGGTCGACGCGCAGCGGCTGCGTGGCAAGACGGTATTGATCGGCGCTACCGCCACCGGCCTGGGCGATACCGTGGTGACGCCGCTGGCCGGTGTCAATGGCGCGATGCCTGGCGTGGAGTTCGTGGCCAATGTGTTCGATGCCGAACGCGCGGGCCGACTGCGCGAGCCGGTGCCTGCGTACTGGCAACTGGGGCTGGCGCTGCTGCTGGTACTGGCGCATCTGGTCTCGTTGCTGTTGTCGACGCCGCGGCGCGCCCTGCTGGTGACGGCGGCGCTGGTGCTGGGCGCGCCCTTGGCGGCTTGGGCCGGCATGCTGGCAAGCGGTTGGTGGTGGTCGCCGGGGACGGTGATGGCCACCGTGCTGCTGGCCTATCCCCTGTGGAGCTGGCGCCGGCTGGAGGCCAGCCTGGCGACGATGACCCGCGAGACCGAGCGCATCGCCGGCCTGCTGCACCCCGGCGCACGCACCGTCGCGGTGACGGGTGGACCGCATTTTCTCGATCCGGTCGAGGACCGGATCGCCGCCATCACCCATGCGGTGGACGAAGTGGCGGCCGCGCTTGCGGTCGGCGGCGATGCCAACCAGACCAGCCGGTACCGCGACGACATGATGCGTCACCTGGCGCATGACCTGCGCTCACCGCTGGTGTCGCTGCGCGCGCTGGCCGACCAGCTGCGGCTCGGCAGTCCGGCCGACCATCAGGCGATGATCGCGCGCGTCGACGCCTGCGCGCGGCGTTCGCTCGACCTGACCGAGCAATTCCTGCTGATGGGCCGCGCCCAGGCAGTGGACCGGGCGCAGTTTCGCGAAGTCGACCTGGTGCAGCTGCTGCACAACTGCGCCGACGATCTGTGGGAAGACGCCCAGGCCCTGGGCGGGCGCATCGAACGGCGCTGCGATGCCGACCTGGAACTGGTGATGGGTGATGAACGCCTGCTGCGCCGTGCAATCCTCAATCTGGGATGGAACGCTTTGCGGCATGGACCACGCGGCGGGGTTGTCACGCTGTCGCTGCGGCGCGAGTTCGACGCCTGCGTGCTTGCAGTGCACGACCAGGGCGCGGGAATTGCGCCGACCGAGTTCGCCGCGCTGAGCGAGCGCTATTCTCAAGGCAAGTCGGCTCAAGGCAAGTCGGGTTCGTCCGGACAGGGGCATGGTCTGGGTCTGGCCCTGGTGCAGCTTGTAGCGCAGAGACATCATGCCGCCATGGAAATCGCGCCGGGGTCTGCTGGTGGATTCCGGATCGCGTTGCGCTTCGTCCGCCCTCCCTGAACGCCTTGTTTGCCGGGCCTGCACCGGCGCGTGTGGGCGTGCTGGCGAACCGGTGCGTCAAGGTGCATTTCATTGCAACCGATGCGCGTTCAGCGTTCGCCCGCGGACCGACGCGCCGGCCGGCGCGACAATGGTGGACTCAACAGGAGTCAAGACACCATGGGCAAACGCCTGACACAGATCGCCACCCGCACCGGTGACGATGGAACCACCGGCCTGGGCGACAACACCCGGGTCTCGAAGAACGACCTGCGGGTGCACGCCATGGGCGATGTCGACGAGCTCAACTCGCACATCGGCCTGCTGCTGTGCGAGGACATGCCCGACGGCGTGCGCACCTTGCTGGTCGAGATCCAGCACCAGCTGTTCAACCTGGGCGGCGAGCTGTCGATTCCCGGCTTCGAGCTGCTCAAGCCCGAGGCCGTCGTTGCATTGGATGAGGCGCTGGCTGAACACAACGAGGCCCTGCCGCGGCTGCAGGAATTCATCCTGCCGGCCGGCACCCGCGCCGCAGCCCAGGCGCATATCTGCCGCACCGTGGCACGGCGCGCCGAGCGCGCGGTGATCGCGCTGGAAGGCAAGGAGGCACTCAAGCCGACGCCCCGCCAATACCTGAACCGGCTCAGCGACCTGATGTTTGTGCTGTCGCGGGTGCTGAACCGTTATCGGACGGACGGCACGGTGGGTGACGATGTGTACTGGAAGAGTGAAAGGCTGGCGCGCAGCGCTGATGAAAACGAGGTCGATCCGGCGCCGTGATCGGCGGCGGCGCCTCGCCCGCTTGTGGGCAAGCCTGACGCTCAGGGATCAAGCGTTGGCGAACAACGCAAGCAGCTCCAGTATGTCTTCCTTCATCCGATAGCGGCCAAACGCTTTCTCGTCTTGCGCGCGCACGATCGGGAAGGTGTCCATGATGTAGGCCGTGTCGGATGCGTCGAGGCCATACAGGTGGAAAAACAGCGCGTCCAGCGCGGCCGTGCGCCGGCGCCGCTCCTCGTCGTTCCAGACGAACGGTGGTAGTACATCGCCATCGGCGTCGACGTACCCCAAATCACGCGCGAACGGCGCCAGGTCATGCGCGGTGTAGCTCAAGGCCAGGACCTGCGGAACGATGAAATCAGCGACGGTCGGGTTGGCATGGTGGCCGTTCATCAGTCCGGCGGCGCGCATGGCGGCGGTGAAACCCGCTGCGAGTGGCTCGTTGAACTGGGTCGGCGTTATGACCGGCAATTGTTCAAGAATGAACCAATTGAGGTGTGTCCATTTCGCCTTTTGACGAGTCACATAGTCAAATGCAAGGCTATTGAAATTGGCCAGGAACAATGGAGCCCAGGTCGGCGCAGTTGATTCGGCGGTGGCATCCCTTGGCAGCAGCAACGGCAATGTGTTGCCTGCTATACGGTAAGGAACGATTGCGGCGATCGCTGTGCGGGCGTTTGTCGAGTTGGTGATATCGCGAAACGCGATGACCCATTTCGCTGCGGCCGGCACAGAGTCCTCGAACACCCAGTACTGTGGATCTGGGACGAAGTCGGGATTTTGATGATCCGTGTACGAAACCGCTTTCGAACTCGCAGCGACTTGCAGGTTGGCTAGATTGACAGCCACGCTACTTACCCGGTGATCGTAGTGCCAGATCATCTTGCCAACCAAAAGTGGCAGGGCGCAATGACCGCCCTTTATCCATCTATTCAATTGAATCTGGGAATAACCTTTTTCCCTCAGTTCCGTCGCGGTCAAGAAAAGGTTTGAGTCATTGGTCATATGCAGCACGCTTCGGTACTTCACGGGCCATATTGCAGCGTCAGGTTGTTTGCCAACTGATGGACTCGCTATTCCGTGTTTCATCAGAATCGGGTGCCTGTCGTAGAGCTTCAGGGTTATGTTGACGTCGCGCTGATTTCGAAAGATGGGCGCTGCGTGGGTGTTGGGATTGAGCCGAACGAAGTCGTCCGCCTTCAGGCAGAGAACGCGTTCAGGTTGCTCTATCTCGCCCACACCATGCAAATAGAAAGCCATCCGAATCGGGTCGAATGCCCGATGTTCGCCCCCAAAGACCAATGCAACGAATTTGAAATTGTCATGGACATCGGGAAAAAATTCTCCTTTGTTCTCGAAGTCAAACAAAGCTCCCAATCGCCCGGTCCCACTGATGCTGCGAAAAAACGCGGATGCCCCTTTATCTGCCGCGATTCCACTTGGCGTCAATAGCGCCACCAATCCACTTGGTGCTGCAAGAGCTTGGGCGCGTTCCACAAATAGGCTGTAAAGGTTGACGTCCCCGCCACCCAACATAGGGTAGTCTCCGGCCCCCAACTTCCCATTGCCCAATACGCGCGCATTTGCCTCGGCGCGTTGCGAGGCCTCGTCGTAACTGATCCAAAGAGGGCTACTCGCCAATCTCAGTTGGTCGATCAACTTCTTGCGATCAGCGGCACGGGCTTGCGACGCAATACGCAGATCTCTTTCTGCAAACCACTCGACTTCCTGCAACTTGATGCGATCCCACGGCGGATTGCCGATGACCGCATCGAACCCGCCGGCGCTACCTTTGCCGAACACGGTCGGAAAACTGGTCCACCAGTGGAAAAAGGTTTCGCGTTTGGCCAGTGCCCGGGCGCGTTGGATCAGGTCATTGGCGGCCAGGCTGGCGGCGTCATTGCCGTCGAGTCGGCCGGCGCCAAGAATGGCCACCAGGTTGTGATGGGGGTCGAGTAATTTGATCAAGCCGTCCAGCGTCGGGTTCGACGCACCAGCCGCGACCTTCAGCAAGCGGGGCAACTTGCCGATCTTGTCCACCGGCCAGCCCGGAACCAGCCAGCGCAGCGCGCGCCAAAAATCGAGCACGGCGTGAATCGGCGCCACCTGCGCGGCCGCTTCTTCAGCCAGCCGCTTCGACAGCAGCACCTCCGCAATGTCCACATCGGTCAGGTCGGCGACTTGTCCGATATTCTTGGCGGCCTGAGCCAGGCGGTCGAATTCGGTTTGCAGCAGCAGCGCACCCAAGTCCTGCAGGTTGCGCTGCACCGCTTCGAGTCGTTCGCCGTGCAAGCTGTCGCCGATCTTGAGGTGGTGGTCCAGGAAACTCAGCGGCGCGCCCACGGTGAAGGTATGCAGCCACAGCGCCGTCTTGGCCAGTTCCACCGCCATCGGATTCTTGTCGACGCCGAAGATGGTCTTCTTCAGAATCATGCGCCGTACGATGTGCCGGTCGTCCAGTTGCGCATCGGTCACGACCCAGCCATGGTCATTGGCCGTGGTCTTTATGCTGCGTCGGATGTGCGCGATGCGGGCTACCAGCGGGCTTTGCCAAGGCCGGCCCTGTTCGACAAGATGGGCTGCCCAGGGCTGCTCATTCACCAACTGCGTGGCCGCGTTGACAGCCTCCAGTACCCGGTCCGCCAGATAGTCGACCAGCGCCACCAGGAAGTGGCCACTGCCCATCGCGGGGTCGCATATCTTGAGTTCCAGCATTTGGCTGGCAGGGTCGATGGACGCGATGCCCGTGTCGTCATTGCCGTCAAGCAAGTTCCACTGCGCTTGACCCAAGCTCTTCTTCTTCTTCCAAGCGGCGACCTGATTGCCGAACGTGTCCTCCCGCTCCTTGCACAGCAGGCCAACCGACTCGCGCAGGATCAGCCGTACCAGGTCGTCATGCGTGTAGTAACTCCCGGACACCTTGCGCGCGAAACTGGCGGGTTGCGCTCGCAAGCGGTTGATCTCCGGCTTGTCCTTGTAGTCGTCCCGCGCCTGGACTTCGTGCTCCAGCGTATATTCGAGCAGCCGTTCGTAGATGCCCCCCAGATGCGAGACCGACAGATCGCGGTAGTTGATCCAGCCGTGCAACAAGTCTTCAGTACGCCGCGACAAGGCATCGATGATCGGCGCCATGATCTTGTCCGGCACGTTGGTGCGCTCCAGCAGCGGCGCGCGGGCACGGTCGAACAATCCGCCGTTATAGGCCGGCATGCCGATGTCGTCATCGCCCTGGTCAACCAGCTGAAACGCACCTTTCAACGCCAACCACAGCTTGGGCATGGTGCTGGAGAACTTGCCACCCGCCTCCACCTTGTCTCGCACGTCCTCCCGAATGCGCCGCACGCTATACGGCGCGTAACGTGGATCACGTGCCGGCAACAAGTTGCGGTCTTCGGCGTAGAACAGGAACAGCAGTCGGTACAGCAGCACCAGCGCGGACTCGCGCACTTCTTCCAGGTATTCACGGGTGAATTGCGGGCGCCTGAACTGGCCGTAGCCGATTTCCTGGGTCTGCGCATGTAGATCGCCACGGGCCAAGGCGTCGGCCAATTGCGGAAAGATATCGCCAAACACGCGTCCGCCCAGGTCTTGCGACACCTTTTCTTCGTACAGTCGCGCCTCATTGAGTGCAAACGCATGCAGGCTGCGCCGGGTTTCGTCCCAGTCCTGGGGCAGAAACGCATTGCGGTCGAAAAACAGGCGGAACAATTTGAGCGCGTGTTCCGCCGCCGGTGCATCTGGCGTCGGCTGCGTACCCGGAACCGCCAATGCAGCGGCCAGGTCGACTTCAAAAAACTCTTCGGCGCGCGAACGGGCATCCTGCCAATACAGCCGCCATACTGCACCGTTGGTCAGGATGCCCCACTTGATGGCGCGGTCGGACACCACGTCCGTCCGGCTGAGATACCGCAGCATTTGTGATGAAGGCGCGTCCGGGTTGGAAGGCTCGGACGCATCGCCACGATCCAGCGGTCGCGACCAGCGCTTGGCCTCCAAGATCGCCAGACCATGGCGGTAACGCTGGTCATCCTTCAGCGGCAAGGCGCCTGCTTTCGCCTTGCTGTCGGCGAACAGCAGCATGTCGGGAACGTCCTCGCGCCGCTTGCCGGAGAGGTTGACCTGCGGCAATGTACTGTCGGCCCAGCCCAGCACCGCCAACACTTTCTGAATCACTTCTGATTCGGTCTGCGCTTCGTTCAGAGTGGACGCGGCATTCAGGCCAGCGAAGATGTCGCGCAAGGCCTTTGCATAGTCCTCAAAGTCAGCCTCGGTCAAATCCTGCCAGGGGGGCGTCTCGATAACGCCACGGGTCAAAAAATCTTGGGTAAACAACTGGCCTTGCATCCCCAGAGTTTAGGCGCGGTGGACAGGCATGTGCTGACCGGTGTTCGCGTCGCCACCGGCAAAGTGGGGGGTTTATGGCGCGGCACGGATGCTCCGCATGGGCTCGTGCGCCTAAACTTCATTTCGCTCTGCAAAGCCCGTCGACCCGTTCAGCCCCTGAACATGCTGTCGAGCGTACGATCCCACACCAGGCCGGGAAACACCTGCTCGATGTCCGCCGCGCGTAGCCCCTGGGTTGCGCGCAATGCCTGCGCCAGCACCGCGCGGTAGTCGTTGCGCACTGGCAGGTCGCGCCCCTCATGCAGGTTGCCCACGGCCAGGCCGTCCCAGGCGCCATGCCAGCGCCCGCCCTGTACCCGCGAGCCCACCAGCCACATCGCATTGCCGTGTCCATGGTCGGTGCCGCGGGTGCCGTTCTCGGCGCAGGTGCGACCGAACTCGCTGGCCACGACCACCACGTCGTCGGGCCCGGAAAAGTCGCGCCGCAGTTGCGCCAGCGCGCCCGCCAGGTTGGCCAGGTTGTTGGCCAGCGCGCCGCTGGCGTTGCCCTGGTTGGCATGGGTGTCCCAGCCGCCGGCGGACAGGAAACCCAGGCGCAAGGCGCGGTTGCTGCGCATCAGCGTGCCCAGGTGGCGCGCATCGAGTACCAGTCCGCGCGCCGGGCCGGCGCCGTTGTCGGCAGCCGCCGCTTCATTGCCTTGCATGCGGGTGTCGTTGGCGATGCTACTGCCCAGCGTCTCGGCAGTCTGCATCCGGCTCTGCGCGCCGCTGCGAAAGCTGCGCGACAGTTCGTCCTGTCCGGTGTACAGATCCAGCACCGCCTGGCGTGCGCGCGCTTGGCCCAGGGCGCCGGGGCGTGTCGCGGCCTCGCCTCGTGCCACCCGTTGCACCGGCGCGCCGCCGGCCAGAATCGCGGGGTTGGCTTCACCGACACCGAGCGCCGCTGCCGCATCGGCGCCGCTGCCGATGGCGGCGTTACGCTGGCCGGCGAGCCGGTTCATCCAGCCCGCCGCGCTACTGGTCTTGGCAGACATGCCCTGTTCAAAAATGAGCTGGGCATCGAAATGCGATCGGGTGGCATCCGGTGATCCCGCCGCAGGAATGGCGGTCAGCACGCCCTGGTTCCACAACGGCAGCAGCGCCGCCATGGCCGGGTGCAGGCCGAACTGTGCATCCAGCCGCAGCGTGGTCTGCGCGCTGCCATCGGGTGGCGCAATGGCGATATGGGGCCTGTGGGCGTAGTAATTTGGATCGCCATAGGGCACCAGCGCCGAAAGGCCGTCGTAGGCGCCGCGCAGCAATACCAGCACCAGCCGGCCACTGCCACTGACCGACGGTCCAGCGCTTTGCGCGAACGCCATCGGCGCGGCCCATGCTCCCGACAGGCCGGCGCCCCAGCGCAGTAGTTGGCGGCGCCTGGTGCGGTGGTGCAGGACGGTCATGGGTTCGTCTCGTGCTTGCGCTATTTGTACATGAAGTCGGGGCTGGCCAGCATCAGGCCGGCGCGCAGGGTCGGGGCTTCCTTGGCGATGCTGTCCAGGGTGGTGACGCCAAGGTAGCGCCTGAGGAATGCGGGTTCGGGCGCCTGACGCGCCAGCGCCAATGCGAGATCGGCGCGCCGGGTCAGCGCTTCCGGCGCCAGCCAGGTGGCGGTATCGAAGCGGTAGCCGTCGGGTGTCTGCCAGCCATGCAGCGGTTGCCCGACGCTGGCCAGGAATCCCAGTGCCAGCACCATGCTGCGGCGCTCCGGCGGTCCCAAGGCGCTGTTCATCGCGCCGGGTGCGTCATCCTGCATCACGGTCAGTGCCGACAGCGCGAAATCCATCGGGGTTTTGAACAGGCGGTTCTCGCCGGCCCAGAAATCCGGCGCTTCCAGCAGCTGGCGTATCACTTGGCGCAGGTCGCCCTGGCTGGCCAGGAAGGTGGCGCTGAGTGACTGCACCAGTTCTGCCGTGGGCTGGTCGGCGACGAAAAACCGGGCCAGTCGCGTGCAGACGCGTTTGGCGGTGGATGGGTGGCGCGCCAGCATGCGAATTGCTTCCTCACCCTCGCGCTCGCCAGCGCCCAACAGGCCACGCGGGAAATCCTGTTCCAGGATCCGCTTGCGCCCGCTGTCGTGCAGGCGCGGCGCGAAGCGAAAACCGCTGGCCTCGCGCGGCGATACGGTCCAGCCGGTCAGCACCCGTGCCAGGGCGCGCACATCGGCCTGCGCATACCCGCCATCCACGCCCAGGCTGTGCAGCTCCATCAGCTCGCGCGCATAGTTCTCGTTCAGGCCGCGCGTGCGCCCGTCCAGGCCACGGCTGCCGTCGGCCACGCTCTGGAACTGGTCGAGGTAGAACAGCATCGCGGGATGGCGGGCACTGGCCAGCAGCAGGTCCTCGAACTTGCCCAGTGCATGGGCACGCGCCACGTGCACGGCGTAGTGCCCTACAAACGGCCGCACGGTACCCTTGCCGGCATAGACATTGAGATGGTTGAACCAGAACTCGGTCAGCCGCGCCAGCAGCGGGTTTTCCAGTTCGGGATGGCTGGCGCTGTGCAGCCGCCAGGCAGCGGCCTGCTGCACCATTGCGCGGTTGAAATACAACGGGTCCTGGTCGGCGAGAAAGTCGATGCGGGAACTGTTTGGCGCGTCATTGCCCTTGCCTGCATCGGCCTTGATCTGCTGGCGCGCCTCCCGCTCCTTGCGGGCGCCTTCAAACAGTTCAGGCAGGGGCGCGTTGAATCCCGCCAGCTCGGGCGGAATATGCGGTGCCTGCCGGGCGGCGGCGAACGCGGCATCGACCTGCTGGCCGACCCATGCGCGGGCGCTGGGCATGTCGTGGACCTGCTGCGACAGCCGGTTGGTGGGCCCGTAGCCGACGCGCGACAACGCGCGCCAGGCCGCAGCCGACGGACCCAGGGGTCGGGAGTCCGGCACTGCGGCAGCGACGCGCAGCCATGGGGTTGCCGCGCTCCATACCACAGGGATTGCCAGCACCTTGATCGAGGACCGGCGCCGCATGGAGCGGGGGATTGGCGTGGCGGTGACGGGCATGGTCTCGGTGCGGCAGCTTGGCATGAGGGGCACAGCGGGGTTAGTGTATTTCAACTCACAAGAAGACGCCGGGCCGCTCCCAAGTCTTCTTTACAAAAAATTACCCGGACCTTGCTCGAGGTTCACCCGCCGGCCGAGCCCGGCTCAGCGCGGCGCCAGCACTGCCATCGTGATGCGCGAGACACAGGTCATCTCGTCGTTATCGTTGCGCATGTCGATCTGCCACACCTGGGTGCTGCGCCCGATGTGGATCGGCCGCGTGATGCCGGTGACCCAGCCGCTGGTGGCACCCTTGAGGTGGTTGGCATTGATATCCAGGCCGACGCAGCGATACCCCAGCGGTACGGAATACGCCGCGCCGCACGAGCCCAGGGTTTCCGCCAGTACTACTGAGACACCGCCGTGCAACAGGCCATAGGGTTGGCGCGTGCGCTTGTCGACTGGAATCTGGGCCCGGATGAAGTCGTCACCGACCTCCAGGAACTCCATGCCGAGCCAGGCGACCGCGGTGTCGATGTGACTGGCGGTGAGGATTTCGTTGGATATGGCTTGTTTCCAGATGCGCATGGGATTTGAATGGGTGGTGGTCATGGCCTGTCGTTTCAATCCCGATTGTGCAACCGTGCGCGGACTGGGGGAGTGCCGCCGCACGATGTACCCGGTGTCGCCTGGCGGTCCCCGGGCCATCGATTCACGGCGCAGCTCGGTCGCCGAGCATTTCCCGGCCCGGATCGCAGGCTGACCGGGTTGCGCTGTCAAGGGGCCATGACACAGCGCGCGGAGCGGAACCGTGTGCGGACTGCGGCTTGCGCCATGTCCGGTTCACGTCTACGATGCCTCGTGCGCGGGGATCGGAGGACGCGTAACGATGCGATATCGCAAGCACCTGTTCATCAGCTATGCCCATCTCGACAACCAGCCGGTGTCCGGGGACGATATTGGCTGGGTCAACCGTTTCCACGCTTCACTGGACGTGATCCTGAGCATGCGTCTGGGTCGCAAGGCCGAGATCTGGCGCGATGCAAAGCTGCAGGGCAACGACGTGTTCGCGCAGGAGATCCTGTCGCAGTTTCCCGATACAGCCGCTCTGGTGGCCGTGGTGAGTCCACGGTATGTGCAGTCGGAGTGGTGTCTGCGCGAGGCGCGTTCGTTCTGCGAATCGGCGCAACACAGCGGTGGCCTGCTGGTGGACAACAAGTCGCGTATCTTCAAGGTCATTGCCTTGCCGGTGGACAGCCAGGAGCCGCTGCCCGCGCCGATGCGCGATACGCTGGGATTCGATTTCTACGTGCGCGATCCGAACGGTGTTGAAAAGGAACTCAACCCCGCCTACGACCCGGCACTGGGTCCAAAGCTTGCCAACGAGTGTGTGCGCCTGGCCCAGAGCATTGCCGGCCTCGTCAAGAAGCTCGACGCCTTGCCCGAACCAGGCGCGCAGGATAGTCCCGCGGTAGCGGCGGAACAGACCAGGCCGATGGTCTACCTGGCCGAATGCAGCAAGGACCGTCGCGATGACCGTTCGGCATTGCGGACCGAGCTGCAGATGCGCGGCTATCGCGTGTTGCCCGAGGGCCAGTTGCCCAACGACGAGGAACAGTACACAGCCGAGGTGGCGCGGCTGCTCTGCGTATGCGCGTTGTCGATTCACCTGGTAGGCAGTCTGTATGGCGCGGTGTGCGACGGCGAGAGCCAGAAGTCGGTGGTCGAGCTGCAAAATCAGCTGGCCGTGCAGCAGGCACGCAGCACACCACTGCGGCGTGTCATATCGCTGCCCGACAGCATCCGCACAACCGATCCGCGCCAGCAGGGATTCATCGACATGCTGCATCGCGACGCCGATGCCCAGTTTGCCGCGGACGTCATCGTTGCCGACCTCGAGGCTGTCAAAGGCGCCGTGCAGGCGGCGCTGGACCGGATCGAGAACCCGCCCCCGGTCGAGCCCGCGGCCGCGTCCGATGCCCCCGGTGCACGCCTGGTGTACCTGGTGTGCGACGAACGCGACCGCAAGAACACCGTCCCGCTGCGCCGCTTCCTGAAGGAGCAAGGCCTGGACGTGCAGACGCCGGTGTTCGAGGGCGATGCCGGCGCCGTGCGCGGCGCCAATCAGGAGCGACTGACCCGGTGCGATGCCGTGCTGGTGTTCCATGGCGCCGGCACCGAGGCCTGGAGGGCGACGGTCGACGGCGACCTGCGCAAATCGGCGGCGTTGCGGTCCGGCCGGCCACTGCTGGTGTACACCTGGCTGGCCGAACCCGGTACGTCTGCCAAGACCGATTGCCTGGACATGGCCGAGCCCCATGTGATCGACGGCATGCAGGGCTTCAGCGCGGCGGCCGTGGCGCCGTTCCTGCAAGCGCTGGCCGGAACGCGGCGTGGCTGATTCCGCGTCACCAGCCGGGCCGGTGCCCGCCACAGCCGTCCGCAACCCCTTTCCGGGTCTGCGCCCCTTTCGGCCGGACGAGGAGCATCTGTTTTTCGGTCGCGAGAACCAGGTCGACCGGATGGTCGACAAACTGGCTGTACGGCATTTCCTGGCCGTGGTGGGGACCTCGGGCAGTGGCAAGTCATCGCTGGTCAATTGCGGGCTGCGTCCGGCGCTGCACCGCGGCTACATGGCCCACGCCGGTTCGGCATGGCGCATGGCGCAGCTGCGACCGGGCGACAACCCCATTGGCGCCCTGGCCCGGGCGCTGGCGCGTCCAGGGGCGCTGTTCCAGAGCGGACCACGGACTGAAATACCGCTCGAACAGCTTGTCGAAGCCACGTTGCGCCTGGGCAGTCTCGGTCTGGTGGACATCGTCGAGCAGGCACGCCTGCCGGCGGGGGAGAACCTGTTGCTGGTGGTGGACCAGTTCGAGGAGCTTTTCCGCTACCGTAGCGTGTCGCAGAAGGCGCCGACCCAGGCGCGTGGAGCTGCCACGGACGCTGTCGCATTTGTGCGTATGCTGCTAGAGGCCGCCGCGCAACGGGAGCTGCCGATCCATGTGGTACTGACCATGCGTTCGGACTTCCTGGGCGAGTGCGCGCAGTTTCATGGCCTGCCCGAAGCCATCAATGAAGGCCAGTACCTGGTGCCACGGCTGACGCGCGACGAGATTCGTGCCGCCATTGCCGGTCCGGTCAGCGTGGCGCGCGCCGGGATCAGCCCGGTCCTGCAGACGCGGCTGCTCAACGACGTGGGCGATAACCCCGACCAGCTGTCGATATTGCAGCACGCGCTGAACCGGACCTGGGCCAACTGGGAAAACGATGGTGCGGCCCAGGGTGTCATCGAACTGGCGCATTACGAAGCCATCGGGGGCATGGTGCATGCGCTCGACCGGCACGCCGAAAAGGCCTTTGGCGAGCTGGCAGACACGCGCCAGCGGCGTACCTGCGAACGGGTATTCAAGGCGCTGACCGACAAGGGAGCCGATCCGCGCGGCATCCGGCGGCCGACCCGGCTCAACACGCTGTGCGCGATCACCGGAGCCTCGCAGGCCGAGCTGGTTGCCGTAATCGATCGCTTCCGCAAGCCCAGCCGTTCGTTCCTGATGCCGCCACTGGGTGAGGCGCTGGAGCCGGACTCGGTCATCGACATCTCCCACGAGAGCCTGATGCGGGTGTGGGAGCGCCTTGCCGTCTGGGCCGACGAGGAGGCCAGCTCGGCGCGCATGTACCGGCGGGTGGTCGAGACAGCGGCGCTCTACGACGCCAAGCAGGCCAGCCTGTGGCGCGACCCTGACCTGCGCGGCGCGCTGCACTGGCGCGAGCACAACGAACCGACACCCGCGTGGGCCGCGCAGTACCAAGGTGACTACGCATCGGCGATGGGTTTTCTGGATCACAGCCGCGGGGTGCAGATCGCCGAAAAACTCGAAGCCGAAATCGACCATCGCTGGCGTGGCGGTTGGAATCTGGTGCCCGTCGTGCTGGCGCTGGTCGTATTCCTGGCCTTGCAGACATCGCACCCGGTGCAGGAGTTCGCCAGTGATGTGTTCCGCATGTTCGTCTCGATCCAGGATGGGGGGGAACGCTGGGGCCTGGTCCGGCAGTGGGAACACCTGATCCTGCAGATGCTGACGGGCATACCGGCCGCGCTCGCCTACCTGGTGCTGGCACCGCTGTACAAGCGGTTTTTTCGACACGCCTCCTTGCGATCCATCGATCGCCATGACGGGGCCGCCCGCAAACTGGTCGAGGATCTGGAAAAGATGTCCGAAGCCGGGTTCGTCGATGCCGTGACCGTGCATGAGACCGTCTATGCGACTTTCTGGCAACGTGCGCTGGCGCATGTGGCCGATTGGGTGTGCCTTTCTTTCGCCTTTGTTTTGCTATTGATCGGCGTCGGTATTGCGTTGGCGATATTCGATGTCGATGTCGACAGCTTTTCAGACGAGCTCGCCGGTGCGGCGATGATAGGTCTGCTGCTGCTGCTGTTCTGGATCTACCATGCCCTGTCGCTTGCCGGTGCGCGGGGTAGTACGCCGGGCATGCGGCTGGTGGGCATATTCGTCACCGACCTGCAGGGCCACCGGCTGAGTTTCGCGCGGGCGACTGCGCGCCATTTCGCCAGTTTTGTGTCGAATTACGTCGCTGGCCTGGGCTACCTGATGCCATTTTTCAACGCGCGGCGCCAAACCCTGCACGACCGGCTGTGTGGCAGCGTGGTGCTGCGCCGGCCACACAAGGCATGATGGGCCGATGGCGATCCCAGTGACCCCGTCCAGACAGCCCCGCAGCCACCACGTCCTTTTCAGCGCACCCGGAACAACCGCATCTCCACCCGGTCCGGATGCCGCGCACCGGTACCGACAAAGACACTCTCGGTCAACCAGCGCAACCGCTCGTCAGACACCTCGAAGGTCGGCACGCAGCGAAAATAGATCGCCTGCGGGTCGACCGTCTCGCCGCGAACCAGTCGCGCGATGTCGGCGGCGCTGCCGCGGCGCAGCGCGCGGTTCTGCACGAAGATATGCTGGCCGGCATGCTGCGGACCGTCGAGCGCAATCAGGTAGCGCGCGTCCAGGTCGGCGCAGGTGTCGGACACCACGATCTGGAAATCGGCGCCGCCGGGCAGCACCCGCCCCTGCAGGAGCGGACCGCGCATGCTGCCGCCGGTGATCGGGATGATGCGGCGCCGGCCGCGGCTGTTCAGGCCGCTGACCATACCCGCTTCGATGGGCGATGTGACATGAACCGACAGGTCGGCGACGAATTCGAGCTCGGGGGTCGGCAACGGCATGGCCCTATCGCCTATTGCGCTGCGGGTGCCGGCAACACCGTGCCTCGGCATTCGCCCAATCCGATCCGTACCGCTCCGGGCGCCTCGCACCAACCCGTGTAGATCACGCTGTCGCCGTCGTGCAAAAAGCGCCGTTCCTCGGGTTCGCCCGTGCCGCCGTTCAGCGCGATCGGTTCTCGGCCGCCGCGGCTCAGCTCGATCATCGCGCCGGCCTGTTCGGGGCCGGGACCCGAGATGGTGCCACTGCCCAGCAGATCACCGGGCGCCAGGTTGCAGCCGCCCACGGTGTGGTGGGCCACCATCTGCGCCACGCTCCAGTATTGGTGCCTGAAGCTGGTATGGCTCAGGTGGGCAGGCTGGTCGCCCCGGCGCGCGCGTGCAGTGGTCTGCAGTGACACTTCAAGCTGGATGTCGATGGCGCCCGTTTGCCGGTTGCCCTCATCCGTGAGGTAGGCCAGTGGCTGCGGATCACCGGCCGGGCGGGACAAGGCCAGGCGGTACGGTAGCAACGCCTCCATGGTGACGATCCACGGCGAGATGGTGGTCGCGAAGTTCTTGCCCAGGAAGGGGCCGAGCGGGTTCATCTCCCAGAACTGGATGTCGCGTGCCGACCAGTCATTGAGCATGCAGATGCCAAAGATGTGCGACTCGGCTTCGGCCAATGGAATCGGCTTGCCCTGCGCATTGCCGACGCCGATATGCAGACCCAGTTCGAGTTCGTAGTCGAGCCGCATGCAGGGACCATAGACCGGCGTCGTGGCGCCCGCAGGCATCGACTGGCCCATCGGGCGATGGAACTGCTGGCCACTGACGCCGATGCTCGACACGCGGCCATGGTAGGCGATCGGCATCCAGCGGAAATTCGGCGACACCGGGTCGTCGGGCCGGATCAGCATGCCGACATTGCGCGCATGGTCGAGCGAGGTATAGAAATCGGTGTAGTCGCCGATGCGGTTGGGCAGCGAAAACTCGACGGCGTCCTGTGGCACCAGGCAACTGCGCGCGATGCTCTCCATGTCAGGGGTGGCGTCCTGGTCGAGCAAGGCAAACAGGGCGTGGCGCAGCGCCTGCCAGGCTGCTGGCCCCAGCGCTAGGAAGTCGTTCAGCGTGTCGCGCGCGCACATCTGCGCGGCCTGCTGCGCCAAAGCGCCCAGCCCTGCGTTGCCCGCCAATGCGGCCAGATCGACCACCTGGTCACCGATCGCCACGCCGCCACGGAATTTCTCGTTGCTGCCGGCACGCCGGAACACGGCGAATGGCAGGTTCTGGATCGGAAAGTCGCCGCCCGGTGCATTGGCCGCTTTCAGCCAGCTCGATGCGCCGGGGTCATGGGTGTGGTTGCGTTGCTGCATGCTGGTGTCTGGCCCGGTTCAGGCTGCAGCGGTCAGCCGTTCGTCGAAGATCGCCACCGCGCGGGTCCAGCCGGCCGACGCGCCGCGGATCTTGTGCGGGAAACAGGAAATGAAGAACCCGGTCGGCGGCAACACTTCCAGGTTGTGCAGCTTCTCCAGATGGCAGTAGCCGATGTCGCGCCCCGCCTTGTGGCCTTCCCAGATCAGCGAGGCGTCGTGGCTGGCGCCGTATTTCTGCGCGGTGTGCACGAACGGCGCGTCCCAGCTCCAGGCGTCGGTGCCGGTGAGCCGGATGCCGCGTTCGAGCAGGTACATGGTGGCCTCGTAGCCCATGCCGCAACCCGAGGCGACATAGTCGGGCTGGCCGTAACGCTTGCCGGCACGGGTGTTGACGACGACGATCTCCAGCGGCGACAGGGCGTGGCCAATGCGTGCCAGTTCCTTTGCCACGTCGGCGGCGGTCACGACATAGCCGTCTGGCAGTTGGCTGAAGTCGAGTTTTACGCCGGGCTGGAAACACCACTCCAGTGGCACCTCGTGGATCGCGATCGACTTTTCCTGCTTGCCGAGCGCTTTGTTCATCGTGCTGTGGAAATGGTAGGGCGCGTCCAGATGGGTGCCGTTGTGGGTCGACAGGCTGACGGTTTCCACCGCCCAGCCTTCGCCGTCCGGCAGGTCTTCTTTCTTCAGGCCGGGGAAAAACGGCTCGATCTGCGCAAAGGTGTTCTCGTGCGTGAAGTATTCGATCTTGGGTGCGAATGCCGGCGGGTCGCTGAGCACATCGTTTTCCAGGAAGATCGAGAGGTCGACGAATGTGCGCGGCATGGTGTTCATCTCCTGTCAGGATCAAGATTGGTGTTTGCCGGGTGCCCAGCCGTGCGGCGCCAGGTGTTGTTGCGCGATGGCCACCGGGTGCGGCTCCAGGGATGTGGCCAGCGTGTCGTTCCAGCGGTTGAGGAACCCGAACAGCGATACGACGCCGACGATCTCCAGGATCTGCTCCTCGCTCCAGTGCTGGCGCAGGCGCTCGAACAAGGCATCGTCGGCTGCGTTGGGCACCTGGCCTGCCGCCAGTGCCAGTTCCAGCGCGATCTTTTCTGCCGCGCTGAACAGCGGACTGCTGTCGAACGACCACAACGCATCAAGCCGGTCCGGCGATACGCCGTGGATCTGCGAGCCAGCGGCGGTATGCGCCATGCAGTACTGGCAACCCGCCGCGCGCGAGGCCATGTGTGCGATCAGCCGCTTGAAGCCCTTGTCCACCGCGCCCGGGCCCATGACGGCGCTATTGAGTGCGCCCAGGCCCTGCGCCAGGCCGGGCACGCGCAGCATCGCGAGCACGCTGTTGGGCATGAAGCCGAGCGTCTCGACGCACAGCGCCTCCAGCTGCCGGTAAGTCGCAGACTCGTCGGGGATGATGCCGCGGATGCGTCCCATGGCGTCAATGTTCCTGGTTCCAGTGCACCATCGGCAGACCGGCCACCGGCGACCGGAAATACGGAATCGTCGTGCCCAGCAGGCTGCCGAGGTAGACGGTGCGCAGGTCCGGGTCACCGAACGTGATGCTGGCCATCCACGGCGCTATGGTTCCGCGGGCGCGCGCCATGTCGTCGGGAGTCGCGGTGCCGGCAGCCATCTTCTCGACCAGATTGCGGCTGGCTTCCTTGTCGCCATCGTCGAGCAGCAATATCAGGTCGCCTTGCGGTGTCAGCGCGATCAACTGTTCAACCATGACCAGCGTGCACCACAGATTGCCGAAGGCGTCGAATGCAATGCCGTCCGGTGGCCCGGCCAGCCGGGCCGGGCCGAATACCGCGCGGTCTGTCAACCGCACGCCATCGGGAGCCGACTCGTCCAGCCGCATGCGCGTGATCCACGGGCCGGTGGTCTCGACGATGTACAGCCACTGCTCGCGTGCATCGAGCCGGATCTCGTTGGTGAAATAGAAACCGTCCGCGACGACCCGAATGCCCTTGCCCGGTTCGACCACCGCGATATATCCGTCGCACACCCGGCTGGCCGCGGCCTTGGTCCACGGGTTGACGCGGGTCGATACCGTGATCCAGATGCGTTCCTTTGAATCGCGCAGCACGAAATTGACTTTGCCGATCGCCAGGCCGTCGATCCGGTCGAACAGCGTGCGGGTATGGCCGTCACGGGTCATCACCTCCAGCAGGTCGGTGCCGAAGTTCGAGATCAGGATGTCGCCGTTGGCGGCAAACGCCAGGCCGTTGGGCAAGGTGCCCTGGGTGAACTTGGCCTCGAACGCGTCGGAGCTATCGACCGCAGCCTGCGCAAACCGGTCATCGGCACGTTGCCCGATGAAGCGCTGGCTGCCGTCACCGGCGATATGCGTGACGCCGCCACGTGCATCGGCGGCCCACAGGCTGCCGTCGGGTTCAGCCAGGATGCATTCCGGTCGCTGCAGGTCGCGTCCGATGGTGCGGATGGCAGCGCGGTCCACCGTGAAGCCGGCCAGTGGGTTGGGAAGGGACGAAGTGGTTGGCATGGTTCAGGCTCCCGGCCATGGCGCGCGATGGTGTTTGCCGTCGGAGCGGGTCACGTCGTTCATTTGAGCAATACCAGGCTGATCTGCGGAAACACCATCAACAGGCCGAGCACGACCAGCATGATCAGCGTGAAAGGCATGGTGCCACGAAAGATGTCGCCCAGCGAGATGCCGGGTTCGGACAGGGTACTCTTGATGACGAACACCGACAGGCCGAACGGCGGCGTCAGCAGGCCGATCTCGACGGCGACTACCGTCACTACGCCCAACCACACCAGGTTCATGCCGAACTGCTCGGCGATCGGCAGCATCAATGGCAACACGATCAGCATGATCGACGAGGAGTCGATGATGGTGCCCAGCGCGATGATGATGCCCACGTACAGCAACAGGAAGGCGGTGCGCCCCAGGCCCGCCTGCGCCATGGTCTCGACCAGGAATTGCGGCATGCCCGACATCGCCAGCATGCGGGTATAGATGCTGGCGCAGATGATCAGGAAACTCACCGCCACCGTCACATGGCCGGTCTCGGTGAGTACGCCCCAGAATCCCGGGCCGTCGAGCTTGCGCTTGAGCAGTGCGATCAGCAGCGCCAACCCCGCTCCCACTGCGCCGGCTTCGGTGGCGGTGAAGAAACCGGCGTACAGGCCACCCAGTACCGCGACGATCATGACTACGCTGGGCAGCAATTTGAGCAGCAACTCGACCGTGCCCATCAGGTCCTGGTCCTGGACCGGAATCGGTACGCCGTTTTCAAACACCATGGCAGGCCATAGGTAGGCCATCAGCACGATGCCGATGCAATATGCGCAGGCCAGCAGCAGGCCGGGGACGATACCGGCGGTGAACATGTCGCCCACCGACTGGCCCGACAAGAAGCCGTACAGGATCATCAGCAGGCTGGGCGGAATCAACATGCCCAATACCGAGGAGCCGGCCACCACGCCGGTGGCGAAACCGCCGCGATAGCCAAAACGCAGCATCTGCGGCACCGCGACCCGGGTGAACACCGCGGCCGACGCGATCGAGATGCCGGTGATCGCGGCGAACACCGCATTGGCCGCCACGGTGGCGATGCCCAGGCCACCAAGCAGGCGCCGGAAAATCTGGTTGGCAACCTCGAATGCGTCCTTGCCGACATCGGCCTTGGCGACCAGAAAGCCGGTCAGCACGAACAGCGGCACGACGCCGAAGATATGGCTGTTGATGGCATCGCTGGCCGCCGCCGCCAGCAAGTTGGCCGCAACCGACACATCGTCCCGGATCAGCCACACGCCGATGAAGGACACCAGGCCCAGCACCACCGCCACATGCAGGCCGCCCCAGATCAGCAGCAGCATCAGGACCAGCGAGCCGCTGGCGATAACCGCGTTGCTCATCCGGAAAGCTCCATGCTGCGCATTGCGCAATTCGCCCTTGGGAACGGCCCGGCGTTGCTCATCAGGAAAGCTCCATGCTGCGCATTGCGCAATTC
>JAYUQC010000235.1:0-7294 GCA_043759735.1 Rhodoferax sp.
TGCCGTATTCGACAACGCGGTATTCACTGCGCAGGCTGACAGCTACCAGATCACCAGCTTCAATTTCAGCCCGGCCACCGGTGGCAGCATCATCGCCACCGCGGTGCCCGAGCCCGAAGCCTGGGCGTTGATGCTGGCCGGATTGTTGACCATCGGCAGCATCGCGCGCCGACGCAGTCGGGGCCAAGGCGCTTGACGATCGCCGGTTCCACCGCGCGAGCACAGTTGCCTTGCGGCGCCACGCGCTGAAACCCGCCGCTCGATCAGCCCAGCTGCGCCCGCGTCCAGCGCACGATGTCGGCCGCGCCCATGGCACCGGCCTGGCGCGCGATCTCGCGCCCGCCGCGAAACAATGCCAGTGTCGGAATGCTGCGGATATTGAAGCGCTGCCCCAGCCCCTGCACCGCCTCGGTATCGACCTTGGCCAGTCGCACGGCCGGTTCGAGCTGGGCAGCCGCCTGCTCGAAGGCGGGCGCCATCTGCCGACACGGTCCGCACCAGGGCGCCCAGAAATCGACCAGCACCGGAATGTCGTTGCGACCGATGTGGCGCTCGAACGCCGCGGCATCGAGCGCGGTCGAATGGGCCGTAAAAATAGGCTGGTGACAGCGCCCGCAGTCGGGCGCGTTGGGCAGGTCGGATTGCGCCAATCGGTTGGTGGTGTGGCAGTGGGGACAGACGATATGGACAGGTTCGCTCATGCTGGCATTCCGATTCGACGATGGAACTGGCACCGCATCAAGACGGCTGCCGCTGTCTGAGACATGGGGGCATGCCGCATCGCTTCAAGTGCCATCGCGCCGCCGGGCGTGGGCTCGGGTGCATGCCGCTCCCCAGTTTTCTGGCACCCCCTCGGGGGGCCTGGCGCAGCCAGGGTTGGGGGCGACGACACCCTCAGGTCACGCGATCGAGCCGCCAGGTCAACCACAACATCGCCAGCAGCGCCAGTCCGATCGCCGGCATGATGGCCCACAGGCCGACCCACGCGCCCAGCAGGCCCAGCGCAGCCGGACCCAGCGCGCAGCCGACATAGGCGAAGGCCACCTGGTGCCCGATGACGCGGCGGGCGGTTGCGGCATCGAAGCGGCGGGTTGCCTCGTGCATCAGCGACGGGTAGATCGGTGCGCAGCCCAGGCCGAGCAGCACCAGTCCGAGCAACGACAAGGCATCGGGCAGGGGGCTGACTGCGAACAGGACCGTACCCGCCAGCGCGGTCACGATGCCGGCGCGCACCAGCAGCCGGTTGCCCAGCCGTTCCGCCACCAGGCCAATCGCAAACCGTCCGGTCATGATGGCGCCAAAAAAACAGGCCACCCACACGCCGGCACTCACCGGGTCCCTGCCACGCCCGTCGACCAGGATACTGGCCGCCCACAGGCCGGTGCCAAGCTCGATCGTCGTGTAGACCAGAAACACGGCAGCAGCCACCCAGCTCGCCCAGGTGGGCGTGTGCTTGCGCGCCACGCCGCCTGCGGACGGGTCTTGCGGGGCGTCGTGGCGTTCCGGTTCGCGCTGCCACAACCGCAGGTTGAACACGAACAGCGCCGCAAGAATCAACTGGATCACGGCGATCGTGCGGTAGCCCCCCTGCCAGCCCGCGCCGGCCGCCAATGCCGAGCCCATGAGGGCCGGCCCCAGGGTGGCGCCGATGCCCCAGCATCCATGCAGCCAGTTCATGTGACGCGCGCTGTAGTGCCGCGCCACGAAATAGTTCAGGCCGGCGTCGACCGAGCCGGCGCCCAGGCCCAGCGGCACCGTCAGCAACAGGATCCAGCCGAACGAGGGCGCAAACGCAAAACCGAGCAATGCCAGGCCGGTCAAAAAGCCGCTGATGGCCACGACCGCTCCCGTACCCAGGCGCGCCAGCACCATGCCGCTGGCGAATCCAGACGCGGCTGAACAGGCCGTCAGGATGAAGGTGATCAGCCCCGCCGCCTCCAGCGATTGGCCCAGGCCGGAGCGCATCGCCGGCCAGGCAACACCCAGCACGCCATCGGGCAGGCCCAGGCTGACGAAGGCGCCATAGACCAGGGCCAGCAAAGCGACATGGGACACCGCGGTCGAACGTGTCACAACACGCGCGCCACCAGCGCTGCCGCCATGCTCACCAGCACCGTGGTTGCAACCGGCAGGTAAAAATCCCTGCCAAACAGCCGAAAGCGGAAATCGCCCGGCAATTTTCCGAACCCGATCCTGTGCAGGAACGGAGAGAACCAGTTGATCAGGATCAGCACCAGAAAAACGACGATCAACCAGCGGATCATGGGTGTTTGTTCACAGGCTGTGGCTGCGGTCGCCGTGGGAAAAACCGATCGCATCCCACGGCAGGCCCCGGCAGAATCCGATCACCTTGAACAGTTCGCCCATTTCATGCTCCATCACCAGCTTGCCGGCCATGCTGCGATCGCGCAAGCCGGCGGATTCCAGCATGCCCGCCAGACCGCAGTTCAGCAGGAAGCGCGCCTGACTGGTATAGCCCAGCAGATGCCACGCTGCCGACGTGCCGGACCCGTGCGCCGCCTCCTGCGCCGCCAGCGCGATGCCGCTGAAGTTCACATGCGCCGTGATGTCCTTGGCACCGATGTCGACCAGCGGGTTGTCATCCATGCGGTGCGCCTGGTGGCACATCACGGTACCCGCGTGGCGCTGCGGGTGGTAATACTCACGCTCGGGAAATCCATAGTCGATCAAGATTACCGCGCCCTGCGCCAAACGGTCGACCAGGGTGCGCATGAAGCCCTCCGCCTGCGGATGCACCTCGGTCAGATAGTCATGGTGCCCCGCCACAGCACTCGGCGGGCGCAACGGCGTCGGCCGGTCCTGCCAGGAAAACTGGCCGTCGGCGGCGACCGCCACGCCGCGCTCAAGCCAGTGGCCCTGAACCCGCGCCAACAACTTGACCGGCATCGCATCGAGCACTTCATTGCCGACCACCACACCGTGCAGCGCAACAGGCAACTCGCTCACCCAGACGACCTTGTCACCGAATCCGGCCAGCAGCGCACGCTGGCGCTGCTGCAAAGCACCGGACAGATCAACAATGGTGTAGCGCTCGACCTGGTCGCCCAGCGCCTGCAACAACTGCGCGGCCATGGCACCGGTGCCGGCGCCGAACTCCCAGATGGCGCTGGTTGCCGTCTGGCGCAGCGCTTCTTGCACCTGCACCGCCAGCGCCCGTCCGAACAGCGGCGAGATGCCCGGCGCCGTGGCGAAATCGCTGGTTTGGCCTGCCGGCCCGGCGGGCAGGTTGCCGATCTGGCCGTCACCGCGGGCGTAATACCCCAGGCCCGGCGCATACAGCGCCAGCGCCATGAACTGATCGAAACCAATCCAGCCGCCATGGTCGGTGATCACCTGCGCCAACCGGGCCTGCAGTGCGCTCGTTAAACTGGGGGCTGTTGCCATTGACCCGGATTGTCCCCGAATGCCTGCCGCCTCTCCCGCTCGCGTTGTACTTGTCACCGGCGCTGCCAAGCGCCTCGGGCGCGAGATTGCGCTCGCGCTGGCGCGTTCGGGCTGGCATGTCGCGGTGCACTACCGTGACTCGGTCGAGGACGCCCACCGCACAACGGCCCAATGTGCCGAGTTGTCGGGTAACAGCATGTCGTTTCGTACCAATCTGGCCAACGAAACGGCCGTGCGCCATTTGCTGCCCGGCGTGATCGAACACTTCGGACATGTCGACGCCATCGTCAACAGTGCGTCGACGTTCGAGCATGACAGCGCCGCCAGCTTTGGTTTTGCGGCGCTGGAAAAGCACATGCGCAGCAATGCCGGCGCCGCCATCCTGCTGGCCCAGGCCCTGTACGAACACCTGGTGGCGCGCCGCGCCGCCCAGGGCGAACCCGTTGCCGGCGAGCCGCCGGCGCAAGGCGCGGTGGTGAACCTGCTGGACCAGAAGCTCTGGAATCAGAACCCGGATTTCCTGAGCTATACCTTGTCCAAGGCGGCGCTCGAAGCGGCCACGACAATGCTGGCACTGGCCCTGGCCCCTTTGGTGCGCGTCGTGGGCGTCGCACCCGGACTGACGCTGACCAGCACCCTGCTCAGCGACGCGGCGTTCAAGGAGCGCCACAAGCTGGCGCTGCTGGACCAATCCTCGACGCCCGCCGATGTGGCCGCCACCGTCCGGTTTGCGCTTGACAACCGGTCCATCACCGGCACCTCGCTGCTGGTGGACGGGGGCCAGCACCTGATGCGATTTTCGCGCGATTTCTCGTTGATGTGAACGCAAGGCGCGTTGCCAACTCCTGCACCCGATCACCATGACCAAAGCCCGCGGCACCCAGATCCTGACGCTCAACGGGCTGCGCTTTGCCGCCAACCTGGGCATCCTGGACGTTGAGAAAACCGGCCCGCAGCCGATCCAGGTCGACGCCGAGCTCAATCTGGGCGCGCAGGACCTGCATCCGCTCGACGACGAGATCAACGATGTGCTGGACTACCGCAAGATCCGCCAGATCATCATCGATGAATGCACCGCGCAACACGTCAACCTGCTCGAGACTCTTATCGGCAAGCTGGCGCGGCGGCTGATGCACATACCCGGCGTACAGGGCGTACGGGTCAAGATCGCGAAGCTGGAAATCTTTGACGATTGCGAAGTGGCGATTCGCGTGGAAACGGGGCAGTGGTGATGCAGGCGGCCTGGCTGCAAGCCGCGACCAGCGCCGTAGCCGACACGGTCGGCGCCCCCGCCGCGCGACTGAAGATCGAGCGCGAAACCCACAAGCTGGAAAAACGCCTGTGCCGCCTGGTCGGCCAGGCCATCGTCGACTACAACATGATCGAAGAAGGCGACAGGGTCATGGTCTGCGTCAGCGGCGGCAAGGACAGCTACGCCATGCTGGACATCCTGCAAAAGATGCGGGCCCGCGCGCCGGTGCGTTTCGATCTGATTGCCGTCAATCTGGACCAGAAACAGCCGGGGTTTCCGGAGCATGTACTGCCACAGTACCTGGCGCAGCAGGATGTGCCGTTCCACATCGAGAATCAGGATACCTATTCCATCGTCAAGCGCCTGGTGCCCGAGGGCAAGACCCTGTGCAGCCTGTGCAGCCGGTTGCGCCGCGGCATCCTGTACCGCGTGGCAGACGAACTGGGCGCCACCAAGATCGCGCTGGGCCACCACCGCGACGACATCCTGCAGACGTTTTTCCTGAACATGTTCTTCGGCGGCAAGCTCAAGGGCATGCCACCCAAGCTCGTCAGCGACGACGGCAAGCACGTGGTGATCCGCCCGCTGGCCTACGTGGCCGAGCGCGACCTGGTGCGCTGGGCCGAGCACCGGCAGTTCCCGATCATTCCCTGCACGCTGTGCGGCAGCCAGGAAAACCTGCAACGCAAGCAGGTCGGCAACATGCTGCGCGAGTGGGACAAAAAATTTCCCGGCCGGCTGGAGAACATGTTTTCCAGCCTGCAGAACATCGTGCCTTCGCATTTGATGGACGCAAAGCAGCACGATTTCAGAAATATCCGCGCAACAGGCGCGGCCGATGCTGACGGCGACAAGGCCTTCGATGCCGAAGAATTTGGGTTGCCGGGGCTGTTTTCTGCCCGGCCTGGCGTCGCGGTGATCGATCTGAGCGGTTTGTGAAGCCCGCAGCCCGCGCCTTCCCTGTGGCCCCGAATTCACCCTGGAATCTATGTCAATATTCGGTTTTATCCAAGCGAGACGGGCGCGAACAGCTACGTTTTTAATAGCGACTGCTGCGCTTTTGCTGACCGGCTGCGGCACCACCCGGCTGGTGGACAGCGACGTCTCGGCCTTTTCAAAGTGGACAGCAGCAGCCCCGGTGCCCGGCACGCCCTACCGCTTCGAGCGCCTGCCTTCGCAGCAAAGCAGCGTCGTGCAGCAAGACGGCCTCGAATCCCTTGCTCGCGCGGCGCTCGCCAAGGTGGGTATGGATCTGCGGCCCGAAGCGGCGCGCTACAGCGTGCAGGTCGGCGCAACCACCCTGGTTGGCGAACGCGGGGGCTACGACGGCTATGGGCGATGGGGCTACGGCGGCGGTTTTGGCTCGGGCGTCTTTCTCGGGGGCGGCAGCCGCGGTGCGTCGCTCGGTTTCGGGCTGGGCTTTCCGCTTCACCTGCCGCAACCCTATTACCGCCGCGAAGTCACCGTCGTCATGCGCGACCTGGGCACACAACAGGTCACCTTCGAGTCGCGTGCGCTGCACGGAGGCGTGTGGAGCGATACGAACGCCGTGGTGCCCGCCATGCTTGACTCGGCCCTGCTCGGCTTCCCCGAGCCGCCGCCGGGCACGCGGCGGGTTAACGTGGAAATACCACGTTAAATGTGGCCCCCACGGTCGCGCACTGCGTGTCGCTCCCTGCCCCCCGAGGGGGCCGCCCGCCTGCGGCCCGGCGAAGCCGGTTCCGCGCCGGGGACTGGATTGGAGAAAGAGCGCCCACGGTCGCTTGCTTCGCATCGCCTCCCCTCCCTGACTTGCTCGACTTGCTCCGTCTCCCTCCGGGAGCGGGTTAAGGTGAGGGCTCGCCGGTCACTTTGCACTTTTTGGGCACTCTTCCCATGATCGACGCCACCCGCATCCTCGCCATCCGCCACGGCGAAACCAGCTGGAACGTGGACACGCGGATTCAGGGGCAGCTTGACATACCGCTCAACGAAGCCGGCCATGCGCAGGCTGCGCGCATGGCGCAGGCGCTGGCTGGCGAGCCGGTGACGGCGGTGTATGCGAGCGATTTGTCCCGCGCCTGGGAAACGGCGCGTTATCTGGGCCAGGCGGTGGGCGCGCCGGTCAGCCCCGAGCCGGCGCTGCGCGAACGGGCTTTTGGCGATTTTGAGGGCCGCACCTTCGCCGAAATCGAAGTCGCGTTGCCCGACCAGGCCAGGCGCTGGCGCAAGCGCGACCCGCACTTCACCCCGTACGGCGGCGAGTCGCTGGTGACGCTGCGCAACCGCGTCGTAGCCGCCGTCGAGCGGCTGGCTGCACGGCACGCGGGCGAGCTGATTGCGCTGGTGGGCCACGGTGGCGTGATGGACGTGCTGTACCGGGCAGCGACCCGGCTCGACATCGAGGCGCCGCGCACCTGGGTGCTCGCCAACACCGCCATCAACCGCATACTGTGGAGCCCCGGCGGCTTGTCGCTGGTCGGCTGGGGCGATGTGCGCCACCTCGACAGTCAAATTCTCGACGACGGCCTGGATCCAAGCCGTTCAGCCAGCCGCACGCCCGCCCCCTCGGCCGACACGCCGACTTTCCCATGATCAAACCGCCTTCCAGCCGATCCCGCCTGATCGGCAAACCCAGCGCCGACATCGACACGCCGG
>JAYUQC010000236.1:0-20972 GCA_043759735.1 Rhodoferax sp.
TGCATTCGTCGATGAACGCAGCCAGCGCGGGATTGCCTGCTGCCGCATGGGCGGCCAGCGGATGCTCGGGCGCGACCGCGCAGAAGGTCACTCCCATGAGGGTGTCGACACGGGTAGTGAACACATACATGCGGCCGTCGCCAATCAACGTGCCGGTTGCGTCCCGGATGTCATGCGTGAACGCGAAACGCACGCCTTCGCTCTTGCCGATCCAGTTCTCCTGCATCAGCTTGACCCGTTCAGGCCAGCCCGGCAGGTGCTGCCGCACTTGGCCCAGCAATTCCTCGGCATAGGCCGTGATCTTGAGGTAGTAGCCCGGAATCTCGCGTTTTTCAACCGCAGCACCCGTGCGCCAGCCTTTGCCGTCGATGACCTGCTCGTTGGCCAGCACGGTCTGGTCCACCGGGTCCCAGTTGACGACCTGCGTCTTGCGGTAGGCGATGCCCTTTTCCAGCATCTTGAGGAACAGCCACTGGTTCCATTTGTAGTAGCTCGGGTCGCAGGTGGCCACCTCGCGACTCCAGTCGATGGCCAGCCCGAGCGCCTGCATCTGCCGTTTCATGTCGGCGATGTTCTCGTAGGTCCACTTGGCCGGTGGCACGCCGTTCTTCATGGCCGCGTTCTCGGCCGGCAGTCCGAAGGCATCCCAGCCCATCGGCATGAGCACGTTGTAGCCCTTCATGCGCAGATGCCGGGTGAGCATGTCGTTGATGGTGTAGTTGCGCACATGGCCCATGTGCAGCTTGCCGCTGGGATAGGGCAGCATCGAGCAGGCATAGAACTTCTTGCGCGACGCGTCTTCGGTGACACGGTAGGCGTCGCGGCTGTTCCAGTGCTGCTGGGCGGATTCCTCGACTTCGAGGTGGTTGAATTTTTCGTGCATGGGGGTCGTCGGGCGGCGCCAATGCCGCTGCGCCCGATTCTAGGTGGTCGGGCCAGGACAGAGCCGGTTGGCCCGGTCCTGGCCGGCCGAGCCTGCGGTGTGACTTACGGGGCCCTTTTTTCAGGCTCGGCAATAAAGCCGATGCGCCCCAGACCGGCCTTTTGGGCCGCGCCCATCAGGGCCACAATCCGACCATAAGGCACCGACGTGTCGGCGCGCAGTTGCAACTCGGTGTCCGGGTTGGCGCTGGCCAGACGCGCCAATTGGGTCGCCAGCTCGGCCTGCGATACCGGCTTGTCGTTCAGGAACGCCTGGCCGGACTTGTCCACGCTCAGCAGCACCGACGCCGGCGTATCGCCAGCGATGGCCGCGTCGCTGCGCGGCAGGTCGAGCCGGATCGAGCTGGCCAGCAGCGGCGCGGTGATGATGAAAATGACCACCAGCACCAGCATCACGTCGATCAGCGGCGTCATGTTGATGTCGCTCATCGGCGCACTGCCGGCGCTGCGTTCGAGTCGGCCGAATGCCATGGCCGGTTCAGCCCCGCGCCGACGGTTGCTGCGGCGTGTGCAGCAGCAGCTCGCGCAGGTCGCGCGCAAAACCCTCTAAGTCTGCCTCGATGCGACCGATCTGGCGGCCCAGCACGTTGTATGCCAGCACCGCCGGTATGGCCACGGCCAGACCGGCCGCCGTCATGATCAGGGCTTCTCCCACCGGGCCGGAGATCTTGTCGATCGTGATCTGGCCGGCGTTGGATATGGCCAGCAGCGCGTGGTAGATGCCCCAGACGGTACCCAGCAAGCCCACGAACGGGGCCGTGGCACCCACGGTAGCCAGTAGCACCTGGCCAAACTGGAGCTTGTGCAGCACGGCATGCAGTTGCTGGCGCAGCACCCGTGTGAGCTGCTGTGACCGGTCGCCGGCGGTGGCCAACGTTCCGCCGCCCTGAATGTGGGTCGCGGTGATCAGTGGCACGACCAGGGCTTCGCGGTCGAAGGCCTCGGCCTTGCGCTGGCCCTCCTGCAGATCGGCCGACTGCCAGAACGCCAGCGTGCTGCGACTGACATCGCGGCCGGCACGACGCAGCAGCCAGGATTTCCACAGGATCACGAACCAGCTGCAGATCGACATCAGCAGCAGCAGCACGACAACCAGGTTGCTCACCACGTCGCCGCCGGCCAGGAATTGCACCAGGCTCATCAGGCATTCTCCGCGCTGCGCACTGCGGGAATCGCCTTGGGAGCGGCCCGGCGGCGTACTGAACTACCCTGCGCGCTGCGCACTGCGGGAATCGCCTTGGGAGCGGCCCGGCGGCTCAGCGCAGGACGTCCCGCAGTCCGCAGGCCGTCGCTTGAACGTGATGGCGCAATCATGACGTCACCGGGTCGGATTTGTCGAGTCCCAGCACGTCGAACATGTCGAACAGGCCGTTTTTTTGCCCAGCCAGAAAACGCACCGCCCGCAGGCTGCCCTGGGCATAGGTTTCGCGGCTCGACGACTTGTGCGAGATCTCGATGCGTTCACCGGTGCCGGCGAACAGCACCGTGTGGTCGCCGACGATGTCGCCGCCGCGGATGCTGGCAAAACCGATCGACGATGGATCCCGCGGGCCGGTGATGCCCTGTCGCGCGTAGACCGCACAGTCTTGCAGGTCGCGGCCGGTGGCGCGGGCGATGACCTCGCCCATCTTGAGCGCGGTGCCCGAGGGGGCGTCGACCTTGTGGCGGTGGTGGGCTTCGATGATCTCGATGTCGTATCCGGTGGCCATGGCCCGGGCCGCGAGTTCCAGCAATTTGAGTGTCACGTTGACGCCGACGCTCATGTTGGGAGCCATCATGATGGCGATGTCCTTGGCGAAAACGGCAATCCGCGCCTTTTCGTCGTCGGAGAAACCGGTGGTGCCGATCACCACAGCGACACCGAGTGCGTGGCAGGCGGCCAGATGGGCCAGCGTGCCTTGCGGCCGGGTGAAGTCGATCAACACGTCGCAACCGGCAAGACCCTGCTGCAGGTCGGCTGTGACCAATATTCCGCTCGGGTGCCCGGAGAACGCGGCGGCATCCAGGCCGATGGCGGGACTGGCGGCCATGTCGAGCGCTCCGGCCAGTTCGCAGTCGTCGCTGGCACGCACGGCCTCGATCAACATGTGGCCCATGCGGCCAGACGCGCCGGCAATGCAGACCCTGCGCTTGCGCTCGCTTGCCATCCGGGTCGTCGGAGTCAGGGTTTGGCCGGCTCGAGCGGCGGGTAGCTGGCAGGCAGCGGCGGCAGCACGGGCGTCGGAGTGGCCGTTGTGTCCGGTGCCTTGGCCGATTGCTGGAACTGCTTGAGCGACTCCTCGCTGGCCTCGAGCACTGGCACCTTGCCGCTCTTGCGTCCGGAGTCGAGCGAGGCGACGAATTCCGCTTCGCTCGGCATCGGGTCGGCGTCGAAACGCTCGAGCACGTCGTCCTTGAAGAACACCGTGAGCTTGCGCAATTGCGGCTCCGCGCCCTTGCGCCGGAAGCTGAACACATAGTCCCAACGGTCGACGTGGAACACGCTTTGCAGCAAGGGTGTGCCGAGCAGGTCCCGCACCGATTGCCGTGGCAGGCCTGGCCGCAGAAGTTCTACTTGCTCGCGGGTGATGACGTTGCCTTGCACCACGTCGATCTGGTAGGGAGTCACGATGCTTGCCAGGCGATTGCTGGCGCCGTCGAAGCTCGAGCACGCAGCCAGGCCGATACACAGGGCCAGCACCAGAGACTTCAGGGCAGGGGAGACGGACATGGAGCAGGGGGCGATATGATCGGGTCATTGTAGCTGCTGTGCCGCCACCAGCGGGCCAGCCCCCGGAGTACGAACATGGCCATGGCCAACATTGATGAACTCAAGAGCACCGGGCTCAAGGCCACGCTGCCACGTCTGAAGATCCTGGAAATTTTCCAGAAGGGCGATCAGCGCCACATGACGGCGGAAGACGTATACCGCGCATTGCTGGAAGACCATTCCGACGTCGGCCTGGCCACGGTCTACCGGGTGCTGGCCCAGTTCGAACAGGCCGGTATCCTGAGTCGAAGCCACTTCGAAAGTGGCAAGGCGGTATACGAACTCAATGAAGGCCAGCACCACGACCATCTGGTCTGCCTCGATTGTGGGCGTGTCGAGGAGTTCTACGACGCGGAAATCGAAAAACGTCAACATGCCGTGGCCAAGGTCAAGGGCTTCGTGATTGCGGACCACGCGCTCAGCCTGTACGCCAATTGCAGCAAGGAAAAATGCCCGAACCGGCTACCCGCCGGCCGCAATGGCGGGTGACGCGATCGGGCTTCAACCGCCGGATCGGGCCGGCTGCTTGAGTTCCATCGCCTTGCGGTGGCGTTCGACAAATTCCTGATAGGTGTCGATGCCCCGCAATTTCAGGATCGTGCTGCGCACGGCCGCTTCGACCAGCACCGCAATATTGCGTCCGGCCACCACCTGCACCACTACCTTGAGCACCGCAATGCCCAGCACGTCCTGGGTCAGCGGTTCATAGGGAATGCGTTCGTATTCGCGCTCCAGCGTCTCACGGCGCACCAGATGCACGATGAGCTTGAGGCGGATCTTGCGCCGCACCGCGGTTTCACCAAAAATCGCGCGAATATCGAGCAGACCGATGCCGCGCACTTCGAGCAGGTTTTGCAGCAGGTCCGGGCAGCGCCCTTCAATCGTTGTCTGGTTGATGCGGTACAGGTCGACCGCGTCGTCGGCCACCAGCCCGTTGCCGCGCGAGATCAGCTCCAGGCCGAGTTCGCTCTTGCCCAGTCCGGACTCACCGGTGATAAGTACACCCAGGCCCAGGATGTCCATCAAGACACCGTGCATCGAGGCGCGTTCGGCAAAGTGCTTGGACAGATAGGCGCGCAACACGTCGATCACGAACGCCGATGACGCCTGGGTCGCGAACATCGGAATCTGCGCCCGTTCACACAGGGACAACAAGGCATCCGGTGGCTCCTTGCCGTCGGCCAGCACCAGGGCCGGCGGCTCCAGCGTGACGATGCGCGATATGCGGCGCGCACAGTCTTCCTGGGTGGCGTTGGTCAGGTAGGCGATCTCGCGTTCGCCCAAAATCTGGACCCGGTACGGGTGGATGTAATTCAGGTAGCCTACCAGGTCGGCCCCTGAACTGGCGGCCTGTACGGCGACTTCGTCGAAACGCCGTTCGGAGGCGCCCAGGCCGGCGACCCATTGCCATTTCAGGTAGGCGCGGAACTCCTCGAACAGGACATCGGCGCTGACGACGGTGGGCTTCACGGCGAATCAGGCCGGCGGCCCGCTCAGGCCAGCTGAGCCGATTGCCACTGCGAAATCAGGCCATGCAGTTCGGCTGCGTCGATGCAGTTGCTCATCTTCTCGCGCAAGTTGGCGTCGCTGAGCAATTCCGCAATCTCCGACAGTATCTCCAGGTGTTTCTGGGTCGCCGCCTCGGGCACCAGCAGGAAAATCAGCAGTTTGACCGGCTGGTCGTCCGGCGCATCGAAACCAATCGCGGTTTCCATCTGGAATACCGCCGCCATGGGCGCCTTCAGACCCTTGATGCGCCCGTGGGGAATGGCCACGCCATGCCCCAGACCGGTGGAGCCCAGGCGCTCGCGCGAAAACAGACTGTCGGTTACCAGGGCGCGGCTCAGGCCATGCAGGCTTTCGAACAGCAAGCCTGCCTCTTCGAAAACGCGTTTCTTGCTGGTGGCATCAACTCGCACAAGTACTTGTGCTGGAGGCAGGATGGACGCAAGTCGGTTCATGATGGGATGCAGATTATGCACAAAAAAAACCGCCCGGCTGGCGGGCGGTGGATGTCGCCTGGACGGGAACAACCTTACATCAGGCGTTTTGGCGCCTCATGGTGGTGGTCCTGCAGGCGATCTTTGTGGCGCGCGACCTGGCGATCGAGCTTGTCAACCAGTTCGTCGACAGCAGCATACAGGTCGGAATGCGAACTTTCCGCGAACATGTCGCTGCCCTTGACATGGATATTGCATTCGGCGCGCTGCCTTCGTTCCTTTTCCTTGAGTTTCTCCACGGTGAGTAGTACCTTGACATCCACAACCTGGTCAAAGTGACGCGTAATTCGATCGAGCTTGGTCGTTACATAGTTGCGCAGGGCCGGTGTGACCTCGAGGTGATGACCGCTGATCGTCAAGTTCATGGATTTCCTCCTGTATCGCTCGCCGTTGAAATGGCGTGGCCAAGCTGACCACGCCGCGAGGCAGTCCATCCCGCAAACCGGGGTTTCGTGCCAGTCGATTCACTATGCCCGCGAAAGGACCCAAAAGCAACCCCCATTGCCAAAGAGTATGCGACTAGCTGCCGATGGGCGCGATGGGCCTGCCGATGAACGGTTGGACCGCGCACCGCATGCAATAGACTGCGGGCTCGTTACAAGATGTTTTCATGAGCCTGGATACCGTCCTGCATGCTGGGTTGCGGCAATACAGCCGGCCGACGGTCGGCCTGGTGCTGATGGGCGGTGGTGCGCGCACGGCGTACCAAGTCGGTGTGTTGCGCGCATTGGCCGATTTGCTCGATGCCAGAGCGGATGGACCGGGGACCTTCCCGTTCCAGGTGCTGGTGGGAACCTCGGCCGGGGCGATCAATGCCGCCTTCCTGGCTAGCCGCGCCACCCATGGTTTGCAGGCATTCGAGCAATTGGCCCATTTTTGGCGGCAATTGCGATCAGTTGACGTATTCGACCTGAACGTTCCGCACTGGGTCCGGTTCAGCCGCATTGCGGTTGCGCTCAGCCTGTCACGTCATGCGCAGGCCAATGGCGCGATGATGGACAACGCGCCGCTGCGCGAGACCTTGTGCCGGGGCATCCCGCTGGAGGGCATCGGCGAGGCCTTGCGCTCCAACACGATCGACGCGCTGGCAGTGACCGGATCGAGTTACACCAGTGGCGTGCACTGGACGTTTTGCGAAACCGCCAACCGCGATGAGTTCCACGGTTGGAGTCGGCCGGGTCGGCGTGCCGAGCACCAGTCGTTGACCATCGACCACCTGATGGCCTCCAGCGCGATTCCCTTCCTGTTCCCGGCCACCGCGCTGCGGGTGGACGGGCGCAACGAGTACTTCGGCGATGGATCGATGCGCCAGGTGACGCCGCTGTCGCCGGCTTTGCATCTGGGCGCCAGCCGAATCCTGGTGGTGGGCGTCGGGCAGCCCGAGCGCTCCGGCATGGGCGCCGTTGCGGCCGTCGCGCAAGCGCGTGGCCCCACGCTGGGCAGCATGGCCGGCCATGTGATCGCCAGTGTGTTCCACGATACCTTGCAGGCCGACGTCGAGCAGACCCGGCGTGTCACGCAGACGATCAACCGCCTGCCGCGCGAAGCGGCCAAAGCCATGCGTTACAAGGCCGTCGATGTGCTGGCGGTGGCGCCGACGCAGTCACTGGACGCGCTGGCGCAGAAATTCACCGGCGAACTTCCGGCGGCCATTCGCCATGCCATGGGTGCGTTGGGCGTGCTCAAGGGCAGTGGCGGAACCTTGGCCAGCTATCTGCTGTTCGAACCCCGGTTCGTGCAGTCGCTGATTGCGTTGGGCGAGCACGACGCCATGGCCATGAAGGACGAGCTGCTCGAACTGATATTGGGATCGTGAATCGATACGGTCGGCGTCACGCGTCCGTGCAGCGACGGCCGGCGCGCCGGATCAGGCGCGGGTTGGTCACCGCGCCAATCAGCCTTTGTTACTCGTGTTCCAGCGCACGCGGGATGGGCGTCCTCGCCATGCGCAGCCCCTGCCGGTTACTTGTCGCGCAACTCGCGCCGCAGGATCTTGCCCACCGGTGTCTTGGGCAGGTCGGCGCGGAACTCGATCAGCCTGGGCTGCTTGTAGCCGGTCAGGTTTTCCTTGCAGTAGGCGCGCACCTGGGCCTCCGTCAGGGCCGGATCCTTCTTGACGATCACCAGCTTGACCGCTTCGCCGGTCTTGGCGTCAGGAACGCCGACGCAGGCACACTCCATGACACCGGCCAGTTGCGAGACCACATCCTCGATCTCGGTCGGATAGACGTTAAAGCCGCTGACCAGCACCATGTCCTTCTTGCGATCGACGATCTTGAAGTAACCGCGTTCGTCCATCACGCCGATGTCGCCGGTCTTGAAATAACCGTCGGGCGTCATGACCTTGGCAGTTTCGTCGGGGCGCTGCCAGTAACCGGCCATCACCTGCGGGCCCTTGATCGCGATTTCGCCCGACTTGCCCGGGCCGACCTCATTGCCGTCATCATCGATCAGCTTCATCCAGGTGTTGGGCAAGGGTATGCCGATCGAGCCGCTGTACGCGGTGGCGTTGGCCGGGTTGCCGCTGGCAGTGGGCGAGGTTTCGCTCAGGCCATAGCCTTCCAGAATCGGGCGCCCGGTTTTCTCAAGCCACAGTTTGGCGACGACGCTTTGCACGGCGGTGCCGCCGCCGGTGGCCGCCACCAGATGGCTCCAGTCCACAGACTTGAAGTCGGGGTGATTGGCCATGCCGTTGAACAAGGTGTTGACCGCCGGCATGATGTGGATGCGGTGCTTTGACAGGTCCTTGAGCATGCCGGGCAGGTCGCGCGGGTTGGCAATCAGGACCAGTTTTCCGCCCACGCGCATCGCCAGCATCATGCAGTAGGTGAACGCGAAGATGTGGTACAGCGGCAGCGCACAGACAAAAGTCGGTTGCTCATCAGAAGGTATGGAGTCGATCAGGGGCGCGCCCCAGACTTCGTTTTGCAACACGTTGGCCACCAGATTGCGGTGCAGCAGTACCGCGCCTTTGGACAGGCCGGTGGTACCGCCGGTGTATTGCAGCACCGCCATGTCGTCACTGGCAATTTCGGGCTTTTTCAATGTGGCCGACGTGCCGCGCGCGATCGCTTCGTTATAGCGTACCGCACCAGGCAGGTTGAACGCAGGCACCATTTTCTTCGCGTGGCGCACCACGTAGTTGACCAAGGCACCCTTGAGCAGTCCGAGCTGGTCGCCCATGGCGCACAGCACCACGTGCTTGACCGCGGTGGTGGCCATGCATTTCTCCAGCGTGGTGGCGAAATTCTCCAGGATCACGATCGCCTTGGTGCCGGAATCCTTGAGCTGGTGTTCCAGTTCGCGGGCGGTATACAACGGGTTGACGTTGACCAGCACCAGTCCGGCGCGCAACACGGCGGCAACGACAACCGGATATTGCGGCACGTTGGGCATCATCACCGCCACCCGGTCGCCCTTGACCAGGCCCAAGCCCTGCAGGTAGGCGCCAAGCGCCTGGCTCAGGCTGTCGGTCTGCCTGAAGGTGATGTCACGGCCCATGAAGCTGTAGGCCACACGGTCTGCATGCGTGCGAAAGCACTCCTCGATCAGATCCACCAGCGAGCCGTACCGCGTCACGTCGATGTCGGCGGGCACCCCGGGTGGGTAGCTGGCGAGCCAGATGCGGTCTGTCATTGTGTCGTGTCTCCAATTGTCCGAATCGGGGAACGTGCGGCCTGACGCATGTGCGCTGGCCGATCTATTCTCCCCGTGTGTCCCTGCCTGTCGCGGCAAAACACGGTGCCCCGGGGGCACCAGAGTCGTGTCCGGGCTATTCGATCGCCTTGCCCATGTCCTCGACAACCTTCTTGGCGTCACCGAACACCATCATGGTCTTGTCCATATAGAACAGCTCGTTGTCCAGCCCGGCATACCCGGCCGCCATCGAGCGCTTGTTCACGATCACGGTCTTGGCCTTGTAGGCCTCCAGGATGGGCATGCCGTAGATCGGACTGCCTTTTTGCAGTGCGGCCGGATTCACCACGTCATTGGCGCCCAGGATAATGGCCACGTCGACCTGGCCGAACTCGCCATTGATGTCTTCCATCTCGAACACCTGGTCGTAGGGTACCTCGGCCTCGGCCAGCAGCACGTTCATGTGGCCCGGCATGCGGCCCGCCACCGGATGGATCGCGTACTTGACGGTGATGCCCTTTTCGGTCAGTTTGGCGGCCAGTTCCTTGACCGCGTGCTGGGCCCGCGCGACCGCAAGTCCATATCCGGGCACGATGACCACGGTCTCCGCGTTGCCCAGCACGAAGGCCGCGTCGTCGGCGCTGCCACTCTTCACCGGGCGCTGCTCGGTCGCGCCAGCGGCGGCCGTACTCGCTTCGCCGCCGAATCCGCCCAGGATCACGTTGAAGAACGAGCGGTTCATTGCCTTGCACATGATGTAGGACAGGATCGCGCCCGAACTGCCCACCAAGCTGCCTGCGATGATCAGCATGCTGTTGTTGAGCGAAAAACCGATGCCCGCGGCCGCCCAGCCGGAGTAACTGTTGAGCATCGACACCACCACCGGCATGTCGGCGCCGCCGATCGGGATGATGATCAGCACGCCCATCACGAAGGCCAGTGCCAGCATCGCGAAGAATGCGGCCCAGTTCTCGGTGGCCATGAACACCAGCCCCAGGCCGACGGTGGCCAGGCCCAGGATCAGGTTGAGCTTGTGCTGGCCCGCAAACTGCACCGGTGCGCCCTGGAACAGGCGGAATTTGTATTTGCCCGATAGTTTGCCGAACGCGATGACCGAGCCGCTGAATGTGATGGCGCCGATCGCTGCGCCCAGGAACAGTTCAAGCCGGTTGCCCGCCGGAATCATGTCGCCCTTGGCCACGATGCCAAACGCATAGGGCTCGGCCACCGCCGCGACGGCAATGAACACCGCCGCCAGACCGATCATGCTGTGAAAAAACGCGACCAGCTCGGGCATCTGGGTCATTTCGACGGTCTTGGCGCGGTAGGCACCGTAGGCGCCACCGACCAGCAGGCCGACCAGCACCCAGACCATGCCCTTGCCGAAGTTGTCGGCCAGGTTGGCGATCAGGAATACCGTCGTGACGGCGGCAATGCCCATGCCGATCATGCCCAACAGATTGCCCCGGATCGACGTCGTCGGATGCGAGAGTCCCTTGAGCGCCTGGATGAAGCACACCGAGGCGACCAGGTACAGGATGGTTACCAGATTCATGCTCATTTCAGCGCCCTCAGGCTTGGCACGGTGTGTACTGCGCTGCCCTCGATGGGGGCGTGCGCACCTTGGAGCGGTCCGGCGGTGCTCATTTGGCCTGCCCCGCAACGGTTTCGACGACTTTGCGTTCTTTCTTCTTGAACATCTCCAGCATGCGCCGGGTGACCAGGAAGCCGCCGAAGATGTTCACCGAGGCCAGCGCCACCGCCAGCACACCCATGGTCTTGCCCAGCGTAGTCTCGGTCAACGCCGCGGCCAGCATGGCGCCGACGATGACGATGGCCGAGATCGCGTTGGTCACCGCCATCAGCGGCGTGTGCAATGCGGGGGTCACGGTCCACACGACGTGGTAGCCCACGTAGATGGCCAGCACGAAGATGATCAGGTTGGTGATGGTGGGGGAAACAAGTTCCATGGGGTGCTCCAGATGGTTGCTATTGCCGCGGGGCGCGGGGTGGCCCGCGCCCCGTTGTCATTTGCGTTTGACTTCGCCGCCTTGGGTCATCAGGCAGGCTGCCACGATGTCGTCCTCCATGTCGACCCTCAGGCCGCTGTCCTTGGGCAGGATCAGCTTGAGGAAGTCGAGCACGTTGCGCGCATACAGCGCCGATGCATCGGCGGCCACCAGTGCCGGCAGGTTCGTTTCACCCACGATGGTCACGCCATGCTTGACCACGGTCTGGTCGGCCTCGGACAAGGGGCAGTTTCCGCCGCCGTCGGGCCCCTTGCCGGCGGCGATGTCCACGATCACCGAGCCCGGTTTCATGCTCCTGACCATCTCTTCGGTAATGAGCGTCGGCGCGGCCCGTCCGGGGATCAGGGCGGTGGAAATCACCACATCGGCCATGGCCACGCGTTTGGCGACCTCGACCTTTTGCCGGTCCAGCCAGCTTTGCGGCATGGGCTTGGCGTAGCCACCCACACCCACGGCGGCTTCCTTCTCCTCGTCGGTGTCGTACGACACCTCGATGAACTTGCCCCCCAGCGACTCGACTTGCTCCTTGACACTGGGGCGCACGTCGGACGCTTCGATCACCGCGCCCAAACGTTTGGCGGTGGCGATCGCCTGCAGTCCGGCAACGCCGACCCCCAGGATCACCACCCGTGCCGCCTTGACGGTGCCCGCCGCGGTCATCAGCATCGGGAAGAAGCGCTGGTATTTGTCGGCCGCCGTCATGACCGCCTTGTAGCCGGCAATATTGGCCTGCGACGACAACACGTCCAAGCTCTGTGCACGGGTCGTGCGCGGCGCCGCCTCCAACGCAAAACTGGTAAGGCCTGCAGCTGCAAGCCGCTGCAGGCCCGGGGCGTCAAAGGGATTGAGCATGCCCACCAGGCATGCGCCAGACTTCATATGACCGGTTTCGGTATCCGACGGTATCCGCACCTTGAGCACCAGGTCGCAGCCCAGGGCTCCGGCGCCATCGGTGATCTCTGCCCCAGCGGCCGCGTACGCGACGTCGGTCACGCTGGCGGCCACGCCTGCGCCCGATTGGACCCGCAACGTATGGCCTTGCGCCTTGAGCTTCTTGGCGGTTTCGGGGGTTAGTGCAACACGGGTCTCTCCCGCAGCGGTTTCGGCAGGTATGCCAATCAGCATGGAGCGGCTCCTCTTGTTATGGGCGGGCAAAAAACTTGCCTGAAGCTTACATTAGTTTGAATCCGGCTCCGCTGCCGGCCAGACCCGAGCCATGACGGTCCAACCATAATGGCGCATGCCCCACCGATGGAAACCCAATGTCACGGTGGCCGCCGTGATCGAGCAGCATGGCCGGTTCCTGCTGGTGGAGGAGCAGACTTCCCAGGGCCTGCGCCTGAACAATCCAGCAGGCCATCTGGACCCCGACGAATCCCTGATCCAGGCCTGCAGCCGCGAGACGCTGGAAGAGACAGCGCATCAATTCCGGCCCACTGCATTGGTGGGTGTGTACCTGTCCGGGCGGGGGCCGGCGCGGCCGGTCCCCGACGCGCGTGATGCTCCGTCGGCGACACCCGCCGATCCTGCCGTCGCGCGCGGTCGGTTGACCTACCTGCGCTTTGCCTTTTGTGGCGAACTCGGGGCATTTGATCCGCAGCGTAACCTGGACCGGGGCATCGTGCGCACGCTATGGATGACGGTCGACGAGGTCCGTGCCAGCCGCGTCCGCCACCGCAGCCCGGTGCTGCTGCGCTGCGTCGAGGACTACCTTGGCGGTGCTCGGTATCCGCTGGACTTGCTGGCCACGGATTTCGGCGTCGGCGCGGACGGCACCTGATCCGTCCTATGGGCCCAACAGGGTGACCGTGTGGCCGTGCCTTGCCACGGGCCAGGGTGTTGCGTGGCCCGCTGGGATAATCGGCACACGATGGTCAAGCAGCGCATAGTGGTAGGTTTGAGCGGCGGCGTGGATTCCGCCGTCACGGCATGGCTGCTCAAACAGCAGGGTCATGACGTGGTCGGCGTATTCATGAAGAACTGGGAGGACGACGACGATAGCGCCTACTGCTCGTCCAACGCCGATTTCGTCGATGCGGCGGCGGTAGCCGACGTGATCGGCATCGACATCGAGCATGTCAATTTCGCCACGGAGTACAAGGACCGGGTGTTTGCCGAGTTCCTGCGCGAGTACCAGGCGGGTCGCACGCCAAACCCCGACATCCTGTGCAATGCCGAGATCAAGTTCAAGTCGTTTCTCGACCATGCGATGCGGGTCGGCGCCGACAAGATCGCAACCGGCCACTATGCCCGTGTACGGCAGAACCCGGCCCGCGGCCGGTATGAACTGCTCAAGGGGCTGGATCCGGCCAAGGACCAAAGCTATTTTCTGCATCGCCTGACTCAGGGCCAGTTGGCGCGCACCCTGTTTCCGCTGGGTGAGATCCACAAGAGCGAGGTGCGGCGCATGGCCGCCGCGATCGGGCTACCCAATGCGACCAAGAAGGACTCCACCGGCATCTGCTTCATTGGCGAGCGCCCGTTCCGGGCGTTTCTCAATCGCTACATCGCCAGCGCGCCGGGCCCGATCAAGGATGAGCGCGGTCGGGTGCTGGGCGGGCATGTCGGGCTGAGCTTTTACACCATCGGCCAGCGCCAGGGACTGGGCATCGGTGGCGTGCGAGCGAAAGGGGCCCAGCGCGGTAGCGGCGACCACGCGCCGTGGTTTGTCGTGCGCAAGGACATGGCGACCAACACGCTCTGGGTCGTCCAGGGCCACGACCACCGCTTGCTTCAATTTGGCGCGCTGCAAGCGGCCGACGCCAGTTGGGTGAGTGGCATGGTGCCACCAGACGGTGGTTTGGCGGCCAAGACACGTTACCGGCAGGTAGACGCGCCGTGTCAGCTGAAACATGCCGGCGACATGGCCAACTTCGCGCTGGCGTTTTCGGCCGCGCAGTGGGCGGTCACGCCCGGTCAGTCAGCGGTACTGTACGACGGTGAAGTTTGCCTGGGCGGTGGCGTGATCGACCATGCCGAGTTGGCGCACGCCAGTGTGCCAGCCTAGCCTGGCAAGCCACGGTCAGAACGGAATATCGTCGTCCATGTCATCAAAGCCGCTCGACGGCTTGGTCGCCGCCGGTGCCTGCTGGCGTGGTGCGGGCCGCGAGGCCGGTGCGCCGGGGCGCGCATAGCCGCCACTGCTGTCGTCGCCACCAGGGGCACCCATGCCCTCACGGCTGCCGAGCAGTTGCATCTCGGTGGCGATGATGTCGCAGGTGTTCTGCTCCACGCCGTCCTTGTTGGTGAACTTGCCGTATTTCAATCGGCCTTCGACGTAGATCGGGCGCCCTTTTTTGACATATTCACCGGCGATCTCGGCCAGGCGTTCGAAGAAGGTGATTCGGTGCCACTGGGTTTCCTCGACCATTTCGCCCGAGGTCTTGTCCTTGCGCCGGGTCGACGTGGCCAGCGTGACATTGGCCACTGCCTGGCCAGACGGCAAATAGCGAATTTCCGCGTCGCGGCCGCAATTGCCGACCAGAATAACCTTGTTGACTGATGCCATGCTGTGCTCCAGAAAAATATTGGGGTCATTATCGGCCCAAGCTGTCATGGCGCGCCGGCAATGGCAATGCCCCATACCCCGGAAGGTGGAGCCGCAGGCCTCACCTGCGTCTACGCGCACCCGACAGAGGCCGCAACCTCCATCGGGCTGGCACGCGCTATTTCTTGGGAACGACGACGATCGTGTCACCGCCAGTGCTGCCTTTTGCCCCGGTTGCCCCTGTTGCACCGGTATAGCCGGTTGCGCCCGTCTCGCCGGTGGCACCCGCCCCGCCCGCGGCGCCGGTACTGCCTGTAGCGCCGGTGTAACCCGTGGCGCCGGTATTGCCTGTGGCGCCGGTGTAACCCGTAGCGCCGGTACTGCCCGTGGCGCCGGTGTAACCTGTAGCGCCAGTGCTACCCGTCGCGCCTTGCGGGCCGGCAGGACCAGCGGGTAATGAAAAGCAGCCACTCAACGCGATTGCAGCCAGCCCGCCCACCAACACATTTGCATATTTCATGACGACTCCTTCATTTGCCCTGCGACGGCCTGGCGCCATGAAAGTGCCCAGCCATCCGGAATTGATCAGATTCCGATCCTTCAAATTGACGTTGGCAGATCACGACAGCGCTTTTGAGAAACCACATCGGTCAATGCGGCGTACCGAGTGTGGCGCCAGCCCTTGGGCGCCGTCAGCGGACAGAGCCGCCAATTCCGGTAGTTGTTGTCCTACGCCGAGAACGAAAGGGGTGCCTTATTCAGCTAAGGCGCGCGCAAATAGTTAACACTTTTGCGGCATGCAGGCCGGGCCGGCTTGCGCTACAGTGATTGGGCGCTCAGCGCGTGACAGGCACCCGCTCGAAGCGTCGCATGCAAATGATTATGTCGTCCAACTTGCGCAAGTTCCGGTTGCCCTGGCAGCGGCGGCGTCAGTGCGGGCGCCTGGCACGCTCCTGGTGGTGGGAGATCTGGTTGTCCTGACCGATGCGACAGCCGGCGCCGGCCGGCGGCCCGCGTACCGCGCCCATAATCACCTGGCAACGGCCCCAGTGGCCGATGGATTGCATCCCGTCTCCATTCGCACAGAAAGTCCGACGATGGCCGCGCCACGCAAAGTGCTGTTCATTTCCGCCGATCAATGGCGTGCCGAATGCCTGTCTGCCGTTGGGCACCCGGTTGTCCGTACGCCGCATCTGGACGCGCTGGCCACCGACGGGGTGCTGTTCCGACGCCATTTCAGCGTGACGGCGCCCTGCGGACCGGCGCGCTCGAGTCTGCAGACCGGCCTGTACCTGATGAACCACCGCTCGGGCCGTAACGGAACGCCGCTGGACGCGCGCCACACCAATATCGCACACGAAGTGCGCAAGGCCGGCATGGACCCGATGCTGTTCGGCTATACCGACACCAGTGTCGATCCGCGCGGCCTGCACCCGCAGGATCCGGCACTGCGCACCTTCGAGGGGCCGTTGCCGGGCTATCACATCGGCCTGCTGTTCCCGGACTTCATGGCGGCCTGGATGAACGACCTGCGGGACAAGGGTTACCGGTTCGAGGGGCGGCATGATGTCTACCAGCCGCGACCCGGGTTCGACAAGCCGGCCGATCGCGGCCAACGCTTCATTCCCACGCTGTTCAAGGCCGAGGACAGCGACACCCGTTTCATGGCCGACCAGGTCATCACCTGGCTCGGCAACCATCGCGCGGACGACTGGTTCATGCACTGCGTGTTCCTGCGCCCGCATCCGCCCGTCATTGCGCCCGAGCCCTACAACGCCATGTATGACCCGTCCGACGTGGAACTACCGCGACGCAAGGCCAGCCCCGCCGTGGAGGCTGAGCAGCATCCGCTGCTGGCACAGTGGATCGCAGCATTGACGCGCCCCAACCACTACGACGAGCACAATCCGAACCACCTGATCGACATGCCCGAACTGGAGCTGCGCCAGATGCGGGCCTGCTACTACGGCATGATGAACGAGGTGGACGACGCCGTGGGGCGCATCGTCGCGCACCTCAAGGCCAGTGGCGAATACGACGACACGCTGATCGTCTTCACCTGCGACCACGGCGAGATGGGCGGCGACCACTACACCTGGGGCAAGGAGTTGTATTTCGACCCGAGCTTCCATGTTCCGTTGATCGTGCGCGAGCCGCGGACGTCCGGCGACGCTGCACGCGGCAGCCAGATCGATGCATTCACTGAATCGGTGGATCTGATGCCGACCGTACTCGACTGGCTGAACCTCGATATTCCGGCGCAGTGCGATGGCCGCTCGCTGCTGCCGTTCCTGCATGACACGGCGCCACCACATTGGCGTACCGAGGCGCACATGGAGCTGGATTTTCGGTCCGGCCCCTACAGCCGCCTGGACGCAGAGGCGGCGCTGGACCTGACGCCCGACGAATGCCAGCTGGCGATCGTGCGGGGCGAACGCTGGAAATATGTGTTCTTTGCCGCTTTGCCGCCACTGCTGTTCGACCTGCAGAACGATCCGGCGGAGATGAACGACCTGTCGCGGGACCCGGCTCACCGCGAGGTGCTACTGGAGATGGCGCACAAGATGCTGTCGTGGCGGCTGATCGCGCAGGAACATGTATTGACCAACCTGCACAACGGCCCACAAGGCGTCGAGGACCGCAGGCGCGCCAGAACCTGAAGCGCCATGGCGGGCGGAATGTGGCCGGCGCGCGCCGGTACCGCAATCGCCTAGAACCGCTCGTAGGGCATCAGATAGCGCCACGCGCCGACCGGCAACGCCGACAGCGCGATGCGTCCGACCCGGATGCGCTTCATCCCCACCACCGTCAGACCGGCCAAGCCGCACATCTGCGCAATCTGGCCCGGCAGGCTGCCCTTGACCGCAAAACGCAGGCCGGTCAGGGCGTCCACCTGCCGGCTGATGCTGACCTTGGCTGGCAACATCGCGCGGCCATCGACCACCGGCGCGCGGTTGAGCTGCTTCAGCGCCCGATCGGATACTTCACCGGAGACATCGACAATGACCTCATGCTCTACCCGCGCGGCGTCTTCCTGCAGCTTGCGCCGGATGCGCCAGTCCTGCGTGAAAACCAGCAGACCGCTGGCACCAGTCTCCAGCGGTGTCACGCAGGTCTGTTCGAGCAGCTGGCGCTTGAGCATCCGGTTCGTGCTGCGATCGCCCTTCCAGCGGCTGGCCGGCTGCAACAGCGCGCGAGCCGGCCGGGGGCCGTCGAGCCAGTCATGGCCGGCCGGTTTGTGCAACAACAGCGTGATCGGCAGTATCGGCTCCAGGCGCGCTTTCGGGTCAAGGTCGATCTTCTGGTCGAGCACCTTGTGTTGCGGTGTTTCGACCACCTCACCGTCCACCCGTACCCAGCCGCCTTCAATGTACAGCTCGGCATGCCGGCGCGAACAGCCCAGCATGTCGGCCAAACGCCGCGCCAGTCGGATGGGCTCAGTCATGGTGGGATACTGGGTGCATGGCCTCGCAGTGTAGGTCCGGAGCGCGCGATGGCTGGGGCTCCGGGTCGGGGCGGTCACCTGACCGCACGAGAATGGATCGTCTCCAGGCGGAGGTTGCGCATGTCCGGTTGTGGCGTCGTGATTGCGGTGCTGGGTGCCGAATGCACCGGTAAGAGCACGCTGGCAGCGGCATTGTGTGACGCATTGACCGGCGAGGGGCGCGACGCCGTTGTCGTGCCCGAGTACCTGCGTGCTTTTTGCGATGCGCACGGCCGTACGCCGCGGGCCGACGAGCAGGCTGGCATCGCCTGTGAACAGTCGGCGCGCATCGCTGCGGCTGCAAGCAGCCATGCGATCGTGATCGCCGATACCAGTGCCTTGATGACGGCCGTGTACAGCGAATGGTTCTTCGGCGATGGCGGCCTGTATCCATCGGCGTATGCCGCACACCGGCGCTGCGATCTGACGCTGCTGACCGGGCGGGACCTGGCGTGGCAGGCCGATGGCATCCAGCGCGCCGGGCCCGGGTCGCGAGTTTCAGTGGATGCCCGGTTGCGCGCCGCCCTGCACCGTTTGCAGCTACCGTTTTCGGTGCTGTATGGCAGTGTTGCAACGCGGGTGCGCGCCGCGCTGGCGGCGATCCGGCGCGACTAGCAGCCGCCGGTTGTCGCCGAATCCGCGCGCTGGCGTTGTAATTGCCGGCACTGCAGCGATGCCCCGTGCCTTGACCATCTCCGATCAACGCAGACTTAGCATCGCCGGGTCGCCACCGCAAGCCGATTGCGGCCAGTGCAGTGCCGCAGCCAGGATCACGGCTGCGGTGATCCGGTCAATCGTCATGCTTCTTGCCCTGGCCCTTTTTGCCGCTCTGGCCGTTGCGTCCTTGCTTGTCGCTTTTCCAGTGCTTGGGCTTCTTGATCTTGTCCATCGGTACCGGCGCATAGGATGTGGCGCGGATCCAGTTGCCCGGTTGGCGATAGTATCCGTTGCCGCGCTGTTCCCAGCGGTCGGGCTCCCACTGGTAACCGACGCGCTGGACGATGCTGCGCCCGCGAATCCAGACGTGGCGGTCGTCGTGCCAGGCCCAGTAGCCGGGCGCCCAGACATAGCCGGGAGCCATCATCGGCGCGCTCTCGTAGATCGGCGTCGGAGGGGCAATCGAGATGTTGATGCTGATTTGCGCGACGGTCGGCATGGCGATGGCCAGCGTTGTCGCGGCCATCAGAGTCCGCAGCAGTGTCGTAATTTTCATGGTGGATTCCAGTTTGCGCGGTAAGAGCTGTTGTTGTTCGCAATCCGGTGGTCAGTCTGAATCCGGCATCGCGGCGACCATGAGTGTGCGAGCGGCGGTTGTCGACGCGAAGCGGACGACAGGACGAATTGCAGTGGCCTTTGTCCTACGCTGGCGCCCGACGTCGCGGGACGGCCGATAGCCCGGACGTGTAGGAAATGTCCGGCAAAGATGCCCGGCCACTGCCGATCCCTGGCGGATAATCCCGGGTACATACTCGCTACTGTCGCCATGCACAAGCAATGCCTTACTTCGCCATTACAGAATCTGGTCCAATGCATGGCGGCTCCAGCGCTAGCGCGTTGACTGCGAATCAGGTCAACACAGCCCAGCGCGAGATGACCGTCCTCAAGACCTATATCGTCGAGGACAGCCCCGTCATTCGGGACAGTCTGATCGCCACATTGGAAGAATTGGGTCCGGTCGAAGTGGTGGGCACTGCGGCAGACGAGAGCACGGCGGTGCGATGGCTCACACGCGACGGCAATGAATTCGATCTGGTGATCGTAGACCTGTTTCTCAAGCAGGGCTCCGGTCTGGGCGTGCTGCGGGTCGTTGGCGCGTTGACACCACGCCGGCAAATGGTGGTGCTCAGCAACTATGCCACCAAGGACATGCGACAAAAGTGCCTGGCGCTGGGAGCGGACCGGGTGTTCGACAAATCCCACGAGATCGACGCGCTGATCCAGTATTGCGCGAGGCTGTCCGCCGGTGAGACCGGCCCCGGGCGCCTGGACGGGTTGAACTGATGCCGTCTACTGGATCAGCCCGTTCTTCAATGCGTAATAGGTCAGGTCGCTATTGGACTCGAGTTTCATCTTTTCCATGATGCGGGTGCGGTAGGTGCTGACGGTCTTCACGCTAAGCGACATGCCCACCGCCAGATGACCAATGGTTTCTCCCTTGGCCAGGCGCAGGAACACTTGCAATTCACGCTCCGAGAGCTGTTCATGGGGCGGTACGTCGCCGCCTTTGGTCAGCCCATCGGCCAGGCGCTCGGCAACGTCAGCGGAAATGTACTTGCGACCCCGGTGCACCGTGCGAATCGCCGTCACGATGTCCTGAGGGTCGCAGTCCTTGTTCAGGTAGCCGCTGGCACCTTGACGCAGCAACGTGGTGGCGTAGTGCTCCTCGGGAAAACCGGAGAGGATCAGCACCGGCAGATCGGGCGCGCGGGCGCGAATAGCCGCCAGCGCATCGACCCCGCTTTGGTCGGGCATCGAGATATCCATCAGGATCACGTCGACCTCGCCCTTGCGAACGATGTCCAGCGCCTCGCGCCCGGTCGAAGCCTCGGCCACCACGGTGAGGTCGACCTGGTCCGAGAAGTACTGGCGCAGCCCCGCACGCACGATGGCGTGGTCGTCGATGATGGCGATGCGGATCATGGTC
>JAYUQC010000237.1:0-2739 GCA_043759735.1 Rhodoferax sp.
TTGTGGGTACTGCATCCATTTGCCCGTGGCCAAGCAGTTGAACTGGCCAGCGTCGCATTGACGTTGACCGCTGCCCAGTTGTTTGCCGAGGTGGCAGAAGCCTGATCCCCACATGACCACGGGGCGTCGCAGGGTCCTTGCGCAGGACGGGCAGCGGCGCTTCGTGGTGGTGAATCCCGCGCTGGGGAGCGATGGGGGACTTGCCTTTTGCCCCCTATGACGTGTTTGGGGGCAAGATTCGAGAACTGACTGCAAGCTACTAATTGCGAATTGTCGGGCTTTGTGCTACTCAAGATTGAGCACGTCAACCTTTCGCTTATTCGAGGAAGCGCCGTCAATGTCCGTCAACACCAGTATGCGTCCGACCGCATTGCACCAATCCAGCTATGACGGCTGGACGCCAGATTTAATGGATGAACTTCATCATGTGCGTTCTGGCTACGCCGTCGCCTTCGACACGTTGTGGCGCGACGAGAGACTGATGCGCTATGTCTACTGGTTAAGAGAGCAGGCGCATCCAAAATTCAATATAACCGGTAGTTGGTCTGATGCCGATATCAAGGCAGAAATCGAGCTTTGGCGACAGGCCAGGCGCCAGGGACTTGGGGACGTCGATATCATCGATAGTATTCGAGATAAGCTTCAAGCGCGCTTCGGATTTGATCTGGCATCCGCCAGGGCAGTTGCATCGGATCCCCATCTCGCGACGTTGGGGTTGCCCGTCTGGAATGTGCTCACCGGCAGCTTGATGCCGGAATCGTTGGGTCGGCTCCGGATCGAAGCCGTCGCGGACTACGAGAACGAGACACCCGGTATGGGTATGGGATATTCCTATCGAGTAGCAGACGAATCACACCGGGCGGATCTGTACCTTTTCACTGCTGGCCAGTGTGGCCTGGGCGATAGCGTCGATGACCGGCGAGTTGCGAGTCGGTTTGCAACAGAGTGGGAGTCGTTTCAACTCCTGCTTCGAACGGCCGAGGCCAATCAGCCGACGCAGCAGGGGCCCAGCTTAGAGTCTCTCCAAGACCAGATGGGCAGCCGCTTCAGTTTAATCAGCGCAATGGCTTCGGCCCCATCTTCGAATGGCGACGTCATGAGCTGCCTGTCGATAACTGCCTTCTGCAACGTATTCTTGAAAGTCAGAGTCACATTTGCTGCGCTCGACTACGAGGACGAGACGATTCAGGATTGGGTCCAGCAAGTGGTAGACGCGTTCAACGTCGATCTTGCCGGGTTTTGTTGCCACTACTCAAGCAAGAGTGATTGATGTTTCATAGGACTATAAAAATACAATGAAAGTGAAAGAGTTCAAGGACTGGCTCCGCAATGTGTACGCCCCCAAGAGTGGAAAACAATTGGATGAGGACACGATTACCTCACGAATTGCAAACTGCAAGACGGTAGAAGCCCATGAAGGCGAACTTGACAAGCATCAATCAGTCGACTGCATGTCGGACTTGCTTTCGCGGTTGAGCTATTCCACCGCGGACCAACGACAGAATCTGCCGATGCGACACCGGATACCAATTGACGGTGATCGTCGCAACGGGTCGGCGACACTGAAGTCGGCAGTCACCTTGTACAAGCATTTTTGCGCCGCGCAGCAGTCGGGTGAACGCCGATGTCTTGCGGCTGCGCCATCACCACCCGGCCCGAAACCTCCCGCACGCGACTGGCCGCAATGGCCGGAGCCAACTGAAGCGGAAGCGCTGACGCTGGCAAAGATCGTTATGCCCTACGTGCGCTTTCTCAAGCCCGTTATCGTTGCCGCTGTTGTCGCCGACAACGAACGCCAGCGTCAGGAATGGTCCAACGTCTTTCGAGCACGCGGAATTGATCCGTCGGCTTATCTTTGGGACAAGTCGCCATGTGCTTTTCCAGGAATACGCCGCTATGCCGGCAAAAAGGAGATTGCCGGCTACGGCAAGCCTGGGGGTCAAAAGGAGTCCGTGTTTGAACAAGCGCTGCGTTTGGACGACAACGATTGCCCCAAACACTTGTGGTCGTTCACGCTTAGGGGCAAGCAGTTTCAGAAGTTTGGGCCGATAGGGTATGCGCTGGCACATTTGGCAGATCACAAGAAGCACGGCAACCGGTTCGAATCTGATTTCGCGGTTGTTGAAGACATCACGCCAACTGATTTGCACGGCCTTTATAGCTGTCCCACCAATGCTGTTTTCATCCCGAGTGCGATGATCAAGCCGACCGATTTTGGTGCGGCAATGCGCAATCTATTGCTGCGCCAAGCGCACCATCTCTATGGAGCGCAGTGCAATTTGCTCCCCGGCTGGCTGCGCCTGCGCGCTGACCCGTCACCGGGTTGGGAACTTGAAAAATTTGAGTGGGCGGAGCCGGTGGGCGACTTGCAAGGTGTTGGTCCATTTCTCGACTACCGCAACAGAATGATTTGGAATCTTCTGGATAGGGTCGGTCAACCATCGCCAGCTACAACTGGCATGTAACGAAGACCCCATCATCCGTGGTACATCAAAAGACGAGGATGAAGAGGAGATTGGGGAGGGCTGCGAGGTAACGACCCCAGAGGCCGATGCAGATCGCAGCGTAAGGCCAAGCTGCCAGGGCCACCACGGTAATGGCAGGCTCCAGTGCGCCGTCTGGCATGTCCCAGGCACCGCCGCCATAATGAGGCACTTCCGTACCAACAAGGACTGGACCATGGGACGCGCAGCACAGACTTCCGTTTTTTCCGCCACCGACTACCTGGCCTGGGAAGCC
>JAYUQC010000238.1:0-7248 GCA_043759735.1 Rhodoferax sp.
CAAAAGCGAGTGGCGCGCCGGCATGACAGCCGACAAGCTGATCGCAGAACTGGACCGCATCGTGCAGGTGCCAGGTCTTTCCAACGTGTGGGTGCCGCCGATCCGCAACCGGATCGACATGCTGGCCACCGGCATCAAGAGCCCGGTGGGCGTCAAGGTCGCGGGCACCGATCTGGCAACCATCGACCGCATCAGCGGCGAGATCGAGCAGGTGCTCAAACCGGTGCCGGGCGTCAGCAGCGCGCTGGCGGAGCGGCTCACCGGCGGGCGCTATGTGGACGTGACGATCGACCGGGACGCGGCGGCACGCTTTGGCATGAATATTGCCGACGTGCAAGCGGTGATTGCTTCGGCCGTGGGTGGCGACACGATCGGCGAGACCGTCGAGGGGCTGCAGCGGTTTCCGATCAATGTGCGCTATCCGCGCGAAATCCGCGATTCGCTCGAAAAGCTTCGCAAGCTACCCATCGTCAGCGAGCGCGGCGCGCGGCTGGTGTTGTCGGACCTCGCCGGCATTCGGATCGCCGACGGTGCGCCGATGTTGCGCAGCGAGAACGCGCGCCTGTCGGGTTGGGTCTATGTGGATATCCGGGGCCGCGATCTGCGCTCGGCGGTGCGCGAGATGCAACGGGTGGTGGCCGAGAAAGTTGCGCTGCCTGCGGGCTATTCGGTGTCCTGGTCGGGGCAGTTCGAATTTCTTGAACGCGCGACCGCCAAACTCCAACTGGTGGTGCCGTTTACGCTGCTGATAATCTTCGTGCTGCTGTACCTGACGTTCCGGCGTTTCGACGAGGCCTTGTTGATCATGGCCACCTTGCCGTTCGCGCTGATCGGTGGCATCTGGCTGCTCTGGCTGCTCGGCTACAACCTTTCAGTCGCCGGTGCCGTCGGCTTCATCGCGCTGGCCGGCGTCGCCGCCGAGTTTGGCGTGATCATGCTGTTGTATCTGCGCCAGGCCTGGGACGAGCGCGTCGCGGCCGGAACGACATCCAACGACGACTTGCTGGAGGCGATCCGCGATGGCGCCGTGTTGCGGGTGCGGCCCAAGGCGATGACGGTGGCGGTGATCCTGGGGGGCCTGTTCCCGATCATGTGGGGCTCGGGCACCGGATCGGAGGTGATGCAGCGCATTGCGGCGCCGATGGTCGGGGGCATGATCACCGCGCCGTTGCTGTCGATGTTCGTGGTTCCGGCGGTTTTCCTGTTGCTGCGGCGCTCGCGCAAATCCGCGGGAGTCCGTTCGCCGCCGACGCCGACAACGCCAGCGTAAGCGTCAGCGTCAGTGCTGCCGCAATGACGCGATCAGGGGGCAGCGGATGGCGCCCGCGCGCCGCGCGGGCTGGCCGGCTCAGTCGTGCGGTGGCGAGACTGCGCGGGCGCTCGCGTGCACGTTGCGCCGGGTCGGCCCTGCGTCCCCGGTCCAGGGCTGCACCAGCATGCGATCGAGCCGCAGCCAGGCGCGATCCCGAAAAATCGGCAGGCCCAGCTGCATTGCCTGATGCCCCTGTTCGGGCTGCGCCCGGTAGGTCCGAAACAGGCGGTCCCACCACGGCAGGTTGAAGCCGAAATTGGAGTGCGTCTCCCGCGGCAAGACCGAGTGATGCACCCGATGCATGTCGGGCGTCACGACGATCTTGCGCAGCTGACGGTCCAGTGCCAGTGGCAATTGAACGTTCGCATGGTTGAAGATGGATGTCGCATTGAGCACCACCTCGAACACCAGCACCGCCAGCGCTGGTGCGCCCAGAATTGCAATCGCCGCGAACTTGATGACCATCGACAGCATGATCTCCAGCGGATGGAAGCGCAGCCCGTTGGTGACGTCGAATTCGGTATCGGCATGGTGCATGCGGTGCAGCCGCCACAACATCGGCACCGAATGGAACAGCAGGTGTTGCAGGTAGATCACCAGGTCCAGCAGCACGAAGGCAATGACGGCAGCCAGCCAATCGGGCAGCGAGAACCAATGCAGCAGGCCAAAGCCGTGCTGGCCGACGATGCCGGCCCATGCAACCGCCGACAGCGGGAAGACCAGGCGCACCAGCACCGTGTTGATCGCGACGATGCCCAGGTTGCTCGGCCAGCGCGCGGCACGGCCCACTGCCTGAGGCCGTCGCGGCCGCTGCCATTCCCACAGCGCCATGCACACGAAAACGCCGAGGAACGCAGCGATGCGGATCCATGGCTCATAGCTCCAGGCGTCAATGGTCATGCGGGTGCCGGTGGTGGATGGCGGGAAAATGGTGGTGCCGGTGTGCCAGCAATGCGTGTTCATGCACATGGGTGTGGGCTTTGCCGGATGTCCATGCGCCATCGTGGTCGTGCTGATGGCCAAACAGTGCGGCGGCTGCGATGGTGAAGAGAACGTTGCGGTCCATGGACCGATTGTGCTGTTTCGCGCCAGAATGCGCAGCAACCTTGTCTGCGGCCTTGATCATCGTGCGAAAAGGGAACTTATGCGCCCGGACACCGCCCAATGCCAATCGGTCCCGCTACCCTGGTTACCATGGCTACCATGGGGTGGCTGATGGGCCGCCCGGCGGCGTCCGGCGACGTCGATGCTGGAGAAGGTCTCAATGACAGGCGGAGCGCAGCATATGCCACCGGTTTCCGACGCGCGACGCGCGTGGGTCGGCCTCGAAAAAGCGCCGACAATTCGCCATGGACATCATTGCACATGCGCTCTGGGCTGGCGCCGGGACTCTGCTGGCACGGCGTCGCTGGAATGTGTCGCGTGCGACGGTCGTGGCGACGATCACCATGGCCGTGATGCCGGACATTCCGCACCTGCTGCCAATCGTCGCATGGTCGGTATTCGGCGATGGGTCACTGGCTGTGCTGCGCGACTATGCGATCGCAACCACCGGGCAGGTGCCAGCGGCGCCGCCGGACGTCGATAGCTGGTCGCACAACCTGCATTGCGTCGCCCACAGCGCCATCGTCGCCGGCGTGGTCACGCTGCTGTCATGGTGGTGGTTGCGCCGCTTGTGGCTTCCGTTGCTGGGATGGTGGTCCCACATTGTCATCGACGTTTTCACCCACGCCATCGACTATTTTCCGTCGCCGGTTCTGTATCCATTTACCCGCGTCGGCTTCGACGGTATTGCCTGGACCACTCCCTGGTTCATGGCCGTCAACTATGCAGCGCTGGCGACGGTCTACCTGTGGTTGACGTGGACAAAACGCGGCGCGCGCAGGCGCCACTGATCTACTCGCCGCCAGAGGCTTGACATTGCCATCATGGCAATGTTTACGCTGTATGCACCGGATGGAACACCCATCGCCAAGGAGTTATCGCCATGACTGAGAATCGCCAGGATCATCGCCCCATGCCTCGCGCTGCGCTGTCGGGAGGACCCCGGGAGCTCAATGATCCGGTGTGCGGCATGACCGTGACCGCGCAATCGACGCATCACGCAGAGCACGCGGGCCGGCCGTATTACTTCTGCAGCGCGAAGTGCCAGGCAAGATTCGTCGCCGAGCCGCAGCGCTACGCCAGCCACGACGTCGCGCCAGAGCACAGCGACAATCTCGCGGCTGCGGCCGGTACGATCTATACCTGCCCGATGCATCCGGAGATTCGGCAAGACCATCCGGGCAGTTGTCCCAAATGCGGTATGTCGCTCGAGCCGCTGCTGCCAGAGCTGACAGACGAAGTGAACCCGGAACTGGTCGACTTCAATCGCCGCTTTTGGTGGACGCTACCGTTCTCGGTGGTGGTGATGATTCTGGCCATGGCAGGCCACGCCATGCATTGGTTCGAGCCTCGCGCGCAAACCTGGATCGAACTGGTGCTGACGCTACCGGTCGCGCTCTGGGCCGGCTGGCCGTTCTATGAACGCGGCGTGCAGTCGGTTGTCAACCGCAGCCCGAACATGTGGACGCTGATCGGCCTGGGCACCAGCGTGGCCTTTGTCTACAGTGTGGTCGCCACCGTCGCGCCGCAGATCTTTCCGGCGACCTTCGTCATCGACGGCAGCGTCGCGGTGTATTTCGAGGCCGCCGCGGTCATCATCTCGTTGACCCTGTTCGGCCAGATCCTGGAGCTCAAGGCGCGCTCGCAGACCTCGGCGGCGATCAAGTCGCTGCTCGGCCTGGCGCCGAAGACCGCACGGCGCATCGCCGTGGACGGCACCGAAGCAGACGTACCCCTGGCCAACGTGCATGTAGGCGACCTGCTTCGCGTGCGACCCGGCGAAAAGGTGCCTGTCGATGGCGCCGTCGTCGAAGGCAGCAGCGCCCTGGACGAGTCGATGCTCACCGGCGAACCGATGCCGGTGACCAAACGCGTCGGCGACAAGCTCATCGGCGCCACGATGAACACCAGCGGCGCGCTGGTGATGCGCTCCGAACACGTGGGCTCGGCCACCGTGTTGTCGCAGATCGTGCAGATGGTGGCGCAGGCGCAGCGTTCGCGCGCGCCGATGCAGCGCATGGCCGACGTCGTGGCGGGCTACTTCGTCGTCACCGTCGTGGGCATCGCCTTGCTGACCTTCTTCTCGTGGGGCCTGTTCGGGCCTGATCAGGGATGGGTCTTCGGCCTGATCAATGCGGTGGCGGTGCTGATCATCGCCTGCCCCTGCGCGCTGGGGCTGGCCACGCCGATGTCGATCATGGTCGCCACCGGGAAAGGGGCGACGAACGGCGTGCTCTTCCGCGATGCCGCGGCGATCGAGAACCTGTGCAAGATCGACACGCTGATCGTCGACAAGACCGGCACCCTGACCGAGGGCCGGCCAGCGTTCGAACAGGCGGTGGCGGCCGCGGGCTTCACCGACGTGGAGGTGCTGCGTCTGGCCGCGAGCCTGGACCAGGGCAGCGAACATCCCCTGGCCGCGGCGATCGTTGCAGCTGCCGTCAAACAGGGGCTGACGCTGGCCAAGGCCGAGCAGTTTGACTCCGAATCGGGTATCGGCGTGCGCGGTAGCGTCGACGGCAAGGCGCTGGCGCTGGGCAACACCGCATGGATGGAGCAGCTCGGCGTGAAGGTGGATGCACTGAAGGCGCAGGCGGAAGAGCTGCGCGCCCAGGCCAGCGTGATGCACCTTGCGGTCGATGGGCAGTTGGCCGGCCTGCTGGCAGTGTCCGACCCGATCAAGGCCACCACACCTGCCGCGCTGAATGCACTGCGCGCGTCGGGCTTGCGCATCGTGATGGCCACCGGCGACGGCCTGACCACGGCGCGCGCCGTCGGCAAGCGCCTGGGCATTGACGAGGTGCACGGCGAGGTCAAGCCCGCCGACAAGCTGAAGCTGGTGGAGAAGTTGCAGAAGGAAGGCCGCGTCGTCGCGATGGCCGGCGACGGCATCAACGACGCCCCCGCGCTGGCACGCGCCGACGTCGGCATCGCGATGGGCACCGGCACCGACGTGGCGATGAACAGCGCCCAGCTCACGCTGGTCAAGGGCGATCTGCGCGGCATCGCGGTGGCCCGCGCACTGTCGGTGGCCACCGTGGCCAACATGAAGCAGAACCTGGGCTTTGCGTTCATTTACAACGCGCTGGGCGTGCCGCTGGCGGCTGGCGTATTGTTCCCGCTCACCGGCTGGCTGCTGTCGCCGATGATCGCGGCCCTGGCCATGAGCCTGAGCTCGGTGTCCGTGATCAGCAACGCCCTGCGCCTGCGCCGCGCCAAACTGCAAACGCAATGACGACGCCATCGACAACACCGCCCCGGCCTGAGCCGGACGAAGGACTGGGAAATCCCCGCACACGTGCCATCTGCCATCTGCCGTCTGCCGTCTGCCAGGATGACGGCAACCCAGAGGAGATCGGATTCAGATCATGAAGAAACAATCCAGCTTCCGCGTTATCTGGATCGCCGCCGTCGTGGTGGCCGGCCTTGCCACTTTTGCCTGGACCCAGCGCGGTGATGGCGCGGCAACCAGTGCGGGCGGCGCAAACCAGCCGCTATCGCAGGTCGCGATGGCCGGCAAGGCCGCTTACGACGCGAACTGCTCCGAATGCCACGGCAGCAATGGGTCCGGGACCGACAAGGGCCCACTCTTCGTGCACGCGGTCTACAACCCGGGCCACCATTCCGACGCATCTTTCGCCAGGGCGGTCGGCCAGGGTGTTCGCCAGCACCATTGGAAGTTCGGCGACATGCCAGCCAAACCCGAGGTGACGGACGCGCAGCTTGAGGCGATCGTCCGATACATACGCGCGGTGCAGGAAGCGAACGGCATTACCTACCAGGCGCACAAGATGTAGGTCCGGCCACACCGGCAACGCCACGAGATCGGCCTCTTCCCATTTGCCACGCCGACGTCAAGCCGGTGCCGGGTTCTATCGACCTGGCGCGCGCAGGCGCCGTGGCACGATGCACGCGCCCGAGGGCAACCGGTGGGCCGAAAGCACTGACCGGGCCCCGGATGGCGCCGATCATAATGGCTTGGTTTGAGCGCCTTCGCCCTGCATCGGCATCTGCCCGGAGCATGCTGGGCATAAGTCACTGCCGATATGCCATTTATTCCTGGAGCCCTATGCAGTCAACCAGTCGATGCAACACGGCAGAGTTCCATGCCTGAAAAGAAAACGAGCTGTGCCGCTGCAACACGCCCGCGCGATGAACCCGCCCCAGCGGACGGTCAGAACGTCACGGCGACCTTCTGCTTCGTCGATATCGCCGGCTATACGGCACTGACCGACTCGCATGGCGAACGGGCAGCGGCCGATCTGGTGGAGGAATTCACGCGCCTGATCCATTCGGCGGTCGAAGCACGCGGCGATGTGCAGGAATTTGTCGGGGACCAGGCGTTCCTGGTGTTTCCCGATCCCCTGGCCGCCATCGCGGTGATCAGGGCCCTGTATCTGGACGTCGCTGGCCTGTGGGACTTCCCGAAGTTGCGAACCGGTATCCACCACGGGCCGGCGCTGTACCGTTCGAGGCGGTATTTCGGGTCGACCATCAATATGGCGGCGCGCACGGCGGCACACGCCGGCGGAGGTGAAATCCTGTGCACGGCTCCAGTGGCCGAAGCCCTTGCCGGCGCGCACTGTCCGACCCTGTCGATCAACCCTATCGGCAAGGTAAAGCTCAAAAACCTGCCGCGGGAGGTCGATCTGTATCGGATCGGGCTGAAAGACTTGACCGACCGGCGCGTTGTCGACCCGGTATGCCATATGCAGGTGGACGTGAAGACGGCAGCGGCCCACCAGAGCTTCAATGCCAGGCATTACTGGTTCTGCTCTGCCGCATGTTCCGAGCGCTTTGCCGCAAACCCGTCAGACTTTGTCTGAATCCGG
>JAYUQC010000239.1:0-7226 GCA_043759735.1 Rhodoferax sp.
AGTGCAGCGGGAAGCAGGTCGTATTTGAGGAATTCGCTCTTGCCCATGCGCCGGCGCGCGAACAGACCGCGCGCCGAGGTCAGACCGAGGTCGAAGCCCTGCAGGTAGGCCTGCGCCAGGTCCGGTCGCGGGAAGTGCCAGGGATCGGTCGGGATGCTCATCCGACACATTCTGACAGCCCATTGTTAATTGACAATACTTCAAGCGTCAGATGGCGTCGGCGCAACACGGCATGCCGCAGCACCCGGGCGAGCTTGAGCAGCACAACTGCCTGCGCATCCACTCCAACGCAGGCGCGGTGACGGATCTGTGGCAGTTTGCGCGCGGCGAAGAGCGCTTCTCGGTGGCTGTGCGTTGCTGTGTCGTCGTGGACAACGTGCACCGCGATGGGGTGCGCGACCGAATGATCGCCGGCCTGGGCGTGGCGCGCATCCTCCAATGGGACACGCGCCACGGCCGCCTGCTCGCAAACGCAGGCCGGGAAATCGTGAAGTATGGCCTATCGGCTGGGCACCTTGCCGGCCAGGCGCGTGACGTCGGGCAAGCCAGCCATCTTTCGGTCAAGCGTCAGCGTGCCAAGCCCGTCACCGCTGTACTGCAAGGCAATCAACCGATCAAGCAAACCGCAGCCACGGTTCGTGGCCAGCGCTTCCAGCACTGCATCGCCGCCCACCGGGGCCACCAAACCGCTGGTCAGCACACTGCGCAATCCAGCCTTGGCGTCAGTCTTGCCAACCCCGTAGTGGTGTTGCACGGCCATATAGGCCTCGCCGATGACCATGTTGCTGGCGAACAGGGCAGCATGCTCGGTTTCGACCATGCGCGTGAGCGCAGCAGCGGTTTCCTCAAAATCCGGAGCCGGCTCGCCGGTGGTCAGCCGCACAAGGATGGAGGTGTCAATCCCGTAGCGCGCGTTCATACGCCTGCTCCCGGAAGGTGTGAATGTTGAACGCAGTGCCAAGCCTTGGCAACTTGCCTTTCAAGGGCGCGAGGCGGCTGCGGTCCACCCGTTTGGCCCGGAGCAGGTAACCGTCGGGGCTGGCCTGCAGTTCTAGCCGGTCGCCGGGTTTGACACCCAGTGTAGCCAGGACATCTGCGGGAAAAGTCACTTGGCGCTTGGAGGTAATCGTGACAAGCATGCGGTTGGTCTCCTTACAAATATACCCGGATTGTAAGGTGCGTCACCCGCGGCTGGCACACGATCGGGACCATGTTTTGGTGGCCCCCTGCACCTGCGGCTCATCGTCGTACGTCCTTGGGCTTCATGATGTGCTCTGCACACAGCACTTCCCTTCAACGCTTCGCCCGCACCCTCTCGAATAGGCACGCATGACTCGGGGCCGCCGTAGCTGGCTAAACTATCAACGCATGGCTTTTTCATTCCTCTCAACACATTGCCGGTTTTTGCCGGCGCACGGAGAAATTCGATGCGAATCGGTCTGATCGGTTTCGGTGCCTGGGGCAGGCAGCATGCGCAGGCCATCACCAGCCTTGCGGGGCTGGAACTGGCGGCCATCGGATGTGGCAGCGCCGACAGTGCGGCTGCGGCGGCCGCGGCATATCCGCAGGCGCAGGTGACGCAGGATTGGCGCCAGGTGCTCGCGAATCCGGATATCGAGACCATCGACATCGCGCTGCCCAACCATATGCATGCCGAAGTGGCGATAGCGGCACTGCACGCCGGCAAGGATGTGCTGCTCGAAAAGCCGATGGCCAATACCGCGCAGGAATGCGACGCGCTGCTGGCGGCCGAGCGCGCGAGTGGGCGCCTGGTGTCGATTGGTCACGAGTTGCGCCAGTCGCTGCAATGGGGCCGCATCAAGTCGCTGATCGACGAGGATGCGATTGGCGATCCGCTGTCGCTCAACATCAGCCTGTTTCGCAACTTCTACCGCTCGGGGGCGGCCGGCTGGCGTTACGACCCGGCGCGTGTCGGCTCCTGGCTGCTCGAGGAAGCGGTGCATTATGTTGATCTGGCAATGTGGTATTTCGAACGCTACGGTGACCCGGTATCGGTGCGCGCGGTGGGCAACCAGCGTGCCGGTCGCGCAGACGGCATGACGGACAACGCATCGGTCATGCTGCGCTTCGCGGGTGGCGCCTATGTCACGCTGAACCATTCGGTGGCCGGCTTCGAACACCACCTGGTGCTGGAGCTGACCGGCATGGAGGGTGCCATTCGTACGCACTGGTCGGGCACGATGGATCGCGATCACCAGGCCGAGTTCGACCTGCGGGTGCAGCGACGCGGATTCGCGTTCGAGCGTGGGGTGCGTGAATGCGATCGCATCACGATCGTGCACTCCGGCGAGGTCCACGAATTGACCGAACTGATTCGCCTGACCTCCGACGCATTTCGGGCGCGTCGGGCCCTGGTGCCGGCGGCAGATGCGCGCAAGCGCGTACTGGTCTGCCTGCAGGCTGAACGCTCGTTGCACGAGGAGCGGGAAATCGCGCTCGACTTCAGCTATTGAGTCGTCCAAAAATCATGACAAATTCGGTTTGGCGTGCGCTTGGATCAGATGGGGCTCGTGGATCAGATACAAGAGGCGAGTGTTGGCGGGCAAAGGGGGCCGGCTGGGTGCCGCCGCTCGTGTCCCCCGCCCTGCGGGCTCCTCCTTTACCTCGCCGCGACACCCAGCCGGCCCCCTTTGCAGCGCAGGTCTGTGGTGCACCGCAGGCCAATCACGTCGTCAGATCAGGTCGGCGGTGTTTTCGGCGCAGCGGCATCAAGGAGGAGCCCGCAGGGCGGGGGACAGCCGCGGAGCCGAATGCGCCGCCGGCCTGATCCCACGCTGTGCCATCCGTATCCGGTTTGTCTGGTTTTGGGGGGAAATCAATAGTTGCCGCACCAGGCTGCGCGCCACACGGGCTCAAGGCCGAGTGCTAAAGCCTGGTCCCCGGCGCGTAGCTGCGACCGGGCGGGTTGCGCCATCGGCCAACGGTTTCGGCGCGCGCCGATTGCAGGCGCTGCGGTGGCAGGCCGCGCAGGATCAGGTCGAGGTCGTCCACCACCAGTTCGCTGATGGCGGCCAATGTGGACGCCAAGGCACCGGCGCGATGCGGCGACAGCAACAATCCCTCGATCCGGCGGGCGCGCGCATCAAGCGGCGCCGGCTCCTCGGGAAAGACGTCGGTGGCGGCGCGGAATCGGCCGGCTTCGACCAGGTCCAGCAAGGCATCGAAGTCGACCAGGCCGGCGCGCGACAGCAACAGGAAGATCGCGTCGGTGCGGATGGTCTGCAAGCGCTCGCGGCTCAGCAGGCCCCGGTTCTCCTCGGTGACACCGGCGAGCGCGAAGATGACGCGCGGCTCGCGCAGGGCGACGTCGAGCGACACCGGTTCGGCGCCGAGTTCACGCACCAGACCGTCTGGCAACCACGGGTCGTGGATCAGCAGGCGCGGGCGAAACGGCACCAGCAGCGGTATCAGCGCGCGCCCCAGATTGCCGCACCCGATGAAGCCGATGGTGGCGCCGCGCAGCATGAAGCAGTCGCGGCTGCCGGCCAGCCCATACTGCTCGCGACCATCGCGCATCAGCGCATCGGCGCATCGGCGCGCGAGATGCCCCGGGCCAGATCGAGCGCCATGCCCAGGCCCATTTCTGCTACCGCTTGCGCGAACACCGGTGCGATCGACAACACCTGGATGCCACGGCGAAAACACTCGGCATAGTCAACGTTCTGGGCGAAATGGCCCTCGACGTTGATGATCACCCGCAGCTTCACCGCGCGCTGCAGCCGCGCTTTGTCCAGCCTGGTCTGCCCGACGATGGCCGTCACCAACGGCAAGGTCGCCTCGACCAGCGCATCGGTGAGTTTTCCAGCGTGGCTCTCCTGCATCCCGACCACCCGGCCCAGCCGCTCGAAGCGGCGGCGCACGTCGTCGCCAAAGATCATCGACGCGCTGCGCGGCGCCGGGTCGAACAGGATGACGGCGGGGTCGGCAGCCATGTCATTACCGCCTGACCGTTCCGAAGGAGCTGATAACCCCCTCCAGGCGCAGCGAACACAATGGGCGTGAGAGCAGTTTCATCCTACGGTGGCGGTGGAAAACGCAGCGGCTCGCTCAGACGCGTGTCTTGCGCCGCGAACCACAGCCGGACGATCTGGCGGTTGGTCCGACCCAGCTGCGGCGCGACGGCTTCGAGCTGGACCGAGTGGCTTCGGTTGTCGGTAAAGCGGAATACACCGGCGGCGTCCGACGTTGCGCGAGCACGCTCCTGGTGGGTGACAAAACCTCGCTCGAACAACAGCACCGACGCGCCGGCCACCGGTTTCCCGCTGACGTCGACGACCCGGCCTTCGACAAGGCCATGGTTGTGCGCGTTGGCGTAGGCCAGCCAGCCAGCCCAGGCTGCCGACCAGCATGATGCCGGGAACGATCACCCAGCGCGACAGCAGCCAGGCGCGGACGTTCACTGGAATGCCCTCCGTGCCCCGCACTGCGGGATTCGCCAGTCGAAATCCTGCAGGAAGCCGATCGGCTTGTCGATCAACCCGCTGCCGCGCAGCGCATAGTTGATGATGCCGCCGCGCTCGTCATACATCCAGCGCCAGATGATGCCGACGGCCACCGTCATCAACGGGTACGACAGGAACACGATCGTGCGGTAGACAGTGGCACCCTTGAGGTCGGAATTGACCAGCAAGGCGATGCCCAGCGCAGCAGCGATGGCAAATGGCGACGCCAGGATGAAGATCAGGGTGTACTTGAGCGCGATCCAGAACACCTCGTCGTAGGTCCACATCTCGGCATAGTGTTCCAGCCCGATCCAGACCGCTGGTTTGAGCGGCGACCAGGCCTGGAACGACAACGCCACGTTCCAGCCCAGCGGCAACAGGCGGTACAGGAAGAAGATGACCAGCGAGAGCAGCAGGAAACACACCACCAGCGCCAGCTGGCGGTTGCGTTGCTGCCCCCACCAGGAGGTGGCCCCACGCTCGTCACTGTGTGTACTTCGCTGCCCCCGAGGGGGCCGTTTTTCCCTTGGGAGCGGCCCGGCGGGAAAATTTTGCCCCCACGCTCGTCTCGCGCTATCCGCGCCTCACGAGCGGGCCAGTGCGCACGCTCATCGGCCACCAGCAGACTGCTGGCGTTGGTGACATACAGCGCATCGCGTTGCGGGCCGCCAAAGGCGACCATGGTCGGGTGTTTGGCCGGCACCTCGATGCGCTCAAGCATCTCGCCCGCGGGCGAAATACACGCGACGGCGCCGCCGTGCACCAGCGCGCACCAGTAGTTGCCGGCTTCGTCGCAGGTCGCACCGTCGACGCGCCCTTGCATATCGGCGGTGGAAAAGAAACACCGCTTGTGGCTGATCTGTCCGCGCTCCAGGTCGAAGTCGTAAACCCAGACCGTCTCATCGCGGCTGTCCGCCAGGTACATGCGCCGGTCGTCGGGCGAAAACGCGATCCCGTTGCCGATGATGAAGTCACCATCCATGCGATGCACATGCCCGTCCGGATCGAGCCGGAACAATTCGGCCTGGCGACCGATGACGTCCGAATGCACGCTGGCACACCAGTAGCGCCCGCGGCGGTCGCATTTGCCATCGTTGAGCATCAGCCGCCGATCCCGCGCCAGCGGATCGGCGAGCGTGACCGCGTGTGCGATGCCGTTGCACAGCTGCATGCGCTGGAAGCCCGAGCGGGTGCCACCGATCAGGCTGCCGTCCGCGGCGAACACGAACGAGCCAATGTCACTGGCAATCGAAAAGCTTTCGACCTGACCGCTCACCGGATCGAGGCGCCGGATCGCCGGTGCGAACGCGTCGACCCAATACAGGTGCTGGTCACGCGGATTCCATTGCGGCGCCTCGCCCAGAATATCGGGGCCGGCACAGGCGACGTGGACCTTGATCATGGCCTGCTGGGAGCGTCGAAGCGCAGTGTCAGGCCGTGCTCGGAACTGGCGAGCGCCGCAAGCTGGCGCATTGACGGCTTGTCCGCGAGTTCGCCATCGAAATCCACCGGGTCACCGTGACCGGTCCAGGCCTCGATGCACAAAAAAGGCGCGCCCGGCTTGTTCCACAGTGCCCAGTGCGCGAAGTTGCTGGCGCTCAGCTCGATCGCGGCACCGTCCGGCGACTCGAAACGCAGGCGCAGGCTGTTGGCATTGCGAAAACACAGGGCATCGCTGCCGATGGGAGATGGATCCAGACCGAGCCGGCGCGGCTCCATATCGAGCGTGCGCTGCGCGTCGCAGAACAGACCGTCGACGCTGATCACCGGAACCCGCGGCGACTCCGGCTGATCGAACACCACCGCGTGCCCGCCGGCGCCGGCCGCGCTGAAAGGCCAGCGCAACCCCGGGTGCAGTCCGATCGCAAACGGCATTGGTTCGGCGCCGAGGTTGCTCACCCGCAGATCGATCGCCAGTGCGTCACCCTGCAGGCGGTAGCGCAGGCTGAGATCGAAATCGAACGGATACATGGCCCGTGTCGCCTCGTTGCTGGCCAGGCCCAGTGTCACCTGGTCGGGTTGTACGGACCGCAACTCGAACGCCTGAGCGCCGGCAAATCCGTGAATCCCCATCGCGTAACCTTGTCCGTTGACGCGGGTTTTCCCGCCGCGCAGACGCCCCACGATCGGGAACAGCACCGGACTGCTGCGCGGCCACCAAAGCGGATCGGCATCCCACAACAATTCATGCTGGCCGACACACCAGCGGCGCAGCTCGCCCCCCAACAACGCGATCTCGGCGCAGGCGTCCAGTTGACGCAGCGTGACCCGTTGCGAGTTATCGTTCATGCGTTCATGTCAAAGGACTGCCTGGTTTGCATCTGCAGGCAATGTAGCGCCCAGCGTGTCGAGGCGCGCGTACAAGGTGGCCCTGGAGACGCCCAGCAGTCGTGCCGCAGCGACCTTGTTGCCCCTCGTGGCCGCCATCGCAGCCTTGATGGCCGCCCGTTCGAGTTCGGCCACCTGTTCGGCCAGCGGCCGTATCAGGCCCGGTTCAGCCGGGGTGTCCGTCGTGGCCGCCAGCGCAACAACCTGCGACGGTGCAATCTGCTCGATCCCGGCCTCGCGCAAAACCATTTCCAGCACCTGACGGTCGATGCGCAGGGAGTCGCTGCGCATTGTCGCCAGCTCCAGCACATTGCGCAGTTCGCGGATATTGCCGCGCCAGGTCTGCGCGCACAGCAGCTCCAGCGCATCGGTGGTCAGCTCGGCGAACGCCGACCCGTTGCGAAATGCCGCATCGTCATTGAGCGCCTCGACCAG
>JAYUQC010000240.1:0-20800 GCA_043759735.1 Rhodoferax sp.
TTCGACCGTCGTTTGCCGGCATCAGCCCAGGCCGCCCCAGATTCCGTTGATATCGGATTCGGCGGAACTCTCTACGTTGCGCAGCGCGACGGCGGTGCAATAGCGGCCCGCGTTGAAGACCAGCGGCTCGCCCGCTCCATAGGCGACCTTGTGTACGCGTCCGACGAACAGCACGTGGTCGCCACCGTCGACAGTGCTGTGGGTCTGGCATTCAAAGCGCGCCAGTACGTCGGGCAGCAGCGGCGATCCACCCAGACCGTGCTCGACCACAAGGCCTTCGAACTTGTCGTGCTGCGGCGTCGCAAAACGATGCGACAGCGCCGACTGCCGCGCGCCGAGCACGTTGATCGCGAAGTGGCCCGAATCCATGAAGCCGTTCATCGACGGCGAGCGTCGGCTCAGGCTCCACAACACCAGTGGCGGATCGAGTGACAACGCGGAGAACGAGTTGGCCGTCAAGCCCTCCAGCTTGCCGCCCGGCCCGCGCGTGGTGATGACCGTGACACCGGTCGTGAACAGGCCCAGCGCATTGCGCAGCTGGCGACTGTCATGGCTTCCGTCCAGCAGTACTTGTTGCATGTCGGTATCGGTTTGTGACAAGTCAGTCCCGCCCGGCCGCTCCGAAGGGACTGACAGCCCTCTCGGGGGGCAGCGAACGCAGTGAGCGTGGGGGCAACATCCAGTCCCGCCCGGCCGCTCCGAAGGGACTGACAGCCCTCTCGGGGGGCAGCGAACGCAGTGAGCGTGGGGGCTGTGTCATTTCAGGCATTCATCAGCGGCATGACCTTCTCGGCCATCAGCACCATGGAGTTGCGCCCGAGCTCCGGGTCGGTCCAGTCGACTCCGGCATAGAGCAGGGTGCCGAATTCCCCGGTCTCCTCCTGCAGGGCGTGCAGCTGGTCCGCTACCCTGGCGGGCGAGCCATGGATCACGAGCTTGTCGACCACCTGGTCCAGTGTCACGCTGTCGTCGGACTGGTTGGGGTCGGATTTGAATACGCCCAGAGCGCCGCGGCGCTTGAGTTTCTTGAACAGCGTGTTGTAGTAGTAGTAATAGGGGCCGTCGCTGCCCAGCGCGTAGGCCTTGGCGGTGGCATCGTCCTTGGCGACGCAAACCGTCTTGGCCACGCGCCAGTTGACCGGGTCTGCCGGGCGGCCGATGCGCGCACAGCCTTCGACATATTTGCCCCAGTGGCTCTTGACCCACTTGGGCAACAGGAAGTTGGCGGAAATCGGCTCCCAGCCGCGCGCGGCCGCTTCGGTGATGCCTTGGGAGAACGGCGCCACGGCCGTGACGACGATGGGCGGGTGCGGACGTTGCAGCGGCATCGGGATTGTGCCCATGCCGGTCTCGGCCAAGTAGGTGCGCTCGGTGGAAATGTTCCAGAACTCGCCCTTCAGGTTGTAGGGCGGTTTGGAGGACCAGATATTGAGCACATGGTTGATGGCCTCCAGGAACATCGCCGGACGGGGCAGGTCAAAGTTGCCCAGCGCTTCCGCATCCGAGGGCAGGGCGCCTGGGCTGATGCCCAGGATGAATCGCCCGCCCAGCAGGTGGTCGAGCATGGCGATTTGGGCCGCCACGGCGGCGGGATGGTGGTTGGGCATGTTGATGGTGCCGGTGCCCAGCTTGATCCGCTCAGTGGCATGCACCAGGGTGGCAATGAAGAGCGCCGACGAGGTGATGTTTTCCTCCGGGTCGGTCGTGTGTTCACCCACATAGCCTTCGACGAAGCCGAGCCGGTCGGCCAGGATGAAGGCTTCGCGGTCCTCGCGCAGCGAGAGCTGCCAATCCTTGCCGATGGGGTGCATGGGCATGGTGAATAGTCCGAGCTTCATCGTGTCTCCTTGGCGCCGTATGTTTGCGCGTCTGCGGGCAGCCTGGTCAGGGCGGGCAATGGGAAAAAATCACGGGTCGGAATGGAACCGGTCCGCTTTCACTGTCGATCACTGCGCCAGCCCGGTTCGTCCGTGCCGGGGTCATCGGTTGCAAACAATTTGCCGCTTGCGTTGCTGTGCAGGTAACGATCGGGACGGATGACACACCTCCTGTATGAGCGGATGGCGAACGGATCAGCCGTGGCGTGCGCGCACGCCACCGAACGAAGCCCAAGAGTTGGCAACCAGCCAACCGTGGTCCACCGGCAGGTTCACGCCGGTGATTGCGCTGGCATCGTCCGACAGCAGGAAGGCCGCGGCCAGCGCCACCTCGCGTGGCATCACGACCTGTCCCGTGGCCGCACTGTCCTGCATAAGGTTGCGGTCGCGTAGTCCCTTGTCGATCGCATCCTGCAATGCCGGTGTCAGCACCGGCCCGGGCGATAGGCAGTTGACCCGCACGCCGCTGCGTCCCCACTCGGTGGCCAGGTTTTCGGTGAGCTGGATCACGGCCGCCTTCATGGGGCCGTAGGCATGCAGCGGCGTTGAACGGAGGCCGGCAATCGACGCGATATTCAGGATTGCGCCACGGTGGCGCCGGGCCATGCGCTGGCCAAATGCGACGCAGACGGCATAGGTGCCGCGCAGGTTGACCTGGAACACCCGGTCGTAGGTTTCCATTGCAATGTCCTGTGGCGGGACCGCGGCGCCCTGGATGATGCCGGCGGAGTTGACCAGCATGTCGACCGGCCCCAGTTCGTGCTCTATCCGCTGCGCCAGCAGTTCTACATCGGACGCCGAGGCGACGTCGATCGCGTAGCCGTGGCAACCGATGTCCGTTGCCACGCGGTTCGTTGTGCCCGGATCGAGATCGGCGATGGCGACCGTCGCCCCTTGCGCCGCCAGTAATTCGGCACAGGCCCGTCCGATACCGCTGGCGCCGCCGGTGATGACCGCGATGCGTCCGGCAAACCGATCGGTGCGGGCCTGCGCGTCGGCGTCTGGCGGGCCGGTCATGGCGATTCCTGCACCGTCGGGCGCGCCGGCGCCAGCGTGAATCCCGCGTATCCCTGGTCGGCGATGTCCTGGCACTCCTTGCGGTACAGGCCGATCTTGGCCACATACGGCATAAACACCCTGGGCTTGCCCGGGATATTGGCGCCCAGGAACCAGGAGTTCGCCAACGGGAACAACGTCCGGTTGGCCGCAGCGTTCACATGTTCGACCCAACGATCCTGCGCCTCGCGCGTGGCCTCGATGCTGCGCATGCTGCGGCGGCGCAAATGGGCGAGGCAGTCGCAGATCCATTCCACATGGTGCTCGATGCCGACGACCATGTTCACCAGCACGGACGGGCTGCCCGCGCCGGTGATGATGAACATGTTCGGGAATCCGTGTGTCATCAGGCCCAGGTAGGTACGCGGACCGTCGGCCCAGTTGCGCGACAGCAACTGGCCGTTGCGCCCGCGGATGTCGATGTTGAGTACCGCGCCCGTCAGCGCGTCATAACCGGTCGCGCATACCAGCGCGTCGAGTTCGTGCCAGCCATCCCCGGTACGCACGCCTTGCGCCGTGACGTCGGTGATCGGTGTCTTTTTCAGGTCGACCAGCGTGACGTTGTCGCGGTTATAGGTTGCGTAATAACCCGTGTCCACGCAGATGCGCTTCGTTCCCAGCGGATGGTCTTTCGGGCATAGCGACTCGGCCACCGCCGGGTCGTGCACGATGCCGCAGATCCTGGCGCGCACGAAGTCGGCAATGGTGTCGTTGGAGGCCTTGTCCAGCATCAGGTCGTTGAAGGCATGCACGAAATTGACGCCGCCGGCTTTCCAGCGCCGCTCGTATTCGCGCTGGCGATCTGCCTCACCAACCTCGGATGCCGCCTTGTCGCTGAACTCGTAGAGCGTTCCCAGCTCGCGTGCCCGGCTGCGGTGTTTCGCATACTCGGCCTTCCAGGCCTGCTGCGCCTGATCCGTCAGCGGCCCGTTCCAGGCCGGGATCGAGAAGTTGGCAGTGCGCTGGAACACCACCAGCTGCCGTGCCTGCCTGGCGATGGCCGGTATCGCCTGGATACCCGAGGAGCCAGTGCCAATGACGCCCACCCGCTGGCCGGTGAAGTCGACACCCTCGTGCGGCCAGGTGCCGGTATGGTGGATCTTGCCGGAGAATTGCGCGATGCCCGGCACGTCGGGCAGCCGCGGAATCGACAAGGCACCGGTGGCCATGACGCAGAACTGCGCCTGCAAAACCAGGCCGGTGTCGGTGCGCAGTGCCCAGAGGTCGTGCGCCTCGTCGTACATGGCGGACAGGACGCGCGCGTTGAACGTGATGTCGCGGCGCAGGTCGAACCGGTCTGCCACATGCTGGATGTAGCGCAGGATCTCGGGTTGCGCTGAGTATTTTTCCGACCAGACCCACTCCTGTTCCAGCTCCGTGCTGAACGAATACGAGTACTGCAGGCTCTCCACGTCACAGCGTGCACCGGGATAGCGGTTCCAGTACCAGACGCCGCCGACATCGGAAGCGGCCTCGATGACCCTGGCCGTGTACCCCATTGCGCGTAGCTGGTGTAGCAGGTGCAAACCGGCGAATCCTGCGCCGATGATGAGCACGTCGTATGGTTTCGAGGTTGCCATCGCGTGTCCTGCCCGTCTACGCCTTGCGCCGTTCGTGCTCGAACGTCTCGGTGTGGTAACCCGCCGCCACCGACGCATTGATCTTGCAGTCCAGCAGGATCGGGCCATCCGGCTTTCGCAGGATCGGCGCCAGCGCGCGCAGTTCGTCGAGAGTACGCACGGTGTAGGCCTGAAAACCGAAGGCCGCGGCCACCGGCGCGAAGTCGATGTCGGCAAATACCGACTTGGCGACCGGCATGTCGCGCATCTTGAGGAAATGCAGTTCGGCGCCGTACGCCGAGTCGTTTACGACGATGATGACCAGTGGCAGGTCTTCGCGCGCGGCCGTCTCGAGCTCACCCATCGTCATCAGGAATCCGCCGTCGCCGATGAACAACACGGTGGTGCGCTCGGGCGTTCCGCGCGCGAATCCGAGCGCAGTGCCAAAACCCATGCCGATAGAGGCGAAGTCGACCGTGTTCTTGATATGGTCCGGGCCGATGCCCGAGATGAACGGAATCACCTGCAGAAAATTGCCGGCGTCATAGACCGCATTGCGATCAGGTGGCAACAACTTGTCGAGTTCGATCGCCATGCTGCGCGGGTCCATCGTGCGTGGCGTGGCGGCGCTCTGGAATTCGCTGGACAGGTCGTGCTCGGCGAGCAATTGTCGGTTTTGCGCCGTATGCAGGGGCTTGTCGACTTCGGCGCGCTCCGGCAGGGCTTTGGCAAGCTGCACGGCCGCCGTACGTGCATCGGCAATCAATGCCACGTCGGCATGGTACAGGCGTCCGACCTGCGCCGGCGCCAGGTCCACCTGCACCAGTGGCACGTCCGGCGGCAGCGAGGTGCCGTAGCTGGTGGTGCGCTGGTTCAGGCTGGCACCAAACGCGACGATGCAATCGGCCTGGTCGATCAGGCGCCGGCCCGCGGCATGCGAGAACGAGCCGACCACGCCTGCGTTGTAGGCGTATCCGTGGAACATGTCCTTGCCCTTGAGCGAGGTGGCGACCACCGCGCCGAGCTGGTCGGCCAATTGCTCGATGGCGGCGCGGGCGCCCGAACGGTGCGCGCCGAGCCCGACGATGAACAAGGGCTTGCGGCTGCGCGCCAAAACGGCGGCGGCGGCCTCGACCGCGGCGGGTCGGGCAGCCTTGCGCGGCACCGGCGGTGCGATCAGGTCAGCGGGGGCAGCCAATGTGCCGGGGTAATCGACCATGCCCATCTGCACATTCATCGGAAGCAAAAGCGACACGCAGCCGCCGCCGTGGGTCGCGTCGATGGCGTCGCCCAGTGCATGCCGCGCACTTTCGCTGTTGGCTGCCAGAACCGTCCTGAGCCCGGCCGCGTGCATGACCCCGGCGGCGTTGAACTCCTTGGCGTCCGGGCCGCCGGTCTGCCCGATCGACGAAGCGCCGAAAATCAGCAGCACCCTGGAGCCCGTGCGATGCGCGTACATCGTGGCATGCAGGGCGTTGGCAGTTGCCGGGCCCCTGCCAATGATCGCCACGCCGAGTGTGCCGGTAGCCGCGGCGTAGCCCTCGGCCATCGCGACGGCCGTGTTTTCGTGGCGCGCACCGTAGAAACGCACACCCATGGCATCCAGCGTGGTGACGAACAACGCGGTGTCGTCGCTCATCAGGCCGAACACCATCAGGATGCCGCGGCTGCGGATGTCGCGTGCCAGGGCCTCGTAAACCGGCACACGATCGTGTTGCGTGTCGGGGGCGGATGCCGCTTGGAGGGCAGAAGTCATGTTTCAAGTCCCGTGGATTGGTGCAGCGCATCGTTGCCCCGGGGTCCGAACCGTCCAGGCTGATCGGTCCGGTTCGCGGTGGCGGCAGCGCGGGCGTTCGGCTGGCGCGTCAGGACGGGGCGACAGCCGGGTTGGCGCTGTCCTGCGATTCGTCGGTGCCGAGATATGCGGCGATCACGGTCGGATTGGCTTGTACCTGATCCGGCGTTCCCTCGGCGATCTTGCGTCCGAAGTCGAGCACGACGATCTTGTCCGATATGTCCATGATGACCGGGATGTCGTGCTCCACGATCAGGAAACTCATGCCGAACTCACTGCGCGCGCGCTGAATCAGCGCGGTCATGGCCGCCTTTTCCTCGGCGCTCATGCCAGCCATGGGCTCGTCGAGCAACACCAATCGCGCCTTTTGCATCAGCGCGCGGGCGAACTCGACCTCCTTCTGGCGGCCATAGGGCAGTTCGCCCGGCAACACGTCGGCCATGTCGAGCATGTGCAGGAACTCCAGCACCTCGGTCGCTGCTGCTACCGCAGCGCGCTGTTCGGCACGCGCGCGGGAACTGAGGATGGCGCCACCGAGCAGGCCGGACGAACCCTGGCGGTAGGCGCCGACGAGCAGGTTGTCCATCACGGTCAGCCCCGCGAACAATGCCAGGTTCTGGAAGGTTCGCGCGATGCCGTGGCGCGACACCAGGTGCGCCGATTCCGCTGTGATGTCGGTGCCGTCGAACATGACTTTGCCGCTGGTAGGCGTATACATGCCGGTGATGCAGTTGAACATCGTGGTCTTGCCGGCGCCGTTGGGTCCGATCAATGACGTGATCGATCCTTGGTCCATCGTGAACGAGACGTTGTCCAGCGCGGTGATGCCCTGAAAGCGCATCAGCAGCGACGAGACCTCGAGCAGGGTCTTGCCGGTCATGCGGCCTCCTTCGTGGCAGCCGGTGTTTCATCGGCCACCGCTGCGGCGTTGCGTTTGGCACCCAGGTAGGATTCGCGCATGGTGTCGCTGGCCGCGACTTCGGCCGAGGGGCCTGACAGCACGATGCGGCCGCGGTCCAGGATGTAGGCGGTGCTGGCAAACTCGAGCGCCAGTCGCGCGTTCTGTTCCACGATCAGCATCGAGGTACCCAGCGTAGCCCCCACCACCCGCAACTGCATGTAGATCGCCTTGACGATCAACGGCGCAAGGCCCAGCGACAACTCGTCCACCAACAGCAACTTCGGGCCTGCCACCAGAGCCCGGCCCAGCGCGAGCATCTGCTGCTCGCCGCCCGACAGCCAGCCAGCGGCCTGGTCGCGCCGCTCGAGCAGGCGCGGGAACAATTCGAACACCGCATCCATGCGTTCCTTGACCTTGGCGCGCGGGAGAATAGCGGCACCGACGCTCAGGTTGTCCTGCACGCTCAGTTGCTTGAACACCAGCCGGCCTTCGGGCACCTGGCCCATGCCCATGCGTACCAGTTTGTGTGTGGGCAGACCCAGCACGGATTGGCCGGAGAAGTGGACGCTGCCCTGCTCCACGCGGCCATGGTGCAGTGACAGCAGGCCGGTGACGGCCCGGATCAGCGTCGTCTTGCCGGCGCCATTGGCGCCGAGCAAGGCCACGATGCTGCCGCTGGGGACCGAAAGGCTGACGTCCTCCAAGGCCAGGCCTTTGCGGGCGTAGCCGACCGAAAGACCCTTCACATCGAGTGCGCTTTCCATCATCGGCTCCGACGCACCGCAAGGCGATCTCGCAACTTGGCGCCCATCCCGGCGATGCCGCCGGGTGCGAAAATCAGCAACAGGATCACCATCAGACCGAAGATAAACTGTACCAGCTGGGGTTTGTGGTCGACCAGCGCACTGCGCAACAGGCCGGTCGCCTCGTTGCCGACCGTCGATGCGAGGCCGGTGATGATGGATGGCAGCAGCAGCCACACGGCGGCGCCGATCAGCGAGCCGCGCAGGGAGCCCATGCCCCCGATGATGATCATCGCGATGAATTGGATCGCAAATTGGATGCCGAAGAACTCGGACGTGACATTGGTCAGGTAATGCGCGTAAAGTGCGCCGGCGACGGCGGCGATGGCGGAACTGAAGGCAAAGGCCTTGAGGCGCAGAAAGCGCACATCCACACCGACGGCGGTGGTGGCCAGTTCATGGTCGCGCATGGCCATCATGACCCGGCCTTCCCGCGTGCGCAGTGTGTTGCGCAGCGCCCAGTACGTCAGCGCGACGATCGGCACCAGGAAGAAATACCAGCGCATCGGTGTGCTCAGTTCGATCGGCCCGAGCGAGGCTGGCTTGAACGGAACACCGACTACGTCGAAGTACTTGAACTGGTATTCCTGGAACGTGAACACGACGAGGTAGTGCACCGCGAACGTGGACAACACGAAATACAGGCCCCGCACCCGCAGCGACGGCAATCCCGCGAGTGTGCCCGCGAGTGCCCCCGCGAGACCCGCCGCCAGCAGCACCAACGGAAATGGCCAGCCCCATTGGGAGCCAGTGATCGCTGCCGTCATGGCCCCGACCGCGTAGAAGGCAGCATGCCCGATCGAGATCAGCCCGGCGCAGCCGGTCAGGTAGTTGAGCGACAGCGCGCCCAGCATGGCAATCAGCATCAGGTTCACCTGGCTCAGGCCCAGGTTAAGCAGCATCATGTTGGACAGGCGCACGCCGAAAATCGTCCGATCGGTCAGCAGCACTGGGACGTAGCACAGCAATGCGATGACGGCGATGGTCCAGAACCAGCGCGATTTGCTCCAGCGCGGCGGCGGCTGGATCGGCATGGAGGACGCTTGGGAGGTCATGAAAGGTCGAGTTCCATGCAACGTTCACACCCGGCCGAGTTCGCGCTGGCCGAACAGGCCCCAGGGGCGGACCATCAGGATCAGCATCAGCAGGACGTAGATCAGGATGTCGCTTGACTTGGGTGATATGTAGGAAGCAGAGAACTGCTCGATCAGTCCCACCAGCAGACCGCCGATGATGGCGCCGCCGATGCTCTGCATGCCGCCGATCACGACGGCCGGCAATGCGAGCAAGCCGATGCCTTCGAGTTCGACCGAGACGATCTGCAACTGGCCCAGGAACAGACCGCCGATCGCGGCGAGTGACGCGCCAATGGCCCAGGCGAGCCGATTCATCACGTTGGTGTTGACGCCGGAGACGACCGCGGCCTCATGGCCGTCCGCGGTCGCACGCATCAAAAGGCCGATGGAGGTGAACCTGAAAAACGCACCGGCTCCCGCCATGCAGATCCAGCTGACGACCGCCGCGGTCAGGTGCAGTTGGGAGATACGGACATCGCCGATGATGAAAATGCCGGTCGGCATGGGTGTGGTCAGCGTGCGTGCCTGTGGACCGTACAGGATCTCGATTGCCGCGCGCATGGAGATCGACAGTGCGATCGTGAGCATGATCACCGACAGCATCGGGCGCCCCGACAGTGGCTGGATCAACAGGATGTGGATGACCACGCCCATTAGCGCGGCCGCGCCGATGATGGCGGCCACCGCCAGCGGGAACGGCAGGCCCAGCAGGTTGATCGCCGTCACCGCAAAAAATGCGCCACAGACGACAAACATGCCCTGGGCGAAGTTAAAGACGTCCGTGGCCTTGAAGACCACGGCAAAACCCAGGGCGACCAGGCCGTAGATACTGCCCAGGGCCAGACCGCTAAACAGGACTTGAGAGAACATGGTGTGGCCCTGGGTTTGGTTGCGAACTTACTGGACGTACTTGGTGTAGTCGCTGAACTCGCCGAGCGCCTTGAACTTCTTGGAACCGTAGTCGTAACTGATCATGCGGAACGAGGTCGGACCGGTGTGATCGCCCGGCTTGTAGATGATCGGCGCGGACAGGCCTTTGGTGTCGACCGTGAGTCCCTTGCCCAAGGCCTCGACCAGCTTGGCGCGCGTCGGCTCGGGACCGGTCTTTGCGAGCGCCTCGGCAGTGATCTTGCCCACGACCCAGCCTGCGACATAGTTGATATCCTCGCGGATGGCGGTGCGGCCGTATTTCTCGGCGGCCTGCATCATTTCGACGTTGCCCGGCGCCTGGTCGGCGCCGCCTGGCGTGAAGCAGCTCACGACGTTGTAGTTCGCGCCGGCGTCGGGGCCTATCGCGTTATAGATTTGGGGCGACAACAGGTAGGAGATGCCGAACGCCGGGATCTTCAGGCCGTATTGCTGCATCGTCTTCATGGTCAGGATCGCGGTGTTGGAAATGCCGTAGATCGTGATGAAGTCGGGCTTCTGCGCAATGATCTCCTGCACCTGCGGGGTCACGTCGGCGGCGGTGATCTTCATCGTCACCAGTGACGACGTGCCGCCGAGCTTCTTGACCGCCGCGTCGATGAACTGGTGGTATTCGACACCTCCGGCGCTCTCGATCGACACGACCATGACCTTGGGGTTCTTGAGCTTGAGCTTGTCGACGTAATAACCGACGCCGGTCTGCGCCATTTGCACGTAGCTGCAGAATCCGCCGTAGACCAGCGGCGAAACCGGTTCGGTCAACGGCTTGGTGGTCGTGTAGGTGCCGATGACCGGCACCTTGCCGCCGCGGATGGAGGGCGCCAGCGATACCTGCGAGCTCGATGAACCGACACCCGAGATGGAGATCACCGGCGTCTGGCCCACCAGCTTTTCGTAGTTGATCTTGTCCTGCGCCGGGTTGAAGCGGCTGTCTTCGGCCAGCACGTTGATCTTGCGGCCGTTCACACCGCCGGACTCGTTGAGCTTGCGCATGTAGTCCTGGAATCCGTTGGTCCAGATGGCCTGCGAACCCGAAGCGGGGCCGCTCATGTCCATCATCGTGCCGACGTCAATGCGGTCCTTGTAGACGCCATCACCCAGCATCTCGAAGGCGCTGGCACCGAGCGCCAGCGTGCCGGCGATAGCGCCGGCTGCGATCTTGCCCAGTATTGGCCCGACGGCGGCTCTGGACTTCACCTGCGCCGTGGCAGCGGCGCCGCGTGTCTGCAATGATTTCATGCTGTCTCCTGGTTGTGCACGCCGGTAAGGGTGTGCAATGGTTAACGATGGCTGCTTTCGGGTCGACGATCGAATTTCGAACTTGTGAAAATCGATTCTCCGTGTCGAAAAGTATACCGGAGAGTAGCTTTTTGTGTTTTGTCGGTATCACTTTTGACCTAGGGGTTTTCCCTAGGTCAAAAAGCTGCCTCCCGGTGCTGGGTGGGGCGGCGGCTACAGCGCGGCGCCGCCGTCCATCGCGATCTCCGAGCCCGTCATGTAGAGGCTGTCGTCCGACAGCAGGAACAGCACCAACCTGGCGATCTCCTCCTTCGTGCCCAGTCGCTTCATCGGGACCTGCTGGACCCTGCGCAGGTTCTCCTCGGCCGTGCGAAAGGCGATCATGTCGGTGTCGATCGGCCCCGGATGCACCGAGTTGACGCGGACATGGCGGTCCGCCAGCTCCAGGGCCGCAGCCTTGGTCATGCCGCGTACGGCCCATTTGCTGGCCGTGTAGGCGATTGCATTGGGCGCGCTGCGCAATGCCACGGTGGACGACATGTTGACGATCGCACCGGTGCCGGTACGCTCGAAGGCTGCCACCGCGGCGCGCATGCCCAGGAAGGTCCCGAGCTGGTTGACACGGGTGTGGCGCTCGAACTGCGCGGTGTCGGTATCGACCAGCGGCATCGGCGTGTAGACGCCGGCGTTGTTGACCAGGCCATGCAAAGGACCGACACCTTCGGCGATGGCGACTGCATCGCTCCACTGCGACTCGCTGGTGACATCGAGCGGCACGAAAGTGCAAGCGGTGCCGATGTCTGCGGCCAGCCGGCGCCCTTCGTCGTGCAGCACGTCGCCGATGACGACACGGCCCCCTTCGGCGACCAGTTGGCGCGCCTGTGCCTCGCCCAGGCCGCGCGCGCCGCCGGAGATCAGCAATACCTTGCCCGTGAATCGTGCCATGTGTGAATCCTCAACGTGTTTGCAGGGCAGCAGTGCTCGCGACGAAATCGAAACCCTTGTAGTTTTCGGAGATGACCTTCTCGCAAATCGCGGTGTAGGTCGCAAAGCCGCCGACATAGGGCAGGAATGCGCGTGGCTTGCCTGGAATATTGGCGCCCATGTACCAGGAGTTGGTGGTCGGGAACAGGGTCTTGGAGGCGACCTCGCTGACATGGCTGACCCATTCCTCCTCCGCGCCGGATTGCGCTTCGGCCACCGGTTGGTCCTGCGCCTGCATGCGCTCGAGGCAGCGTGCGATCCAGTCCACATGCTGTTCGATCGCGACGACGACATTGGTCAGGATCGACGGGCTGCCCGGCCCGGTGATCATGAACAGGTTGGGGAAGCCCGCTGCCATCAGGCCCAGGTAGGTGCGCGGGCCGTGTGACCATTTTTCCTTCAGCGACTGCCCGCCCTTGCCGCGAATGTCGATCCGGTCCAGCGCACCGGTGACGGCGTCGTAGCCGGTGGCGAAAACGATCGCATCGAGTTCATAGCTGGCCTCCCGGGTGCGGATGCCGCTGGCGGTGACGGTCTCGATCGGGGCCGCGCGCAGGTCTGCCAGCCGCACGTGCGGCAGGTTGAAGGTCTTGTAGTAGTCGCTATCGACGCAGATGCGCTTGGTGCCGATGGCGTGGTCGGTCGGAGCCAGCATGGCCGCAACCTGCGGATCCTTGACGGTTGCGCGAATCTTGTTGCGCACGAACTCGGCCGCGCTGTCGTTGGCCTTGCGGTCGACGAAGATGTCGTTGAAGGCGTGGGTGAAATTGGCGCCGCCGCGGGCCCATCGCCGCTCGTACTCCAGCTGGCGCTCCAGCTCGTCGACATCCCAGGTCGACTTGTCGCTGTACTGGTACAGGATGCCCGAGCGGGTGGTGCGGGCCTTGCTGCGGTGCTGCGGGTAGTGCGCCTTCCAGGTCTGCTGCTCGTCCTCGGGCAGCGGACGATTCCAGGCCGGAATGCTGAAGTTGGGTGTGCGCTGAAACACCACCAGCTCCTTTGCCTGGCGGGCGATGGCCGGAATGATCTGGATGCCGGAGGAGCCGGTCCCGATCACCGCGACGCGTTTGCCGTTGAAGTCGACCGGCTCGTGCGGCCAGTTGCCGGTGTGGTACCAGTCGCCATGGAAATCCGCCAACCCGGGAACGTCGGGTACGCGGGCCGCTGACAGGCAGCCACCGGCGGATATCAGGAAGCGCGCCGAGACCCGGTCACCGCGATCGGTGCCGACGCTCCAGCGCTGTTGGGTTTCGTCATAACGGGCGTCCGTCACGCGCGTCTGCAGCACGATGTCGGGGCGCAGGCTGAAACGGTCCGCGACATGGTTGATGTAGGCCAGGATTTCATCCTGCCGTGGATAACGTTCGCTCCACTTCCAGTCCTGCTGCAAATCCTCGGAGAACGAGTACGAGTACTGCATGCTTTCCACGTCGCAGCGCGCACCAGGATAGCGGTTCCAGTACCAGGTACCGCCAACGCCGTCGCCGGCCTCGAACGCTCGCGCAAAGAGGCCGAGCTGGCGCAGCCGATACAGCATGTACAAGCCGGCAAAGCCAGCGCCGATGACGACGGCGTCACAGTGCCGAGTGCTGGCAATGGCATGGGGTTTCATGAAGGATTTCCTGAGGGGTTGCCCGCCGGGTCCGGGCGATGGCGAAGTACGTGCGCCGCACCGCGCCGGTTCTCCGGCGACCCGGATGCCGCGCAGCGGGAACGCGCGAAAGGGTCATGGCGATCGGGCGGGGACATGCGTTGCTGCGGGTGCATCACGCCCGCTGCCGGGCTACCGGCTGGCCCCGGTGCAAGGCATCGCCGATCGCCGCGCAGACGAAATCGAGCATCAGGTTGCTGGCCTGGATCAGCTTGCCGTGCATCAGCATGCCATGCATGTGGTCGCTCAGGTGCAGCGCGGTGACGCGCACGCCATCGTTTTCCAGCCGCCGGGCATAGGTCCGGCCTTCGTCGCATAGCGGATCGTGCGCCACCGTCATTACCAGCGCCGGCGGCGTTCCAGCCAGGCTGGCGGCCTTCAGCGGCGAGGCGCGCCAGTCCAGGCGGTCGGCAGCGTCGGGCGCGTAATGATTGATGAAGTAGTGCATCGTGGCCGCCGTCAACGGAACGCCCGAGGTCACGGCCCGGTACGATGCGCTGCTCGCGCTCAAGTCCAGCACCGGATACAGCAGGGCCTGGAACAGGCTGGCCGGCGCGCTGCCGTCACGACCCATCAGAGCCAGCACCGCGGCCAGGTTGCCACCGGCGCTGTCGCCGCCCACGCCGATGCGTCCGGGCGCGATGGCGAGTTCGCCGGCGTTGCGGCTAACCCATTCCAGCGCTGTGACGCTGTCGTCCAGCGCGGCCGGAAAGCGATGTTCGGGCGCAAGGCGGTAGTCCACCGCCACCACGCAGATGCGTGCCCGGTTTGCCAGGATGCGGCACAAACGGTCGTGGCTGTCCAGGTTGCCGATGACCCAGCCGCCGCCGTGCAGGAACACCATGCACGGTATTGGCTCTTGCGCCTGGGTGCCGGTGCCGCGGTAGATGCGCAGGCGTAGTTCGCCGCCGGTCACCGTCGTGTCGCGTACCGATGCTACCGGCTGCACCGCCGGCTGCAGCAGGTCCCAACTGGCGGCATAGGCCGCGCGCGCGGCCTCGGGCGTCAGGGCTTCGAACGGCGGCCGAGCCGCCTTGCGGCCCAGCGCAAGCAGTACTTCCAGTTCGGGGTCCATGGATGGCACGGTGGTGGCTCCTTCAATGTGGCTGGTTGATGTTGCGGCGGATCGCCATGCGGCTTTGGCGGGGCCTACTCGCCCTTCCAGACCGGCGCGCGCCGCTCGGCAAAGGCGCTGGCGCCTTCACGCGCATCGGCCGACTGGAGCAGATGGCCGGTGATGCCTTCCTGGCGTGCGAACATCTGGTCCAGCGGCCAGTCGCGCTGTTCGAGGATCACCTGCTTGCTGGCGGCCACCGCCAAGGGCGCGTTCGCCAGGATGCGGCGCGCCAGTTTCTTGGCCTCCTCGAGCGCCTGGCCGGGTTCGGTCAGTATGTTGATCAGTCCGTACTGGTGCAGGCGCTCGGCCGACAACATGTCGCCGGTGAGCGCCGCTTCCATCGCGATGCGCTGCGGAATCAGCCGCGGCAGGCGCATCAGCCCGCCTGCCGCCGCGGCGAGTCCGCGCTTGACCTCGGGCAGCCCGAACCGGGCGTCGCGCGCGGCCACCACAAGGTCGCAGGCCAGCACGGATTCGAAGCCGCCGGCCAGCGCATAACCCTCGACAGCCGCGATCAGCGGCTTGCGCGGCGGCGTCATGGCAATCCCCAGGATACCGCGGCCCTTGACCCGGGTCACCTCGCCGCGCAGAAAGGCCTTAAGGTCCATGCCGGCGCAGAACGTGCCGCCGGCGCCGGTCAGGATGCCGATGCGCAGATCGGCGCGATGGTCCATCTCGTCGAGCGCCTCGCACACCCCGTACGAAACAGCGCGGTTGACCGCGTTTTTCTGCTCCGGCCGGTTGATCGTGACGATCACCATGCCGTCGATGTGTTCTACCAGGACTTCATCGGACATATCGCTTCCTCGTGGTGTCAGGACTCGGCGGGGTCGAGCGCGCGCAGTCGCTCCATCGTCTGCAGGTACTCGAGTTGGAACCGAACCATCACATCGCGCACCGAACTCTCTTCGTTGATCATGCCGACCACCTGGCCGGCAGGAAAGGAGTACAGGTCCTTGCGCCTGGCCCTGACCACCCGTGCGTGGGCCTCGTTGTACAGGATGCCCTGCAGCGGGGTGGGCAGGAAGGCGGGCGCACCAGGCTGCTCCCAGGCCTCGGACAGGCGGCTCTTGAGCATGCGCACGGTCTTGCCGGTGCGCGCTTTGCGCCGCACCGCATCCTCGGCGCGGCTGGCGAACAGCACTTCCTTCTCGAACGCGTCGAGTTCGCTCTCGCGCGTGCCGAGCCAGACCGTTCCGCACCATACACCTTGGGCGCCGAGCGCCAGCGCAGCGACGATCTGGCTGCCTTTGGCGATGCCGCCGGCAGCCAGCACCGCCACCGCGTCACCACAGGCCTCCACGACCTGCGGCACCAGCACCATGGTGGCGATATCGCCGGTATGGCCGCCGGCTTCGGTTCCTTGCGCGACGATCAACTCGACGCCGGCCGCCCGGTGCCGCGCCGCATGTTCTCCCTTGCCGCACATGGCACCGATCATGATCTTGCGCTGGCGCAGTTCGGCCACCACGTCCGGCGGCGGAGACCCCAGCGCGCTGACCACCAGCTTGACCTGCGGGTGGTCGAGCGCGACGCGCAGCAGGCGCCGCGCGCCGTCTGGTGTCATGTTGCCGCGACCGTCGACGATCTCGCGCAGGATCCTGGCCCGTTCGTCGACCGGCAACTGTGGCACGCCGGCCTCGGCGAGGATGTTGTCCATGAAGGCGCGGTGTTCGGCGGGGATCAGCTTCTCCAGGTCCTCGGGGCTGCGTTCGGCTTCTTGGTCGTAGCGGGTTGGGATGATGACGTCGACGCCGTAGGGTCGGCCCTGCACATGCGCGTCGATCCAGCGCAGCTCCACTTCGAGCTGCTCGGGCGAGTAGGTCGCCGCGCCCAGCACACCAAAGCCGCCGGCCCGGGTCACCTCGACGACGACATCGCGGCAGTGCGAAAACGCAAAGATGGGAAGTTCGCATCCCAACGAGGTGCAGATCGGCGTGCGCATGGGCCAGGTTCTCCAGGGCGGGTCAAACGGTCAGGGGCGTGCGCTTGGCATGTCCGGTGGGTGCGGCGTCTTGCCACACCAACAGCGCGTCGAGCGCCTCCACCTGGTCGCCGCGCACCCATAGCGGATTCACATCGGCCTGGTCCAGCTCCGGGCCCAGTTGCAGCATCGCGTCGCCGATCCGTGTGATGGCGGTTGCCACTGCTTCGAGGTCGGCAGCGGGCACGCCGCGCCCGCCGGCAAGCAGCTTCGTTCCGCGCAGGCCCAGCAACATGCGCTTGACCTCGTGGGCGTCGACCGGTAGCAGGCGCAAGGCCACATCCTGCAGGATCTCGACCCAGACTCCGCCGAGCCCGACCGCCAGCACCGCTCCCCATTGCGGATCACGCGAAAAGCCGACGAAAAGTTCGATCCCGCGCTCACGCATGGGTGCGACCAGCACGCCGTCGATATGGGCGCCGGGGTGGTGGATCCGGCTGGTGTCCATGATCCGCGTGAACGCGTCGCGCACCGCCGCGTCGCCCTGCAGATGGAGCAGCACCGCGCCGATGTCGCTCTTGTGCGCAATATCAGGCGATGCGATCTTGAGCGCGACCGGACCGCCCAGCGTGCGGGCCGCAGCCACCGCCTGCGCCGGGTCGGCCGCAATGCGCAACGGAACCACCGGCACGCCGTGGCGCGACAGGAAGGCCAGCGCCTCGTGCTCCGAGCGTGGGCGAGCGACGTGACCATCCGCTGCAGCGCCGGCGCCGGCGCCGGCGAAATTCGGACGCGGTCGCATGGCTTGCTCGCGTTGGCGCTCGGACCACCAGAACGCGCCGGCCAGGCCCGCGAGCGCCCGATCGAGGCCGCAGGCGAGGTAGTTGGCGCCGGTGCGGGCGATGGTGTCGCGCGCCAGCGCATTGATACTGGTGCCGGTGTAGCTGACCAGCAGGCCCGGCACCGGCGCCGCGGCCAGTCCGCGGATCAGATGGTGGTGCGACTGCGTCAGGCGTTCGCTCACCTGACCGTATTCGGTCGGTATCGCGTACCAGGGGCACAGAATCGCCGCGACATCCTGCTGGCTGGCCAGAATCCGCAATGCTGCCTCGCATTGTTCGGGGCTGACAGCGCCGGTCAGGTCGAGCGGATTGTGCGCCGTGGCCGCATCGGGCAACATGGCCTGCAGTGCGGCGACGGTTGCCGGCGACAGTGCGGGCAGGTCGATGCCGCGCAATGCGGCCGTGTCGGCGGCGATCTCGCCGACGCCACCGGAGTTGGTCATGACGCACAGGCCACCCGGGCGCAATACGCCAACCCGCCCAACGATATCGGCCGTTGCCAGCAGTTCCTCCATTGAGCGGGTACGGATGATGCCGAACTGCTGGCACACGCCGTCGAAGATCCGGTCGTCACCGACCAGAGCGCCGGTGTGCGCCAGCGCCGCCTTGGCGGTGACATCGCTGGCGCCCATCTTGAGCACCACCAGCGGCTTGCCGACGTCCTGCGCCCGCCGGGCGGCGCGCAGGAAACCTGCCGGGTCGCGAAAGGTCTCGGCGAATACCGCGATGGCGCGCGCATGCGGATCCTCGACCAGGTATTCGATAAAGCTGGCGCTGTCCAGGTCGGCTTCGTTTCCGGTTGAGATGACATGGCTCAGGCCCACATCCTGCTGCTGGGCCAGCAAGGCCAGAAAGTAGGCGGTCGCGCCACTCTGGGAGACGATCGCGACCCCGGTGTTGTGCGTCGGTACGCCAACGGGCGTGGTCCAGACAGTGGCCCGGTTGACGAAATTGATGAATCCCAGGCAATTGGGTCCGAGCAGGCGCACGCCATGTTGCGCCGCAATCACGCGCAGGCCTTCCTGCAGCTGGCGGCCGGCCGCGCCGGTCTCGGAAAAGCCGGCGGTCAGGATCACGGCCGATCGGGCGCCCGCGGCCGCCAGGTCTGCAATGGCATCGGGCACTGCCGCCGGCGGAGTCATCACCAGGCCGAGGTCGATCGCCGAGCCGATGGTGGCGCAGGAGGTGGCGACCGTGCGGCCATGCGCCGGTGCTCCCCTGGGATTGACGAGGTGGATCGCGCCCTGGAAACCGCCCTGCGACAGGTTGTCGAATGCGGTGGCCGACCAGCGCGAACGGTCGGACGCTCCGATCAGGGCGATCGACGAGGGGTTGAGCAGCGCGGCGACTGCCGCAGACCGGGCTTGCAGCTCGGTTGGCCGGTAGCTGGCACGGGCTCCTTCGGGCGCAGGCATCAGAGCGCGATCCCCAGCTTCTTGACCACCACGCTCCAGCGCGCGACTTCGGACGCGACGTAGGCCTGGGCTCGTGCCGGACTGGAAGCGGTGATCGGCTGGATGCCGAGTTGCGCCAGCCGCTCCTGGATCGCCGGACGATCCATGATCCGGAAGACCGCGCGGGCGATCGGCTCGACCACCTCGCGCGGTGTTCCCAGCGGGGCCGCCAGCAGATTCGAGGTGCCGGCCAGCAGGTCGTAGCCGGCTTCGCGAAAGGTCGCAATCTCGGGCGCGATCTTCTCGCGCGCCTCGGCCATGGAGCCGATGATGCGCAGTTTGCCGGCCTTGTGGTGTTGCAGCAGCGCGCCCGTGGTCTCGACGACGAATTGCACCGTGCCGCCGATGGTGTCGGTGATGGCGCCTGCGCTGCCGGCATAGGCGATGTCGACGACGTTGATGCCGGCCATGTCCTTGAACAGCTCGGCGGCAAGGTGGACCGTGGTACCCAGCCCGGCATGGCCGTAGGACATCTTGCCCGGTTGAGCCTTGGCATAGGCGACCAGGCTCTTGACGTCGGTGACCGGCAGTGCCGGGTTGACGGCAATGACGAATGGCGCCAGCGACAGGTGGGCGATCCACTGGAAGTCGTCGACCGGGTTGTACGGCGGTTTGGCGCGCGAGATCGGCGCCGACACGGCCGTCGATCCGGTCGCCAGCATCAGCTGGCTGCCGTCCTTGGGAGCGCGCAGGAAGCCGATCGCCACCGTCAGACCGCCGGCGCCAGGCTTGTTCTCCACCAGCACCGGCCGCGCCAGTTCCTCGCGCAGTGCATCGGCCAGGATGCGCGCGAACAGGTCGCCCGAACCGCCGGGCGGAAACCCCACCGCGATCTTGATCGGACTGTCGGACGACTGCGCGAAAGCGCTGCCGCTGCCCCACAGGACGCTGGATAGCGCCGCGACACCGCCCTGGAGCACGACGCGGCGGAGCAGGAACGCACGGGCATGACGATTTTGCATGGTGGGACTTTCTTCAGTGGGTGGTTGCCGGCGCCGCGATGCCATCGACGTGGTTAAAGGGCAGCTCGGCACCGCGCTGCGCGACCTGCGCAACCGACCCGCACCGCGTCTTTACAAACGAGCAATGTTCCGGAACGCGGGACGCGAAGACCGCGTCTACGCTCACTCCGACCTGCATTTTCTTGGCCATTGCCCACCCTTCAATGGAACGGTTGCGGGAGCGGAATTTCGGCATGGGAAATGCGCTGCATCTCGGCATTGCACTAGCGTGCTCCTGGCCAAAAATTCTAGCACCACATCCAACTTGTGAGAATAAATTTTTTTGCGTTAGTACGATTTAGTGTTTTATTAGTATGATGTGAATACTAATCAGTATATCCTTGGGCCGATCACAGTTCGTGAAGGAGGGTTGTCGTGGCGTCTTTACCACTTGCCGGCGTGCGCGTGATCAGTCTGGCCGAACAGTATCCGGGTCCGTATGCGACGATGCTGCTGGCCGATCTGGGGGCGGACATCGTGATGGTCGAGCGCCCTGGCGGCGGAGATCCGGCGCGTCGATTCCCCGGCCTGTTTGCGGCCTTGTGCCGCAACAAGCGTTCGGTGGCGCTGGACCTCAAGAGCGCGCGGGGCCTG
>JAYUQC010000241.1:0-20771 GCA_043759735.1 Rhodoferax sp.
TTCACGTGTGGCTTCGTACGCTCAAACTTGCCTTTTGCCATTTCTTGTCCTCGCCAAATCTAAAATGAGTTCTGAAAATCAACGTTGGGGTATGACTGACTCTTTGCAACTAATGTTGGTGCCCTTGACGCGGATTGAACGCGTGGCCTCTCCCTTACCAAGGGAGTGCTCTGCCACTGAGCTACAAGGGCTTTGAGCAGCACCTGTGGCTCTTATGCTGCGTTGCACTCACCCTTGCTTACAAATGCGTAAGCGGCGGGATCGTGCGCCTTGCCTAAGAGTCACATGCTTGCTCAACTAACTACAAAAACTGGAGCGGGTGAACGGGATCGAACCGTCGTCGTAAGCTTGGAAGGCTTCTGCTCTACCATTGAGCTACACCCGCAACGCGATTACACTTCACCTGCTCCGTGAACCTTTGGTGGAGAGGGCTGGATTCGAACCAGCGTACTCGTAAGAGGGCAGATTTACAGTCTGCTGCCATTAACCACTCGGCCACCTCTCCTCGGGCGAACCGCAGATTATGCCACGTAAAGAGACGCCCGCCACAAGTGCTGGGGTCGCAAACGGGCCCTTTACCAATCGATGGGAGCGACCCCGCTTCGGCGCAGGAATGCGTTTGTCTTGGCGAAATGACCACAACCAATAAAGGGTTCCGGCTCCCGGCGAGCCGACAGCGGAGACGGATGATTGGCCCGCAAGATCAATCGGGGCGCCCCGTCCCGGCTGGCGCCAGGTGTCGGTCCGCGGTCCTGCGCATGTTTGCCCCACAACAGGAACACGATCGGGACAGGCCTTTGATTGATCGCCTCGATTATTTGGCCAGTAAGCACTTCCCAACCCCAATTGGCGTGGGTATTCGGGTGGCCACGCTCGACGGTCAGGCAGGTGTTGAGCAACAACACCCCCTGGCGCGCCCAAGGCGTCAGATCGGCCCCCGACGATTTGTCGGATCCATTCGGCGCGGCACCTGGCAGCGACTCTAGTTCCCGGCTATTTCGCTCGCGCGCGATCTCCAGGCGGATATTGCGCAACGAGGGTGGAGCCGCCACGCCGGGTGACACCGAGAACGCAAGCCCATTGGCCTGACCGGCCCCGTGGTACGGATCCTGCCCCACAATCACGACTTTGACCGAGCGCAACGGGGTCAGCTCCAGGGCCCGCAACGGGTGGGGCGGAAAAATCGTTGCGCTGTCCATGACCCGATCGCGCATTCGGGCTGCAAGCTTGCGGCCGGCCGCACCGGCAAGAAAGGCGTCGACGAGCCCGCGCCAGTCCTGTGCCACCGGCCAGGTATCGGGGTCCCACGCCGGCAGTGGCCGCGCCAACCAATCCTGCTGCGCTTCGCCCGGGTTGTTACACGCCATGCGGTAGCGGGTCGGACGGTGCCCGGCCGTGAGGAACAGCGCCTGACCGCAAAAGGCGTGCATACCAGGCGTGGCCGTGCGGCGGGCCCATCAGGCGCGTGCTCACAAACCGCCATCCGTCCCAAACAGTTGCGCCATCGCCACGCCTGGGTCGGGTGCGCGCATAAAAGCCTCGCCCACGAGAAATCCGTGCACCCCTGCCGCCTGCATGCGCAGCACGTCCTCGCGCCCATGAATCCCGCTTTCGGTGATCAACAGCTTGTCTGGCGGCACCCGCGCCATCAGGTCCAGCGTCGTGTCGAGCGACACCTCGAAGGTCCGCAGATTGCGGTTGTTGATGCCCAGCAACGGCGTTTTCAACACCAGCGCCCGATCCAGTTCTGCGGCGTCATGCACCTCCACCAGGACAGCCATGAACAGGCTGCTGGCAATGGCCTCCATGTCGCGCAGCTGTGCATCGTCCAGACAGGCCGCGATCAACAAAACAGCATCCGCCCCCATCGCACGCGACTCGTAGATCTGATAGGGATCGACCATGAAATCCTTGCGCAATACCGGCAACTGGCAGGACGCACGGGCCTGCTTCAGGTAATCCGCCGTACCCTGGAAAAACTGCTGGTCGGTCAATACGGACAGGCAGGCCGCGCCATTTTCGGCGTAACTCTGGGCGATGTCGGCCGGTTCGAAGTTCTCCCGGATCACACCCTTGGACGGGCTGGCTTTCTTGATTTCGGCGATCACCGCATGGCGGCCTGCACGCATGCGTCGGCGCATGGCGTCCTCAAAGTCGCGCGTCAGGACCCGCGATTCCGCATCGGCGCGCACCTTCGCCAACGGGCGACGATCGACTGCGGCGGCTATTTCTTCGCGTTTGACGGCGACGATCTTGTTCAGGATATCGGACATGATTCTCTAGCGGGGCAAAAGCCCGATCGTAGTCCAGCGCCAAACCACCCGCTCACCAGCTGACCGGTATGCCGGTCCTGGCGCTTTCGGCTGCAGCATCGGCCAGTTCCTGCGCCGCCAAGCCGTCGGCGACTGTAGTCTTGAATGCCGCCCCGGACTGCAGGCAGTCGAAAAAATGCGCCATTTCAAGCCGGTAGGCGGCTGCATAACGTTGCAAGAAGAAGTTCTCGGGTTTGTCACCGCGGATGCCGACGGCATCCCACTGCAGCACCTCGGTCGGCCGGTGGTTGCCACACTGCAGCATGCCGCCGGATCCGAACACCTCGAATCGCTGGTCGTATCCGTAGGCGGAACGACGGCTGGTGTTGATCTGGCACAACCGACCCTTGCGGGTGCGGATCGTGACCGCCGTGCAATCGAGGTCACCGGCCACGCCGATGGCCGGGTCTGTCAGCACCGAGCCGGTGGCGCTGAGCCACTGCGCCTGATCGCCATCGAAGCACAGAATCCAGCGAAAGACGTCGAAGTCGTGGATCAGCATGTCGCGGAAAATGCCGCCCGACGCCTTGATGTACTCCACCGGCGGCGCGCCCGGGTCGCGGCTGGTAACGATCAGCATTTCCGGATTCCCGATCTCGCCGCGGTCCAGCCTTGCGCAGGCCTCGTTGAAGGTCGGATCGAAACGGCGCTGGAAGCCGATCATGCAGGCTACGCCGGCGGCCTGTACGGCGTCGGCGCATGCGCGCACCCGCGGCAGGGACAGGTCGATCGGCTTTTCACAGAAGATGGCCTTGCCCGCCGCCGCCGCGCGGCTGAGCAGGTCGCTGTGGGTGTCGGTCGACGAGGCAATGACGACCGCATCAATGGCGGGATCGGCAAACACCTGCGCCACGCTGGCCACCGTGGCGCCGAGCTGGCTGGCCAACGCGTCGGCTGCCTCCACCACAGGATCACACACATACTTCAGTGTGACACCGGCCAATGCGGCCAGATTGGTGGCGTGGATACGCCCAATCCTGCCAGCGCCAAAAATTGCGACATTTTTCATGGATTCTCCTGCCTGAGGCACACGTAACCCGCGTCCGGGACCGCCGCATCGCCCTGCTGTCTATTGGCATGCCACCGCAACGGACGCGATCGACATGGGTATGGGAACGGGAATGGGAACGCGCACTATAAACTTTCACCGCCCCGGGTCGGATGTCCCGTGCGACCCGGCTCAGCGCTAAAATTTTTGTTCCAAACGGGCCGGGCAACGCCAGGCCGCAACCCACCTGGGCGCACGCATGTCATTCACCATCCGGTTTGCCATCAACCGCATATGCGCCATGCGAATGCCATTGCCGGCATTTGCAGCGATGGCAAGACGCCTGGGCGTGGACACCATCGAGATCCGCAATGACCTGCCCGGGGTGGAAACCCGCGACGGTGCGCACCCTGGCACGGTGGCGGCGATCGCGGCGGACCATGGGCTGCAGATCCGCTCGATCAACGCGCTGCAGCGTTTTGACCAATTCGATGCCGGGCGCACCGCCGACGCGGCCGCCATGGCGCGTTATGCGGCCGACTGCGGCGCGCAGGCGCTGGTGTTGTGCCCAACCAACGACCCGCGGGACGAGCGCCCGGCCAGCCGGCGTCACGACGATCTGGTGCATGCGCTATCCCGGCTGCGGCTGCTGCTCGAAGCCCATGGATTGACCGGTTTGGTGGAGCCGCTCGGATTCGCCGAATGCGCGGTCCGCTGCAAGTCGCAGGCGATGCGGGCAATGCAAGATATCGGATCCCCGGCATCCCTGGCGCTGGTGCACGACACCTTCCACCACCACCTGGCGGACGAAGATGCGTTTTTTGCGCCTGCTACCGGCCTGGTCCATGTATCCGGCGTCGAGGATCCGTCGATTGAGGTGGACCAGATGCGCGATCCGCACCGGGTCCTGGTGGGTCCACAGGACCGACTGGGCAACGTCAACCAGCTGGTCAGGCTGCTTGCAGGCGGCTACACCGGTCTGGTGTCGTTCGAGCCGTTTGCCGACGCGATCATCACCGCTGACGACATCGAGCAGCGCCTGGCGCAGAGCATGGCCTATCTTTCGGCCGCGGTCGCCGCATCGACCGGCGCCGACAGCAGCTCGGAACGGTAGGCCAACGCGATAAACAGGCTTTGCGCCAGGCACATCGAGTTGGTCAGGGAACGGAAGCCGAATGTGCTGCTTTCATGCACCACCAGCGTCGCACTAGACATCGCAGCCAGCGGACTCAACTGGCTGTCGGTGATGGCGATCAGCCGTGCGCCGCGGCCCACCGCGATCCGTGCGCATTCCAGCGACTCCTGGGCATAAGGTGTATAGCTAATGACTACCATCACGTCGCCTGGGCGGACCCCGCGCAGATGGCCCTCGTACATGCTACCCAGCCCGGTCAACAGCTCGACCCGCTTGTCGGTGTGCTGTAGCGAGTAGGTCAGATAGGCGGCCACGGCAAACGAACGCCGGCAGCCGACAACCCAGATCGACGGCGTGGTCATGAGCAGTGCAACCGCATCATCGAACACTGTTGGGTGCAGGTCGCGCTTGAGCTCCTGCATGCCGGCGATACTGCCGCCGATAAACTCGTCGGCGATATCCACGCTGCTCAGCTGGCCCTGGGCCTGCTCGATCACGCGGCGGATGCGGACCTGGTAGTTGCGGCTGGGCGCGATCTGCTGAGCAATGCCGTCGCGGAAGATCTTCTGCAGCTCGGTATAGCCGGAAAAACCGAATCGCTTGGCGAATCGGATCACGGCCGAGGGCTGCACCTCGCAGCGCTGCGCCACATCCTGAATCCGGTCCAGGCCGATATGGTCGCGGTGCTGTTCGACGTAATGGGCGATCAGCTTGAGTTGGCGGCTGAGCGAATCGTAGGCGTCCCCGATGTCGGCCAACAATTGGGCGGCCGCCGGATTGGCGTTCAAACGGGCAGCGGGGTCGTTGGGTGCATGCACAAACTGGGATTTCTGAAAAATGGAAAAATGGAAAAACTATTCTAGGCGTTTGCCCGAGTGTATTTTTGCTGCTTTCAAGCACCATCCATGCGCATGACCGGTAAGCCCAGCCAATGACCGCACTATCCACGCTTTCCATTCCGCACGGCCGCCGCCACGACATCGCCTGCCTGGGCCGCCTGGCGGTCGACCTGTACGCACAACAGCTCGGCGCCCGGCTTGAGGATGTATCGAGTTTTGCCAAGTACCTGGGCGGCAGTTCGGCCAACATCGCGTTCGGGGTTGCCCGGCTGGGCCTGCGCGCGGCGATGGTCTCGCGCGTCGGTGACGAACAAATGGGCCGTTTCCTGACCGAGACGCTGCAGCGCGAGGGCTGCGACATCTCGCAAGTGCAGATCGATCCGCAGCGCCTGACCGCACTGGTGCTGCTCGGCCTGAAGGATCGCGACACCTTTCCGCTGCTGTTCTACCGCGAGAACTGCGCCGACATGGCGATCGACCCGGCGCTGATCGACGAGAATTTCATCGCCGGTTGCCGTGCGCTGCTGATCACCGGCACCCACCTGAGCGCACCCACCGTAAGGGCGGCCTCGAGCGCGGCACTGCAATTTGCCGGCCGGCACCAGGTGCTGCGTGTGCTCGACATCGACTACCGCCCGGTGCTGTGGGGACTCACCAAACGCGGCGAAGGCGCCAACCGGTTTGTCGCCGACGGCCATGTCACCGCGCAGTTGCAGGGCCTGCTGTCGCAGTTCGAGCTGCTGATCGGCACCGAGGAGGAATTCCTGATTGCGGGTGGAGTGGCCGGCGACCTGTTGGCATCGCTGCGCGCGGTGCGCGCGGTGACGCCGGCTGCCATGGTGGTCAAACTGGGCGCCGCGGGCTGCTGCTTCATTTCCGGGCCGGTTCCCCAGCGGATCGAGGATGCCTTGACGGCGCAGGGAGAACGGGTCGAGGTGATGAACGTACTGGGCGCCGGCGACGCTTTTGCTGCTGGCCTGATGACCGGGTTCCTGCGCGGCATGGACTTCCTGGCGGCGGCGCGTCTGGCCAACGCCTGCGGGGCGATCGTGGTGTCGCGCCACGCCTGCGCGCCCGCCATGCCGACGCCGGCCGAACTGGAGCACTGGTTTGGCGGCACGCGCAACCCCCATGTCGACGCCGACCGGCAGCTGGCGCATCTGCACCGCGCCACGCCCAAGCGCAAGCCCTGGCCAGAACTGCAGGTCATCGCGTTCGACCACCGCAGCCAGTTTTTCGAGCTGGCGCGGCAGGCCGGCGCCGACGCCGCCGACGTGGTCAGGCTGAAAAAGCTGTTGCTGCGCGCAGCCGAACGTGCCGAGGCCAGCGCCGGCCTGCATGGGCGGCTCGGCGTGCTGGTCGACGGCGGCGAATACGGCGCCGACGCATTGGCCGCCGCCACTGGTCGCGGCTGGTGGGTCGGACGCCCGGTCGAACTGCCCGGCTCCCGCCCCTTGCGCTTCGACGGCAGCTTGTCCATCGGCAGTGCATTGACCACCTGGCCGGCCGAGCAGGTATGCAAATGCCTGGTGCACTACCACCCCGATGACCCGGCGCCGTTGCGGCTGGAGCAGGAGCTTACGCTGCAGGAACTGTGGCAGGCGACCCGCGCCAGTGGACACGAACTGTTGCTGGAGATCATCTGCCCGGGCCCGCATACGCCGATCGGCGGAGACGACGCGGCTGTGCTGCGCGCCGTCAAGCGCCTCTATAACCTGGGCCTGCAGCCCGAGTGGTGGAAACTCGCACCCATGAGCGCCGCCGGGTGGGACGGGTTGGCCACGCTGGTGGCCGAGCGCGACGCGCTGTGCCGCGGTGCGGTCATACTGGGGCTGAACCAGCCATTGGCACTGCTGGCCGAGAGCTTTGCGCTAGCCACCAACCCGATCGTCAAGGGTTTCATGGTCGGACGCAGCTTGTGGATGGAACCATCGCAGCGCTGGTTGCGCGAACAATGCAGCGACGACGATCTGGTCGAGGTGGTGACACGCAACTTCCTGATCTTGTCCCGGGCGTGGTCGAACCGGGGTGCCCGTGCGACCATCGGCGCCTGAGACACACCACTGCGCCATTGACGATGACAACCGAACGACTGACTATGGCCCAGGCGCTGGTGCGCCATCTGGCCGCATTGCGCATCGAGATGGCCGACGGCACGCTGCAACCGTATTGTGCCGGCGTGTTTGCGATATTCGGCCATGGCAACGTGGCCGGGCTGGGCGAGGCCCTGTGGGCCTCGCGCGACAAGCTGCCGACCTGGCGTGCGCACAACGAACAGGCGATGGCCCATGCGGCCATCGCCTACGGCAAGGCGATGTTCCGCCAGCGCGTCATGGCGGTCACCACCTCCATCGGCCCCGGCGCTACCAACCTGCTGACCGCTGCCGCGCTGGCCCATGTGAACCGCTTGCCGCTGCTGATGCTGCCGGGCGACAGCTTCGCATCGCGCGCGCCGGATCCAGTGCTGCAACAACTCGAGGACGCGGCCCATGGCGACGTGAGCGTCAATGACGCGTTCCGACCGCTGACACGGTATTTCGATCGCATCAGCCGGCCCGAGCAGATACTGCAGGCCCTGCCACGCGCCATCGCCACCATGCTGGATCCGGCCACCTGCGGCCCGGTCTGCCTGGCCCTGCCGCAGGACGTGCAGACCGAGGCCTTCGATTGCCCGCTCGCCTTCCTGCAGCCTGCGCCCTTGCACATTCGCCGCCAGGCGCCGGACGCGCGCGAACTGCACGCTGCCACGGCGCTTTTGCGCCAATCGCACAAACCATTGATCATTGCCGGCGGCGGGGTGTTGTACAGCCAGGCCTGGGAAACACTGGACGCCTTTGCGCGCACGCATGGTGTGCCGGTGGCCGAGACCCAGGCCGGCAAGGGCAGCCTGGCCTGGGACCATCCGCAGAACCTGGGCGCGATGGGTGTCACCGGATCACCGGCCGCCAATAATGCCGCCCGCGATGCAGATCTGGTCATCGCGATTGGCAGCCGCTTGCAGGACTTCACTACCGGTTCGCGCAGCCTGTTTGCGGCGCCGGTACTGGGCATCAATGTGCACGGCGCCGACGCACTCAAATGCGGTGGCACCGCGCTGGTGGGCGATGCCGGTCTCGCCTTGGCGGCATTGGCCACGTCGCTGGGCGACTGGCGCGCCGAGCCAGGCTGGACGACCACCTGCACTGCACGCGCCGCCAGTTGGCAACACCGGGTCGCAATATTGACCGGCGCAGAGCCCAAACCCGGCGTATTGCCCTACGACGCCGATGTGATCGGCGCCGTGCGCGACTCCACGCCGCACAGCGACCAGACCGATGTGGTGGTCTGCGCCGCCGGCACCCTGCCCGCCGAATTGCACAAGCTGTGGCGTGCCGGTCTGCCGGGCAGTTATCACGTCGAATACGGCTATTCCTGCATGGGTTACGAGATCGCCGGCGGCCTGGGCGTCAAGATGGCTCGACCGCAACAGGAGGTGATCGTGCTGCTGGGCGACGGCTCCTATCTGATGCTGAACTCCGAGATCGCGACCTCGGTGATGCTGGGCCTCAAACTGATCATCGTGGTGCTGGACAACCGCGGCTTTGGCTGTATCCAACGGCTGCAATCGGCCAGCGGCGGTGCGCGCTTCAACAACATGCTGGATGACTGCGCGGCACCGGGCCAGACTGCCGGGCAGATCAACTTTGCGCAGCATGCGCGCAGCCTGGGTGCGCACGCCGTGCAGGTGCGCGATCTGGCCGAACTCAGAACTGCGATGGTCGCGGCGCGGGCCGCCACCAAAACGCAGGTGGTCGTGATTGCCACCACCCACGAGCGCACGACCGACGACGGGGGCTGCTGGTGGGAAGTGGCGATACCGGCGGTATCCGCCCGTCCCGAAGTGCAAGCCGCGCGCGCTGCCTATGACACAGCCAAGAAGGACCAATACCGATGAGCCGCCGGGCCGCTCCCAAGGCGAACTCCGCAGCGCGCAGCGCGGAGGATCATCCATCGAGCCGCCGGGCCGCTCCCAAGGCTTGTGGCACCGCAACGCTCTGCGTGAAGGCTAACGTATGAACTGGAATGTGCGGATCGGCATCAACCCGATCGGCTGGATGAACGACGACCTGCCCTCGCTGGGCGGCGAGACGGCGCTGGAAACGGCGTTGGCCGAGGGCAAACAGATCGGCTACGCCGGGTTCGAACTGGGCAACAAGTTCCCCGCGGACGGGCCGGCTTTGAGGGCCAAGCTGGCCGAGTTCAACCTGGCCTGTGTCTCGGGCTGGTACAGCGGCTTCCTGGCCGAGGACACGCTCCAAGCCGAGATCGCGCGTTGCCAGGCGCCTATGGCCAAGCTGCAATACAACGATGCCAGGGTGGTCGTCTATGGCGAATGTGCGGGCACGGTGCAGGGGCAGATCGACACCCCCTTGTCGCGGCGTCCGCGCTTCTCCGATGCGGCCCGGTGGCAGGCGTATGGCGACAAGCTCAATGCGTTCGGGGCTCATCTGCGCCAGACCTATGGCATCACGCTTGCCTACCACCACCACATGGGGGCGTACGTCGAGTCGCCGCAGGACATCGACCAGCTGATGGCGGTGACCGACCCCGATCAAGTCGGTCTGTTGTTCGACACCGGGCACGCCTGGTTCGGCGGCGCCGGCGACCCGGTGGCGCTGTTGCGCAAGCATGTCGACCGGGTGGTCCATGTGCATTGCAAGGACGTGCGCGCCGCTGTGGTGGCGCAGGCGCGCAACGACGGCTGGAGTTTTCTGACCGGTGTGTTGTACGGTACGTTCACGGTACCGGGCGACGGCGCGATCGACTTCGACGCCGTGTTATCGACGCTGCACGCCGCCGGCTACGAGGGCTGGCTGGTGGTGGAGGCCGAGCAGGACCCGGCGGTGGCGCCGAGCTTCCTTTACGCCAGCATGGGTTACGCCACCTTGCGTGGCATCGTGGATCGTCTCGACGGTCGCAGGGAGGCATGAGATGGTCAGCCGCTTGCAGGTGAAGGCTGCGCCGCAGGGGCGCGACATCGTCAATGTGACACCCCAGAGCGCCGGATGGGAGCACGTGGGATTCAGGGCCATCCGGCTGGCAGCGGGCGAGACGGAGATCATCGATACCGGCGCTCGCGAGTTGTGCCTGGTGGTATTGACTGGCACGGTCGACCTGTCCGTGGACGGTCAGACCTGGGCCGGCCTGGGCACGCGGTCCAGCGTATTCGAAGCGGTTTCGCCGGCGGCGTTGTACGTGCCGCCCGACAAGCGTGTTCAGGTGCGCGCAGTACGCAATGCCGAACTGGCGTTGTGCAGCGCACCGTGCGACGCCAACGATCGCCAGGTCCGGCTGCTGGACCCCGACCGGATGAAACGAAGCACGCGCGGCAAGGGCAGCAATACCCGCCATGTCTGCGACATCCTGCCGCATGACGACCCGACTGCCGCACATCTGCTGGTGGTGGAGGTGCTGACGCCGGCCGGCCACTCGTCGAGTTACCCGCCGCACAAGCACGACGCCGAAACACCGCCGCTGGAAACGCAACTGGAAGAAACTTATTACCACCGGCTCAACCCGCCGCAGGGATTCGCGTTCCAGCGTGTATACACCGACGATCGCGAGATCGACGAGGCCTGCGCGGTCGAAGACCATGACGTGGTGATGGTGCCGCGGGGTTACCATCCGGTGGTGGCGCCGCACGGCTACGACCTGTACTACCTCAACGTAATGGCCGGGCCGAACCGCCTGTGGGTGTTCCGCAACGACCCGGCGCATGAGTGGATGCTGCGGTGAGCAGGGCGATTGCAACCAGGCGCACACCGAACGCCACGCCATCCGGGCCGAGTCTGGCATGTCCAGGGTCGGTCGAAGGACTGATACCGCTTGCCTTCGCCATCCACCCGGAAAATCCATGACTGAACTGATGACATCGATTACCGAGATCGTGCGTGCCGCCGGCGGCCTGATGCGCGCCGCCTTCACTGCGCCCGACAAACCGGCCTACTCGCTCAAGGGACGCCAGGACTACCTGACCGCCACCGACGGCGCGGTCGAACAATTCGTGCGCGATGCGATCGAAAAGCGTTTTCCAGGTGACGCCGTGCTGGGTGAAGAAGGCGGCGGATCGTTCGACGGAACCCGGCTGTGGATCGTCGACCCGATCGACGGTACCGCCAATTTCGCACGCCAGATTCCGCATTACTGCATCTCGCTCGGACTGCTGGAAGGCGGCCAGTTGCGTGCCGGCGCGATCTACGAGCCGAACCAGGACGAGCTGTTCATTGCCGAACGCGGCAAGGGGGCCTGGCTCAACGGTCAGCAGATGCGGGTGAGCAGCGTGTCAGAAATCACCGCGTCCACCGTCGAGGTCGGATGGTCGACCCGGATTGCGGTGCAGACTTATCTGGACATGATCGGCCGTGCCGCGCATGCCGGTTGTTCGGTGCGCCGCGCCGGATCCGGCGCACTGGGCCTGGCCTATGTCGCCGCCGGCCGAACCGAGGCATATGCCGAGGCGCACATCAACTCCTGGGATGTCGCCGGCGGCCTGTTGCTGATCACCGAGGCCGGCGGGCGGGTGAACGACTTCTGGGCCCCGGGCGGCATCGAGAACGGCAACCCGGTGCTGGCGAGCAACGCCAGGCTGGCAGGGGCAATGCAGGAGATGTTTGGAACGCCGTTGGTCTGAAGGCGGCCATTTGCGGGACCAAACCAGGCCCTCGTCCAGAATGCGGCCCGTCCCGGTTGCGCCAGAATTTCAAGGGCCCGCCGGCTTCGACGCGCTTGGCCTGAAACCCATGCGGACCCGTATTCCTCAACTGGGCACCGAGACCGCCGCCAAGTTGTTGATTTCATTTGTCTGCATGACGCAGGTCTTCACCACACGGCGGTGCGCTCCGATGCGCGTTGCGAGACTTTTCGGACGCCGCTTCACGGCGAAGCCTCGATCATTCGGTCAATGGCGGAACTGCCGGGTCCGCGCGCGCACACCGTCCTGCCGATTCCGGTGCTGCAACTCCTGTCACGTAAGGAGCGGCTCTTCCCCCTCGCTCAATGCGGCGCGAAAGCGCGGTTCGGCCAGTGCCGCAATGAGCCCACGCCGCTCGGCGAGTGTGGTGGCGCGGATATCGGCCGCACCATATTCGGTGGCGATGACATCGACATCACTTTGCGTCGAAGTCACATAGGCCTGGTTCAGGCGCAGCACCACGCGGCTTTTCGCGGCCGCACCGGAAGTGGCTGTCAGGGCTAGGATCGCAAGTCCCCCCGGTGAGCGGCGCGCCGCGCGGAAATAGTCGGGTTGGCCGCTAACCGCACCGGCGTAGCGCGCGCCGGCCAGCTCCGCGTTTGCCTGTCCGCGCAGGTCCACCTCAAGTGCCGAATTGATCGCCATGAAAGGCACAGTCGCCGCCGCTCCGGTCGGTGCGACCAGTTGCGCCGGCATGGCGAAGCAGACCTTGCCGTCGGCAGCGGCCCAATCGTAAAGACCGCGGGTTCCCACCGCCAGCGAGGCCATGCACGCGTCGGGGTCGGTGGTGTCGATCGCGCCGCTGGCCATAAGCTCCGGCAACCAGTCGCCCACCATGCCCGATCGCACCCGAAGGCCGCGATGCTGCGACAAGGCGCGCGCGATTGCCGACGCCATGCCGCCAATGCCCAACTGAATGATGGCGCCATTGGGCACCAGGCGCGCCACCTGGCGGCCTACCCGCAGCTGGCGCTCGTCCGGTGCTTCGGCCGCGAGTTCGGGCAGCGCCATGTCGCTGCCGGCGGCGACGACGACACGGCTGCTGTGCAGGCGCAAGGCAGAGCGGGTATGCGGCACCCGGGGGTTGACTTCGACCAGCACCACGCGCGCGGCCTGCGCGGCAATCCACACATAGTCGACCGCACAACCGAGGCTGTGGTAGCCGTCGGCGTCGGCCGGCGAGACCTGCAGCAGCACGGCGTCGGCCTTGAGCAGGCCGGATTCGAAGTACGAGGACAGCTGCGACATCTGCACTGGAATCACGCGCGCGGCGCCGCGCTCGACGACGTGGCGGATCGTCCCCAGGCCGCAATAGGTCGTCACCGAGAGCGCCGGGTCGATCGCAGCGCCCCAGGCCGGATTGAGCGAGTAGCCGCAAAACACATTGACTTGCCCGATCGTGGCTGCAAGATCGAACAACTCGCCCACGAGCCCCACGGGCTCACCGGTGGTCTGTCCTACGACCACGTGATCGCCGCGGCGCAGGTGCTCAGCCAGGACGGAGCGGGTCATGTGCGTGCGACGTGTCCGATCCGGCTTTCAGGTACGCCGGCGGGCGCCCGCCAATGGTGAGTGTCATGCTGCCGGACCCGATGCTGGCCACGCCACCGAAATCCGCCTCTAGGGTCACCGGCTGGATGCGGTGCCAGTGCTCCTTCTGCGATCCGTCCGGATAGACCACCTTCGACGGGTGCGAGACATCCCATACGTCCGATTCCAGGTGCTGCGCGCCACGCCACACGCCCAGACCGCGGCCGTCGTCGTAGCCGCCGCTGTAGCCCAGGCCCTGCATCGCGATCGAGGCGCCGCGCGCGGTAACACCGAGCAACAGTTGCTTGCCGTCGTCAAACGCGGCGCGCACCTGCGCGACGCGAAACCGCTTCGTGCCCGGATGCAGTTCGCCCGACAGCGTGATTGTCTGCGCCACGTGTACCGCCTCATTCGCGCGCTCGGTCATCACGCCGGTCGTATACGGTTCATCCGCACCGCGTTGCATGAAAAGCAGATGCCCGCTCATCGCGTCGGTGGAAAAGAACAGAAAGGACATCACGTGTCCCTTCTCGGCCAGAGCGACTTTCGGCCCGGTGACAGGTTCCGGCACGCCCATGCCGCGACGCACACCCCAGGAGTGGTCACGGCAGGACCACCAGTCGGCGATATCGATGCGCCGGCCGTCGACCTCCATCCAGCCGCTGGCCAGCCCAATCTGATCGAAGCGGCGGAAGTCCTCGACGACGCGCCCGTGCAGTCGATTGAAGTGGGGATGCTCCTCGCGCGCGGGCTCGACGCAGCGCCAGCGGATCGATCCCGAGAGCATGTGCTCGCCCGGCTCGATGGTGATGTCGAAGGATTCGAGTGGCTTGACCGGCGTGATGCGAATCGGACCGCATGTGGTCTCGACACTACCGTCGAGCGCGCGCGAGACTCGCAGGTTGTGTTGCTTGCCGTCGATGATCATGACCACGCCGGCGTCGAGCACGTTCATATTGCGATAGGCCCCCATGGTGATCTGGATCGCCATTCGGCCGTCCGGCGAATGGATCGCGAACCAATAGCGGTCGTAGAACCTTGGGTCGCTGGTCCAGACGTGGTCGAATGTCGTTGGCAGCTGGTGCCAGAGTGTGTCGTCGAGTGTGGTCAGCATCAGATTGGCTTGGTGGTAGGAGAAGGAGTAGTGGTGGGAACGTAGCGCATCGGCGCACGCGCGGCGCGCTCGCTCATGTGCGTCAACGCGGCAGCGTGCATTTCTGGCGCGAGGTCGGTACCGCACAACGACTGCGACAGCAACTCGCGCAACTGGCAGTTGCGTCGATCGAGCAAGGCCACGTCTGACGGATCGGGCTCGGGCTGTGCCAGGTCGAGCCCGATGCGCTTGGCGAGGTCGGGGGCGACGGCGCCCTGCAGCCGCCCGAGGAGCGCGGCCGTGGCGCGGTTGTCGCTGGCCAGGAATACGGGAACTGCCGGTAACGCGCCGCTCAGCATCCGCAAGTTGCCGATCAGGCTATCGAGCATGGTGCGTGCATAGGGGTCGGCCACGCAAGGCGCGACCACTTTTTCGAGGACCCGGCAGGTGCCCAGCAGTTGCTCTTCTATGGTCGGCCTCATGCACTTGGCTCCATCAATCGAAACATCGGGCGATACAGCCAGGACGGCGTCTGGAAAATGCGGTCATAGCGACCGGCGACGAACTCGTTCACAGCAGTCAATTGGATGACGGCCAGCTTCCAGATTGAGAACACGTTCCACCAGCGCAGCGCCGCCGCGTCGACCTGGCGCCCAGTAAGCGCGCTGTAGGCGGCGACAATTTGGTCGCGCTCCCAGGCGCCGGCAATCTGGTGCTCGCGCTTGCGCACCGGGTTGGTCACCCAACCCAGATCCTCCAGCGGGTCGCCCAGATGCGCAGTCTCCCAGTCGAGCTTGGCGCTGATCTGCTCGCCCGCAATCAGCGCGTTGCCCGGCTTGAAATCGCCATGCACCAGAACAATCGCCTCGGCTGCCGGCGCGTGCCGGTGCATCCAGGCGAGCACGGTGTCGAGCTCGGGATGCGGTTCGAGCCGCACCCGGCGGTATTCTGCCTCCCAGTGCGCGAGTTCGACCCGTGAAGCCTCGCCAGTCGGCGCCTCGAGCGCGGCGTCCAGGCCGCAACCGCGCCAGTCGACCGCGTGAATGCGCGCCATCAGATCGATGAACGCATGCGCCAGGTTCAGGCGTGCCGCCAGCGGACGGTCACCGTTGAGCACCAGGTAATCGCAGTTGCCGGGTACTCGATCCATCACAATTGACGGAGCACCGAGCCGCCGGCCGTCCGGGTCCACCCAGTGCGCCTTGGGCGCCGGCACGCCGGACGCCTCGAGCGCCTTGAGCACCGCGAACTCGCGCGCACGCACGGTGGCGAGCAGCGTTCCAGCAGCATCGCGCATCAACATCAGACTATGCGACTGCGCTCCGGTCGCGTCGACCCAGGCAGCATCGAGCGACCAGTTCTCGCGCGACAGACCGCCTGCGGCGCGCGTGAGGCCGGTCAACACGATGTCGCGTGCGGTTGGGATGGCATCGATGATCAGGCCCTTGAGGCCAGCGACCACCTGCTCTACGTCGGTCGAAGCGCCGTTGGCGCGAAGCTCGGCCTGATGTGCTTGCGGCATGGCTGACATCGCGACGGGAGTGTTCATCGCCAGGTCAATTTGCGCACGTCGCGGCCAGGGCGCCGATGGCCCGACGGGCGGTGTGCAACGGTGGTAGAAGCATGGCGTGTCTCCTGTTTCATGGATGCCGGGTTGTCGGACGGCGCGCGCGCAAGGACAGTCCGTGGGGTACTCGTAAAACATGGGCGGCACCCGGTGCCGCGCCAGCTGGCGCAAGTCCTCGATGTCGGTGATCACAGGCATGTGGTGCTCTTGCCCTCTTGCGTCATTCTGGCAATCGCAATTATACTCATCGGTAGCAAAAAAATACTATTTCGAACATCAATAATCTTATTGGTAAAATTGCGGTAGAGCAATCAGGCCCGATCACCAGCTGCATTTGGCAGCCGGGCCATGGTCGTATGAACAGCCAACCGTCGCGGTCGCATGGACCGGAGCGCGGCAGCAACAGGAGCATGATCGTGGGCAAAATCCCGCAGCAGGAACCCGTCGGCATGAAGGATTGCGGTCACCCAGGCCAGCGGGAATGGAGCCCGGCGACCGCGAACGCCGACGCCGGCGCGCCGCGATCAAACCCGGGCTGGGGCCGCTGGGGTCCGGACGACGAACGTGGCACGCTCAACCATATCGGGCCGGACCAGGTCCGCCACGCCAGCACCCTGGTGCGCACAGGCGAGGTGCTTCGACTGGCCCAGTTGCTATCGAGCAAGACGCCAGTGCCGTCGCACCGCTGCGGCCTGCAGCATTTCATGACGCGCGACGGCGGCGACTATGCGGCCGGTGCCGGCCGCCCCGATGGCTTCCAGTTCGCCGAGGACGCGGTCATGATGCCGCTGCATATTGGCACCCATATGGACGCGTTGTGCCACGCGTGGTACGACGACACGCTGTACAACGGCTACCCTGGAAACACCATCCGCAGCACGTCCGGCGCGGCACGACTGGGGATCGAGAAAATGCCGCCGATCGTGACCCGCGGTATCTTGCTGGATCTGGTGCGACTCAAGGGCCGTCTGCTGGCCGACGGCGAGGACATCAGCGCTGCTGACCTCGACGCAGCCGCAGCCGCAGCCGGCGTGCAGCCGGGGCGCGGCGACGCAGTGCTGCTGCGCTCCGGCTGGCTGGAGGCGCAAAAGGGCGTCAAGCATCCGTCCTTCAATGAGGAACCCGGCATCACGATCGAGGCAGCGCGCTGGCTGGCCAAGCGCGATGTGGCCTTGGTCGGCGCCGACAATTTCGCGATCGAGGTGCTGCCTTTCCCCACCGGCCGCGTGTTCCCGGTGCACAAGTTCCTGATCCGCGATGTCGGCATGCCGTTGCTCGAGGGACTGATGCTCGATCCGCTGGTGGCCAGCGGCCGGCACGAATTCATGTTCATCGCCAGCGTACTGCCCATCGTCGGCGCGACCGGCAGTCCGCTGGCCCCGGTGGCCGTGCTGTAGGTCGTCATGACCGTCACACGGCCCCTGGAAGGCATCCGCGTGCTGGAGATCGCCTCGATGATCTTCGGCCCACTGGCCGGCCAGTATCTGGGCGACATGGGCGCCGAGGTGATCAAGCTCGAACCCCCCGAAGGCGATCTGACGCGGTCGATCGGGCCGCGCCGCTCGCCGCGCATGGGCGCCTTCTTCCTGACCAGCAACCGCAGCAAGCGCAGCATCGTGGTCGACCTCAAGCGCGCCGAGGGCCGGGACATTCTGCAACGCCTGGTGGGCAGAACCGATGTGCTGCTGCACTCGCTGCGCACGCCGGCCGCCAGTCGGCTCGGGCTGGACTACACGGCGCTCGCGGCGCAGAGCCCGGGCCTGGTGTATTGCCATGTGACCGGTTATGGCGACGCCGGTTCCTATGGCGGACGCCCGGCCTATGACGACATCATCCAGGCCGCGTCCGGCCTGGCCATGCTGCAAAAGGTAGTGGGCGGCCAGCCGCGCTTCATCCCCACCATCATTGCCGACAAGATCAGCGGCGTGCACGCCGCCTACGCGATCGTGCTGGCGCTGCTGCACCGCCTGCGCAGCGGCCAGGGCCAACAGGTCGACGTGGCGATGTTCGAGACCATGGCGGCGTTCAACATGCTCGAGCATCAGTGGGGACATGCATTCGAGCCGCCGATCGGCCCGATGGGCTATGTTCCGGTGCGTTCGGCGGCGCGCCGGCCCTATCGCACGCTGGACGGCTTTCTGGCATTGCTGCCCTACTCCAATACCCACTGGAAGCGGTTCTTCGAACTCGCCGGCGAACCGCAGATCATGCAGGACCCACGCTTCGCGACATTCGCCGCACGGCAGGAGCATTTTCGCGCTGTCTGGGACGAGATCGAGCGCCAGGTAGCGCGCAAGAGCAACGCCGAGTGGATCCGGCTGCTGACACCCGAGGACATCCCGTTCTCGCCCGTCAACGACATCGAGGACTTGCCGCGCGATCCGCACCTCAACAGCGTCCATTTCTGGCAGTTGTTGGAACACCCGACGGAGGGCATGCTGCGCCTGCCGGCCAACCCGATCGGCATGAGCGTCACACCGCCGGGCATCACCCGATTGCCGCCCAACCTGGGCGAGCACGGCGCCGACATCCTGCGCGAGTGCGCCTATGGCGAGGACGATATCCGGCAACTGCTCGCACCCGGCGGGGCCTGCGCCGCCGAGGCATGAGACTTGCTCCATGATTCCACGCACGCTCTTTGGCCCCGAACACGACGCCTTTCGCGATTTGGTTCGCCGCTTCATCGACGAACACGTCACGCCGCATCATGCCCAGTGGGAAAAAGACGGCCAGGTACCGCGCTCGCTATGGCACACCGCGGGCGAACTCGGCCTGCTGTGCTGCAACGTGCCGGAAGAGTATGGCGGCATGGGCGGCGACTTCCTGCACAGCACCATCCTGATCGAGGAAATGGCACGCGCGGGCGCCACCGGACCGACCTTCTATCTGCACTCGGACATCGTGGCGCCCTATCTGGTCGATTTCGGCTCCGAGGCGCAAAAGCGCCATTGGCTGCCGAAGATGGCCACCGGCGAGGTCGTGGTCGCGCTGGGAATGAGCGAACCGTCGGGCGGCAGCGACGTGCAGGCGATGCGCACGCAGGCACTGCGCGACGGTGACGAATACGTCATCAATGGGCAAAAGGTCTTCATCACCAACGGCCACAGCGCCGACCTGCTGCTGCTCGCCTGCAAGACCGACCCCAAGGCGCGCGGCAAGGGCGTGAGCCTGATCATCGTCGAGACCGACCGCGCCGGCTTCACACGCGGCCGCAAGCTCGAGAAGATCGGCTGCAAGGCGCAGGACACCTCCGAGCTTTTCTTCGCCGACCTGCGCGTGCCTGCCAGCAACCTGATCGGTGCCGAAGGCAGCGGCTTCGCGATGCTGATGACGCAGTTGGCGCAAGAACGCCTGGTGCAGGCCATCCGCGGCGTCAGCAGTGCCGAAGCGGCGCTGCGCTGGACGCTGGCCTACGTGGCCGAGCGCAAGATGTTCGGCCAGACGCTGGGCGACTTCCAGAACACCCGTTTCAAGCTCGCCGAACTGCACGCCGAGGTGCTGGCGCAACGCGTTTTCGTCGACCGCTGCATCGAGCTGCACTTGAAGGGCCAGTTCGACGCCGTCGACGCCGCGGCGGCCAAGCTCGTCACCACCGAACTGCAGGGCAAGGTAATGGACCAGTGCCTGCAGTTCTTCGGCGGCTGGGGCTACATGTGGGAGTACCCCATCGCGCGCGCTTTTGTCGATGCACGGATGTGCCGCGTCGGCGGCGGCGCGGTCGAGGTCATGAAGCAGATCATCGGCAACGCGTTGTTGCCCAAGCCGCGCAGGGCGGAGTGAATGGGGCCACCGCCGGCTGAAGGCTCGCGTGCCCGGCAGCGCGCGCACCGAAGGCCGCTCGGTGGTCGAGACTACTGGTCAGTAGAAAAACCTACGATAACACTTGCTTTTGTGCTGGAAAGCACATTACGATGACCGAATAACGATGACCAAAAGCGCGCAGCTCTTCGACCACTTGCAGCGCGACCCCAACGCCAGGAGACACCACCCCATGCATCCCCGCAAGCTGTTCAAGCTGCTCGCCGCCGCCGCCACCGCCTCACTCGCTGGCGTCTGGCCCCTGCCGGCACTGGCCTGGCCCGACGCGCCGGTGCGCATCGTTGTGCCCTTCACCGCCGGTGGCGCCTCTGACGTGCTGACCCGCGCGCTGGCCGAAAAGCTGCAGGCGCGCATGGGGCAGACCTTCACGGTCGAAAACAAGACCGGTGCCGGCGGCAACATCGGCATGGAATTTGTGAAGACCGCGCCGGCCGACGGCTACACCATCGCGTCGGGCACCATCGGCACGCTGTCGATCAACCAGTTCCTCTATGCCAAGATGAGCTACGACGCGGCGGCTGACTTCACTTACGTCTCCAAGGTCTGGGAGAACTGCAACGTCTTCGTCGTCTCGGCCAAGCACCCCGCCAAGACGGTGCAGGAGTTCCTGGCCTGGGCCAAGCAGCAGCCCAAGGGCGTGACTTTCGGTTCAGCCGGCGTGGGCACGACGCCGCACCTGGCGGGCGAGCTGTTCCGTGTGCGCACCGGCATCCAGGCCCTGCACATTCCCTACCGCGGCGCGGCGCAGTCGATGCCCG
>JAYUQC010000242.1:0-55193 GCA_043759735.1 Rhodoferax sp.
GCGCCGGCGCCCAGCTCTGCCTTGATTCTGGCCATGGATTGCTCCGCCCAGTTGCGAAGCCTGAATCATGACAGAAAACCATCTAAACGAACAGTATTGAGACCTGACCCCAAGGGCAGCCCCCAAGGGCAGCCCATGTTGCATTGCAAGACTTGACCCCAAGGGCAGCCACTCATGTTCTCGATCATGGCGCTATCCCACAACGCGTGAAGATTCGTCTCGCGTCCGAAGGCCTGGACCTGGTACTTGTTGCCGCCACGGTCATCGGGATAGCCGGCGTGCAGCGGCTGATGCACATCGGCGACCAGGTGGACCACGTACTAGAGGGCATTAGTGAGGGCATTAGGGTCAAGTCTTGCATCACCACATTTCAAGGTGACTTCGCGGCCAAGACCAACTTCAGTATCGGTATCACCGGCGCCCGGTGACAACCTCCCGCGCCAATCAACGCCCCCCAACACCAAACCAGCCCACCTCGCCCTGCTTCCCTCCCCGCCCCACCGCCCTCAACACATTCTCCCCCGTCGCCGGCGCCTCCAACCACACCGGCGCACGCCCCTCCGGTTCCAGCGCCCCGACCGCCGCGCGCAGTGCTTCGTAAACGCTGATCGCCAGCATCAACGGCGGCTCGCCGACCGCTTTGGAGCCGAACACGTTGTCCTCCCGGTTCGGCGCCGGCCACAGATCGACCTTGAAGTGTTCTGGTATATCGCCGGTGGTCGGGATCTTGTAGGTGCTCGGAGCGTGGGTTGTCAGCAGGCCCTTGTCGTTCCACACCAGTTGTTCGGTCGTGAGCCAGCCCATGCCCTGCACGAAGCCGCCTTCGATCTGCCCGATGTCAATGGCCGGGTTGATCGAACGCCCGACGTCATGCAGGATGTCCACCTTGAGCAGGCGGTTTTCGCCGGTCAGCAGATCGATTGCCACCTCGGCGCAGGCTGCGCCGTAGGCAAAGTAGTAGAACGGGCGCCCGGTCAGGGTGGACTTGTCGTAGTGGATCTTGGGGGTGCGGTAGAAACCGTCGCTCCAGAGCTGGATGCGGTTGGCGTAGGCCAGCCTGACCACCTCTTCGAAGCTGCGCGTGGCCTTGGGCGAGAGGACTTGTCCGTTGGCGAACTGGATCGCTCCGGCCCCGCAGCCGTCGAGCCCACAAACGAACTGCGCCAGGTTGTCGCGTACATGGCGCGCCGCAAACTGGGCCGCACGGCCGTTCAGGTCGGTGCCCGCGGACGCCGCGGTGGCCGAAGCGTTGGGAATCTTGCTGGTGTCGCTGGCGGTGGCCAGCACGCGTTCGAACGCCACGCCCAGTTCGTCGGCCACAACCTGGGCCACCTTGGTATTGAGGCCTTGGCCCATTTCGGTGCCGCCATGGTTCACCTGCACGCTGCCGTCGGTGTAGACGTGCACCAGCGCGCCGGCCTGGTTGAACAGGGTGGCGGTGAACGAGATGCCGAACTTCACCGGCGTGAGCGCGATGCCGCGCTTGATCACGGGGCTGTCGGCATTCCAGCGTGCGATCTCGGCGCGGCGTCGCTGGTAGTCGCTGGTCTGCGCCAGCTGGTCGATCAGTGGCTGCAGGATGTTGTCCTCCACCGGCATCTGGTAGTGCGTCACGTTGCGGGTCTCGATGCCGTACAGATTGCGTCGGCGCACCTCGAGCGGGTCCAGGCCCAGACGGCGCGCGATATCGCCCATGATGGTCTCGATCAGGATCACGCCCTGCGGCCCGCCGAAGCCGCGAAACGCGGTATGGCTCTGGGTGTTGGTCTTGCAGCGGTAGGATGCGATCACCACATCGGCCAGGTAATAGGCGTTGTCGCTGTGGAAAACCGCGCGGTCCGCCACCGGACCGCTGAGGTCGGCCGAGAAGCCGCAGTTGGCGGCCAGCATCAGGTCCAGGCCGCACAACAGGCCGGTGGCGTCGTAACCGACGGTGTATTCGTAGTCAAATGGGTGGCGTTTGCCGGTGATCATGAAGTCGTCATCGCGGTCCAGACGCAGCTTGACCGGCCGGTGGTGCTTGGCCGCCGCGATCGCTGCCCAAACTGCCATGTGGCCGGCCTGCGTCTCCTTGCCGCCAAAGCCGCCCCCCATGCGCCGACATTCCACCCGCACCGCATGGTTGTCGATGCCCAGCGCATGCGCCACCCAGTGCTGTACCTCGCCCGGATGCTGGGTGCTGGAATACACCACCCACTGGTTCTGCTCCATCGGCACCACGTAGGCAACCTGGCCCTCCAGGTAGAAATGTTCCTGCCCGCCGACCACCAGCGTACCGCTGAGCCGGTGCGGGGCCCGCGCGATGGCGGCCCTGGCGTCGCCCCGGCGCACGAACACCGGCGGCAGTACATAACTCTCGGCCTTGAGCGCGTCCTGCACAGTCAAGATGGCGGGCAGCGGATCGATCTGCAGCACGACCTTGCGCGCGGCGCGGCGCGCCTGCATGGCCGTGTGCGCGACGACGACGCCCACGACCTGTCCGATGTGCTGCACCGTGTCGGTGGCAAATATCGGTTCGTCCCCGATGAACGAGGCCAGCATCGCATGGCCCGGGATATCGCGCGCCAGCACCACATCGTGCACGCCCGGCATGGCCAGGGCGGCGCCGGTATCGACAGCGCGCAATTTGCCGTGGGCAATGTTGGACATGATGGGCGCCGCAAACAACGTTCCGCGCAGTTCGGTGATGTCGTCGACATAGGTCGCACCGCCCGCCACCTGCGCCCCGGCGCTTTCGTGCGGCCGCGATACGCCGGCTGCGCTGCTCGCCTTCGGTTCGGCCAACGGTGGCGCCGACTGCGCCGCGGTGCGCCCTGCACGCACTCGCTTGGCAGGCAAGGGTGGAGATTCTCGTGCGTTCATGCGGCCTCTCCCTGTAACGAGAAGGACTCCAGATTGATCGTCCGTTGGCCCTGGCTTTCGAGCCAGAAACGCTGCAGCAGGTTGCCCAGCACCTCGCTGCGGTAAGCTGCGCTGGCGCGCATGTCGGATATCGGTTGGAACTCCGAACGCAGCACCTGCATGGCGTCATGTACCCCTTCGCTGCTCCAGCGCATGCCGGTCAGCGCTGCCTGCGTGCGCACAGCCCGTACCGGTGTGGCGGCCACGCCACCGACTCCGATCGACGCCGACACGACCCGCCCCTCGTCAATGTGCAGGTTCAGAGCCAGGCAGATCGCCGAGATGTCGTCGTCGAAGCGTTTCGAGATCTTGTAGACCCGCGAGAACTCGCCCTGCGTTGGCAGCGGCACCTTGATCCAGGCCAGCACCTCGTTGCCTGCCAGGATGTTCTTGCGGTAGCCGGTGTAGAGCGACTCCAGCGGTAGTTCGCGCTGACGCCGCGCGGCGTCGGCCTCGGGGGCGCTCATCAACACCACACTTGCGCCCAGCGCAATGAGCAGCGGCATGCTGTCTCCGATAGGCGAACCATTGGCCACGTTGCCGCCCAGGGTGCCCGAATTGCGCACCGGCAGGCCGGCAAAACGATTGGCGAAAACCTTCAACTGGGGCCGATCCTGCACCAGCGCCGCATAGGCGTCGGTCAGGCTGACGGCAGCGCCGATGGCGATGTGGTGCGGGTAGCGCTCGATCTGGCGCAGCTCGGCGGCGCGGGTCACGTCGAGCACCGCGTCCAGGCGCATGTGCTGCTTGGTGACCCACAGGCCGACGTCGGTGCATCCGGCCACGATCTGCGCGTGCGGATGCGCGGCCCGCGCCTGCAACAGGGCGCTCAGCGAGCGGGGAGCGAGGTAGGTCACGCCGCGAACGGACGGGGACGCTTCTGCCTGGCGCGCCAGTTGCTGCAACTGAACGACCAATGCCGCCTGGTCGAGTTCCGCCCGCGGGTAATCGGCCATGGTCTGCGCCGCGTCCAGGATCGGCCGGTAGCCGGTACAGCGGCACAGGTTGCCGGAAAGTTCCTCCTGTGCCAGCGCACGTGTGACGGGTCGCCCCTGTGCCACATGGTTCTGGTACATGCCGAACAGGCTCATGACGAAACCCGGCGTGCAAAAGCCGCATTGCGAGCCGTGGCACTGCACCATCGCCGCTTGTGCCGGATGCAGCTTGCCGTCGGCGCCGGCCAGGTCTTCCACGGTCCACAGCGCCATGCCGTCGACCGAGTGGGCCAGACGGATGCAGCTGTTGATGGCCCGGTAGCGCAGGCCGTCGCCATCGACTTCGCCCAGCACGACGGTACAGGCGCCGCAATCGCCTTCGCCGCAACCTTCCTTGGTGCCGGTACAGGCCAGGTCCTCGCGCAGCACCTCGAGCAAGGTGCGGTCGGGCGTAACATTGTCCAGCGCGACAACGGCGCCGCGCCGGACAATACGAATGGTCTTGTTGTTCATGGTCTGTATGACTGGCCGTGGCCGGTTGTGTTGCGCCGCAGCGCAGGGCATGTCGGGTTATCTCGAAAGTAAGGCAGGTGGCAACCCCATGGCATACACGCTAGCATATGAGTGACATAGCACAGCCTGTATGAAAGACCACACAATCTTCGACAAGATCGACCTTCATTTAATCAGGGTCTTGCATACCGTGTTGACTGAACGCAGTGTTTCCCGCGCCGCCATTCGACTGGGTATGCACCAGCCGGCGGTCAGCGCGTCGCTCAAGCGCTTGCGCGACTTTGCCCAGGACCCCTTGCTGGTGCGTTCGGGCGGCGGCATGGTGCCCACCGAGGCGGGCGCGCGCATGATCGAGCCCAGCGCCAACATATTGCGCGGTGCCGAGATGCTGTTTGCAGATGCACGGGGCTTCGAGCCAGCCACTTCCCGTCATGACTTTTGCATTGCGGCCAGCGACTACCTGGACAGCCAGTTCCTGCCGCGCCTGGTCAGCCAGATCAAGGCCCGGGCGCCGTCGTGCCGGGTCGAGATCCAGACCCTGTCGCGCGATTCCGACTACCGGGTCCATCTGGCCCAGGGCGAGGTGGACGTGGTTGTCGGCAACTGGACCACCCCGCCCGAGGATCTGCACCTGGGCGTGCTGTTCGACGACGACGTGGTCTCCCTGGTCTCGAACCAGCACCCCGCGGTGCGCCGCGGCTGGAGCCAGCAGGACTGGCTGGCCGCCGAACATGTGGCGCCCGGCGCAACCCATCCGGGTGCCAAGGGCGTCATCGAGGAACACCTGGAGAAGCTCGGACTGGAGCGTAACGTCAGCGTGCGGGTCGCGCATTTCAGTCTGATTCCGGCCATGGTGGCATCAACCTTGCTCGTGCTGACGACCGGGCGCGCCTATTGCCAGCGGTTTGTCGATCGCCTGCCGGTGCAGATTCTGGATTGCCCGGTTCCGTTTCCGCGCATGCGCTATTACCAGCTCTGGCATGAGCGCAGCCATGCGTCGGCTGCCGGACGCTGGTTGCGTGAGCGGATCAAGGCGGTAGCGGCCGGTTTGCCCGAGGAGCGGCCGACCGGGTAGCGGCGGCAACCCATCCATCGGGCAACTGGAGCCAATAATCAAGCGCCCTGGCGCAGATAACGAGAGACAAGCCAGTATGACAACAACAAGCCCGCGATTGCAATTGAGCGGCATCACCAAACGCTATCCCTCGGTGGTGGCCAACAGTGCGGTATCGCTGACAGTGATGCCGGGCCAGACCCATGCGGTGCTGGGTGAGAACGGCGCTGGCAAGTCCACCCTGATGAAGATCATCTATGGCTCGGTCAAGCCCGACGCCGGCAGCGTGTCGTTCAATGGCCAGGTGGTGCATATCCGCAACCCGCAGGAAGCGCGAGCGATGGGCATCAGCATGGTGTTCCAGCATTTCAGCCTGTTCGACACCATCACCGTGGCCGAGAACGTGTGGCTGGGGCTGTCCAGGACCTTGTCGCTGGCCGAGGTCACCCGCAGCATCGTGGCCAAAGCGCAGGAATACGGACTGGACATCGACCCGGCGCGGCCAGTGCACACGCTCAGCGTGGGCGAGATGCAGCGGGTCGAGATCATCCGCGCGCTGCTGACCAACCCCCAGTTGCTGATCCTGGACGAGCCGACCTCGGTGCTGACGCCCCAGGCGGTGGACAAGTTGTTCGTCGTGCTCAAGAAGCTCGCCTCCGAGGGCTGCAGCATCCTGTACATCAGCCACAAGCTGCACGAGATTCGCGCGTTGTGCACTGCCTGCACCGTGCTGCGGGGCGGCAAGGTCACCGGCGTGTGCAACCCGGCCGAGGAGTCCAATGCCTCGCTGTCGCGCCTGATGATCGGTGCCGAACCGCCGCAACTGACCCACCGCGCGCAACCACCCGGCGCGCCGGTGCTGCGGGTGTCGTCGCTGAGCCTGCAGCGCGAGGACCAGTTCGGCGTCGATCTGGGCGGCATCTCGCTGCAGGTCTGCACCGGTGAGGTGGTTGGCATTGCCGGCGTCTCGGGCAATGGCCAGCGCGAGCTGCTGTACGCGCTGTCGGGCGAAGACTGCCGCGCCAGCGCCGGCAGTATCCGGATGGGCGATACCGACATGGCGGCCCTGCACCCGGGTGCACGGCGCAAGCTGGGCCTGCATTTTGTGCCCGAGGAGCGGCTGGGCCGCGGGGCAGTGCCGACGCTGGGCCTGGCGCACAACCTGCTGCTCACGCGCAACGAGGCCTTGTCTGGCCGCATCCGCTGGATCAACCAGGGCAAGCTGCGCGCGCAGGCGGCCGACATCATCGCGCGCTTCAACGTCAAGGCCGGCGGACCGGATTCGGCGGCACGCTCGCTGTCGGGCGGCAATCTGCAGAAGTTCATCGTGGGACGCGAGATCGACGCCAAACCCAGGTTGCTGATCGTCTCGCAGCCGACCTGGGGCGTCGATGTGGGTGCCGCGGCGCAGATTCGCGGCGAGATCCTGGCGTTGCGCGACCAGGGCTGCGCAGTGCTGGTGGTCAGCGAGGAACTCGACGAGCTGTTCGAGCTCAGCGACCGGCTGCATGTGATCGCCAAGGGGCGTCTGTCACCGTCGGTGCCGATCGCACAGGCCACGATCGAGAAGATCGGCGAGTGGATGAGCGGTTTGTGGGAGGTCGATCATGCTCAGGCTTGAAGCGCGCCCCCAACCGTCGGGCTTCTGGAGCTATGGCTCGCCGGTGCTGGCGCTGCTGGCCACGGTCGTGATCGGAATCGCCATGTTCGTCGCGCTGGGCAAGGATCCGTTGCGCGGCCTGGAGATGTTCTTCTGGCTGCCGATCAACAGCGGTTATGCGATTGGTGAGTTGCTGGTCAAGGCCACGCCGCTGCTGATCATCGCGCTCGGGCTGGCGATCTGCTTTCGCTCCAATGTATGGAACATCGGCGCCGAGGGCCAGTACATCATCGGCGCGATCTTTGCCGGCGGCGTGGCGTTGTTGGCCGACAAAGGCACCGGCGGCTGGATCGTGGTGCCGGTGGTGCTGGCTGGCGTGCTGGGCGGCATGTTGTGGGCCGGCGTTACCGCGCTGCTGCGCGACCGCTTCAATGCCAACGAGATCCTGGTCAGCCTGATGCTGGTGTATGTGGCGGCGCAGCTACTCAGCTATATGGTCGGCGGGCCCTGGAAGGACCCGCAAGGATTCAACTTCCCGCAGACCCGCACCTTCGAGGCGATCACGCGCATACCGCGTCTGTTCGACGGGTCGCGGGTCAGCATCGGCGTGTTGTTCGCCATCGTCGGCGTGCTGGCGATGTGGGTGTTCCTGTTCCGCACCCGGGCTGGTTTTGCCCAACAGGTGGGCGGGCTGGCGCCGGCAGCGGCACGCTATGCCGGCTATTCGTCGCGCCAGGCATTGTGGACCGCACTGCTGATCTCCGGCGGCGCGGCGGGACTTGCCGGTGCCCTGGAAGTGGCCGGGCCGATCGGGCAACTGACGACCTATCTGCCAGCCGGGTACGGGTTTGCAGCCATCATCGTGGCCTATGTGGGACGGCTCCATCCGGTGGGCATGGTGTTCTCGGCCATACTGATGAGCATGTTCTACATTGGCGGCGAAATGGCGCAGTCACGGCTCGGCCTGACCAAATCGCTCACTGGCGTGTTCCAGGGTTTGTTGTTGTTCAGTCTGCTGGCCTGCGACACGCTGGTCAACTACCGGCTCAGGCTGGGCCGCTCGGGGAGCGCATGATGGAATCCTATTCACTGCTGATTGCCGCCACGCTCAATGCCGGCACCGTGCTGGCGCTGGCCTCGCTGGGCTTGCTGATCAACGAGAAGGTCGGCATCGTCAACCTCGGCGCCGAGGGCATGATGCTGTGCGCGGCCATTGCCGGCTTTGCCACCGTGGTGCATACCGGCAACGACTGGCTCGGCTTTGCCGCCGGAATCGCTGCCGGCGCGCTGCTGGCCGCGCTGTTCGGCCTGCTGGTGATCTGGCTCAACACCAACCAGTATGCGACCGGCCTGGCGTTGACGCTGTTTGGCGCGGGATTCTCGGCCTTTGTCGGTACCGGCTATGTGCAGGCGCGCATGCCGGAGCGCCCGTCGTTCGCGCTGCCCTGGCTGTCCGACATTGCGCTGGTCGGCCCGGCGCTGTTTCGCCACCATCCGCTGGTCTACCTGACGGTGCTGCTCGCTCTGGCATTGATCTGGTTCATGTATCGCACCCGCGCGGGACTGGTCATGCGCAGCGTAGGCGAAAGTCCGGAGTCGGCGCATGCGCTGGGCTACCCGGTGCGGCGTATCCGCCTGCTGGCGGTGGTCGTGGGCGGCGCGATGTGCGGCCTGGCCGGCGCCTACCTGTCCATCATCTATACCCCGTTGTGGGTCGAAGGCATGGTCTCGGGCAAGGGCTGGATTGCGCTGGCACTGACCACCTTCGCGACCTGGCGGCCGGCACGGGTGTTGCTTGGCGCGTATCTGTTCGGAGGCGTGACCATGCTGCAGTTTCATTTGCAGGGTATCGGCGTGCAGGTTCCCAGCCAGTTCCTGAGCATGTTGCCCTATGTGGCGACCATCGTCGTGTTGGCGCTGATATCGCGCAACCCGCAGTGGATCCGGATCAATATGCCGGCCTCCATCGGTAAACCGTTTTATCCCGGCTCATAATCGGGTTTTTTGCTGACCCCCAAACAGAGGACAACCATGACAGACATGAACAAACGATCTCTTATCCAGGTGGCCGCGTTGTCGGCCATCGCGGCGGCCGTGCTGGTCGGCTGCGGCAAGAAGGAGGAGCCGGCTCCGGCCGCAGCCCCCGCGCCCGCTGCGGCGGCGCCAGCGGCAGCCCCAGCCCCAGCGCCGGCCAAGGCCGAGCCGCTGAAAATCGCCTTTGCCTATGTCGGCCCGGTGGGCGATGGCGGCTGGACCTATGCGCACGACCAGGGTCGCAAAGCGGTCGAGAAGGAGTTTGGTGACAAGGTCGTGACCTCGTTTGTCGAGAATGTACCCGAATCGGCCGATGCCGAACGCGTGATTCGCGACATGGCCAGTCAGGGCAACAAGCTGATCTTCGGCACCACCTTCGGCTACATGGAGCCGATGCTCAAGGTCGCGCCCGAATTCAAGGACGTGAAATTCGAGCATGCCACCGGCTACAAGCAGGCCGAGAACATGCGCACCTTTGACAGCCGCACCTACGAGGGCGCCTACATGGCCGGTGTGATCGCCGGCAAAATGACCAAGAGCAATACGCTGGGCGTGGTGGCGTCGATCCCGATTCCCGAGGTGATCCGCAACATCAACAGTTTCACGCTGGGCGCGCAGTCGAGCAATCCGAAGATCAAGACCAAGGTGGTGTGGGTCAACGAATGGTTCAACCCGCCCAAGGAGACCGAGGCCGCGACCGCGCTGATCAACGGCGGCGCCGACGTGCTGTTCCAGAACACCGACTCGCCCGCGGTGCTCAAGACCGCGCAGGACAAGGGCAAGCGCGCCTTCGGCTGGGATTCCGACATGACCGCGTACGGTCCCAAGGCCCACCTGGGCTCGGCCATCATCAACTGGGCGCCGTACTACATCCAGGCCACCAAGGCAGCGCTGGACGGTAGTTGGAAGGGTGGCGGCGGCGTCTGGTGGGGTCACAAGGAGGGCGCGATCGACATGGTGTCGATCGCCGACGACGTGCCGGCCGAGACCAAGGCGCGGATCGACGAGATCAAGAAGGGCCTGAAGGATGGCAGCTTCTCGATCTGGAAAGGTCCGATGACAGGCCAGGATGGCAAGGAGATCCTGGCCAAGGATGCGGTGGCCGACGACAAATTCCTGGGCGGCGTGAACTTCTACGTCAAGGGCGTCGAAGGCAAGGTGCCGGGAGGCAAATAAGCGCTGGTAGCCCGATAGCCCCGTGCCCACGCGCGGGGCGCAAACAGCAAGGGCTGCCGACCGGCAGCCCTTTGCATGTCGACCAAGGAGTCCCGCTTGAAAGTCAGACCCGTTGCCCCCGATCGCCTGCCGGACCTGTTGCGCGCGATGCCCAAGGCCGAATTGCACATGCATATCGAAGGCTCGCTGGAGCCGGAACTGATTTTTGCACTGGCCAGGCGCAACGGCATGGTGCTGGACTACCCCGACGTGGAGTCGCTGCGCCGCGCCTATGTGTTCAACAACCTGCAAAGTTTCCTGGACATCTACCACACCGGTACCACCGTGCTGCGCACCGAACAGGATTTTTACGACATGGCGCACGCCTACCTGGTGCGCGCCCATGCCGACAACGTGCTGCACGCCGAGATATTCTTCGATACACAGACCCACACCGGCCATGGGCTGGACCCGGCGATGGTGGTCAATGGTCTGCATCGGGCCTGCGTGGATGCCGCAACCGAACCGGGCATCGACGCCTCGCTGATCATGTGTTTCCTGCGCCACCTCAGCGAACGCGAGGCGTTCGAGGCGCTGGAGCAGGTTTTGCCGCTGCGCGACAAGATCGTCGGTATCGGACTGGCGTCAAGCGAACTGGGGCATCCGCCGGAAAAGTTCACGCAGGTGTTCGCGCGCTGCCGCGAACTGGGCTTTCGGCTGGTGGCCCATGCGGGCGAGGAGGGCCCGCCAGCCTACATCTGGAGTGCGCTGGATGTGCTCAAGGTCGAGCGGATCGACCACGGTGTGCAGGCGATCAACGACAAGGCCCTGATGCAACGCCTGGCCAGCGAAAAAATCGCGCTGACGGTCTGCCCCTTGTCCAATCTCAAGCTGTGCGTCTTTGACAGCCTGGCGCAGCACAATCTGGGCCGCCTGCTGGACGCCGGCATCGTTGCGACCGTCAACTCCGACGATCCGGCCTATTTTGGCGGCTACGTCAATGAGAACTTCACGCAGACCTTTGCGGCGCTGAAGCTCTCAAGCCAGCAGGCCTGGCAACTGGCCGCGAACAGCTTTGACGCCAGCTTTGCCAGCGCCGAAACGCGGCGCCAGTACGTCGATCGCCTGAACGGCTGTTTCGAGACGTTCCAGTAGGCGGCATCGCTGGCGGGGCCGATGACCACCCTCGTGCCGGGGCACCGCTGATGCGCGGAGCCTGCGCCGGGGTATCTGGTTTCGTACCGAGCAGGCCCGATGGCCGGCCGACTCGCCATCGGTAGAATGCTGATCGGCCCGTCGCTCCATCGGGCCGTTTCTTATGCCTGGAGCCATGTAGAGGACCACCATGTACAAAAACCTCGTTGCCGCGATTGCGGCTGCCTGTTTTTTATCTCCGTTCGTTTCCGCGCCGGCAACGGCCCAGCAAAGCTTGCCACTCAAGGTCGGGTTTGTCTATGTGACGCCATTGACGCCCATGGGCTGGGTGCACCAGCACGATCTCGGCCGCAAGGCGCTGTTGGCCGCGCTCAATGTGCCGGGCGCAGCCGAACGGGTGACGACGACCTATGTCGAGAGCGTGGCCGAAGGGCCGGACGCCGAGCGGGTGATCCGGGATCTGGCACGCCAGGGCCACAAGCTGATTCTGACGCCCAGCTTCGGCTACATGGAGCCCACGCTCAAGGTCGCGCGCGATTTCCCCGATGTGCGGTTCGAGTCGATCACCGGTTACAAGACCGCGCCCAATGTCGCGATCGCAAATGCCCGCTACTACGAGGGCCGTTATCTGGCCGGCGTGGCGGCCGGCCGCATGACCGCCAGCAATGTGGCCGGCTATGTGGCGGGATTCCCGATTCCGGAGGTGTTGCAGGGCATCAATGCCTTCGCGCTGGGCATGCAGTCGGTCAACCCGACGGCGCAGGTAAAGGTGATCTGGCTGCAGGCCTGGTTCGATCCAGCGCGAGAGCGCGACGCGGCCATGCGCCTGATGGACCAGGGCGCGGATGTGCTTGCGTTTCATACCGGCTCCAACGCAGTCATGGTGGCTGCCCAGGAGCGCGGCCGGATGGCCGTGGCCTACCACTCGGACATGCGCGCGGTGGCGCCCCAGGCCCAGATCATTGCCGTCACGCATGAGTGGGGCGCGTACTACACCCGGCGCGCCCAGGCGGTGCTGGACGGCAGTTGGACGAGCGGCAGCGTATGGGGCGGCATCCGCGAGGGCATGGTCCGGGTCGGTGACTTCGGCCCCAAGGTAGGCGCGGCGGTGCGCGACGAGGTGCTCGCGCGGCGACAAGACATCGCCGGCGGCCGGCTGCATCCGTTTCGTGCGCGCGAGGCAGTGCAGGACACCACCGGCAAGATCGCCATTGCCCCCGGACAGACCCTGACCGATGCACAGATCCTGGCGATGGACTGGCTGGTGCACGGTGTTCTGGCACCGCCGTTGCGCTGATGCGCGGCGTGGCCGGGGTCGGCCTCAGCGCGTTGCAAGGGCCATTTGCGATGGAACGGCACGACGCTATTCTCGGGACTAATCTGCGTGTTCGCACCTGGCGCTGCGGCCTTCATTCCGTGTCCTCTTTTGCCTTGCCGAAATCATCCAAAAATTCTGACGCCGGCGCAACGCCTGTCACCAACAATTGATCCCTGGCCCGGGTGCATGCCACATACAACAGGTGTCCATTGGCGCATCAATCGAGTCACGCCACGAGGGCCCGAAGTCCATCGCGGAACTTGCGGAAGCTGGGTGAATCGTTTGTTTCGATATCCATCAGCGGGCCGATTTGCCCCGCCCAGGCATGCTTGATTTGCCCTGGCAGTGGCCAGCCGACCTTTTGAATTGCGGCGAATCCTCCCGGCTGCACTGCGTCGGCAAGCAACTCCCACGTACCGCACACACTGTCTTGCCGGTACCGACCGAGCACATCCTTCTTGGCCCTGGGATACGCTGACAGCAATGCCGCGCGATCCCCCAGGTACCATGCTTCAGTTTCTTCGATGGCCAATCGGAACAATGCGTTTGGGGCCGGCCTGCAATGTCGAAGCGCGGCGTTCAACTCCTTGAGAAACACCTTGCAATCCCGTCGGTCGCTGTCCAGAACCACCAGGACCGCATCGACGCCCGGCGTCCTTCCGTAACCGGCCAGCAATCTCGGCAATTGATCCAGCAGTGCCCGCTTGGCCGGGTCCGCCGCAGCGGATAGGCCAGCAGGTAGGCGACCAATGCCCTTGTACGGATGCAGCCGCCAGGTGTGCGAAACACCGTGGTCCCCAATCAACTTCGGCAATAGCAATTGAAGCAGCTTGGCTCCCGAGCTGTCTTCGACCAGCACCTCGATATGCATGTTTAGCTCGCATCCAAGTAATCGCTGTACCAAAGACCGCCGAGCGGCAGACCTTCGTCCACGAGGTTCTGGACCAAAACCAGTTCAGACACGCGACGGATTGTCGAGAAACCATCCTTTCCCTTTTCAAGAATCCACACCTCCTTGGGAGAAAGTGCATCCACAAAGTATGGCTGGTGCGTGGTGACAAAGATTTGCGGTGCATTCTTCTTCCCGGTCGCATGGATTCGTAACTCATAGGCCAGCGAGTCCAGCAAACGATGGTAAAGGCCGTTTTCGGGTTCTTCAATGCAGATGAATGGCGGCGGTTCCGGGTCCTCCATCAGCAGTAAGTAGGCAAATACCTTCAACGTGCCATCTGACATTTGCCCGGCAAAGAACGGATCGGAAAACGCAGCATCATTGAACTGAAGCAAGACGCGCTTATCCTGAGTCTCGATGGTATTTATGCTCTGAATTCCGGGAATCTTTCCGGCGATACGCGCAAGAATCGACTTGAACCGCTCTTTGTGTTCACGCTCCATGTACTGAACCACGTTTCCGATGTTGTCGCCATGAATGTTGAGGTGCCTCTGCGCGCCAGCGGAAGGAATCGAACGAGCCGCGTCCGGGTGGAAGTACGACAGGTACCAGCCCTTGAGAAAGTCTCGAAAGCGTTTGATGCGCGGATGTTCTTTCAGCGTACCCAAGGTGGCGATACCAAGCTGCCGCAAATCGGTGAGTTCAACGTCTTCCTGTGCCCGGTCCTCCTCTCCACCAGCCGCTTCGACGGCCTCTTCACCCGCCCATACCTTGCCCTTGCCACGGTCCAGGCGCAAGAATGGATAGGGTCGTCCGTACTTCTGCAGCTTGCGGCGCTGCTTGAGAACCTCAGACTGCACAAAGGGGCGCCCACTCTCATCCAGATTGATTGCCAGTTCGTAGGTAATCGGCCGCTCGCCCTTGGCCTCACGGTAATAAATCTCGAACTGGATCGGCTCGCTGGTCCCCAATGAGCGCATGCGCTCGAAGCCGCCACGCTGTTTGTCGTCGCAGGCCGCTTCCACATCTGTCGACAGGCAATCGGCGACAAATCCGAACGCGTCGAACAACGTGCTCTTTCCAGTGCCGTTCTTGCCGATCACCACGGTGAACGGCGTCAGCGGCTCGCCCTTCTGCTGAGTGGACAATTTCCCCAGTGTCACGTCGCGCAGGGCGCGGTAGTTGCGAACGCGGAAACCTTCAATCAAAGCCATGTCTTCATCCTTTCGACGATTTGCAGGGTCGCGTCACTGCACCTTGAACACCTTCATCACCTCATTCCCGAGGTGGTTGATGACCTTGGGCTTGGCCTTGCGCGCCTGATTGTCGGCAATGAGTTGCTTGATGGCGTCGAAGACCTGGGAGAACTGCTCGTCGTAGCGAGTTTCCAGGGCCTCGATGCGGCGCGCCAGGTCGCGATTGGCGTCCATCCGGCGGCGCAGCTGGACGAAGGTGCGCATGATGGCAATGTTGACCTCGACCGCACGCTGCGAGCGCAACACGCTGGAGAGCATGGCGATGCCCTGCTCGGTGAAGGCGTACGGACGGTAGGCGAGGCCACGGTGCTTGCGGGTACTCATCACAGATTGTGACGAGTTGCGAATTTCGTCAGCTGATGCGGTCACAAACCGTGACCGGATCTGCGCATACTCTTCTTCCGAAACCTGAAACATGAAGTCGTCGGGAAACCGATCGCGAGTCCGTCCGACTGCCTGGTTCAACGCACTGAGGAAACCCCGTGTGAACAGCTTGCTTGCCGTCCGGCGCACGGCGTTCACTGTCTGCCACGCAATGATCATGGCCATGACGGTGGTCTTGCCCGCGCCGGTGGCCAGCTTCAGCGCCAGGCGCATCAGTTCGGGGTTGGCGTCGTTGTTGGCGCTGGCCAGGTGGTCGAGCAGTTGCTTGCCGCTTTTGGATTGGGGTGCCACCTCGGTCAGCCAGATGGCCGTTTCGGCGGCCTCCACCTGGCAGAAAAACGGGCGGATGCTGCTGATATCGTGGTGCCGCCAGTGTTGCAGCAGTCGTGCCGTCTCCGGTGTCACCTGCCACTGGCTCGGGTTGGGCAGCGCACGCCAGGTATCCACGCTCTGGCGCACCTGGTTGATGATCGACGTCGGGTCGTACTGCTGGGCCTTCGTCGCGTGGCTCTTCCACGGCCATCACCGTTGACCACTTGGTCGGCAACAGTCATCGGCGCATTTGGCGCATCGCGTCGCAAGGTCTCGCAGAAAAGATCGAGGTGCTGTGCCATATGACGTAATCGCATGCCTTCCATGTGTTCAAGTCCTTGGCCACTGCTGTCCAGAGCCGTCAGCGTCTCCGCGCGTCCCACAATGTACAAGACTATCCGGCACAATTCTGATCAAGAACACAATTAACCATCGATCGGGCGGCTCGGTTTTCGACCACGAGAGTGACGGGCGGCATGGCTTTTTCTGCCGAATTGCAGCAGTTCGATCCAGTGTCAGGTTATGTCCCTGGCCAACCCTTTTCCCACTTGCCTGGGATCGCGAGGCGCGCACGTTGAATCTTGGTTGGGCAGTTATGGTGCTGCCCGTATGAGAGGGCGGCCATTTCCTCGCTATGCTCGACCCTCATGAAAGCCTATCGCGCCTCGGTATTGCGCTTCGATTCGCGGCACAACGCCCTATTCGACAAGGACGGCCTGCTGGTAGTAGGCGACGACGGCGGGGTTTGCCAAAGGGTACTGGCGGTCGGTCCCTACGACGCGGTGGCGCCGCGCTACCCGGGCCTGCAGGTGGAGAACCTGAGCGGGCGCATCATTGCGCCGGGCTTTGTCGACCTGCATGTGCATTACCCCCAGATCGACGTGATCGGCTCGCCCGCCAGTGGCTTGTTGCCCTGGCTGGAGAACTACACATTCCCGCAGGAAAGCCGGTTTGCCGACCCGGCGCATGCGCAGCAGGTGGCGCAGTTCTTCATCACCGAGTTGCTGCGCAACGGCGTGACGACTGCGCTGACTTTCGCCACATCGCACCCGGCCTCGGTGGATGCGTTCTTTACCGAGGCCAGCCGGCGCTCGATGCGCATGATCGCCGGCAAGGTGCTGCAGGATCGCCATTCACCGGACGGAGTGCGGGACCAGACCGAGCAAAGCCTGCTCGATACCGAGGCGTTGATCCGGCGCTGGCATGGCGTGAACCGGCTGGGCTACGCGATCACGCCGCGCTTCGCACCCAGTTGCAGCGATGCCCAGTTGCGCGGTGCCGGCGAACTGGCGGCACGGTATCCCGATGTGTGGATCCAGTCGCATGTGGCGGAGAACAAGGACGAGGTGGCATGGGCCCGGGAACTGTTCCCGACCGCGCGCTCCTATCTGGCGGTGTACGACGGCTTTGGTCTGATGCGCCGGCGCGCAATCTATGCCCACTGCATCCATTTCGACGATGCCGACCGGGCCCTGATGCGCGACACCGGCGCGGCGGCGGCGATCAGCCCGACCAGCAACCTGTTCCTGGGCAGCGGATTTTTCGACTATGCCGGCGCCGATCGGGTGGGATTCCAGTACGGACTGGCCAGCGACGTCGGCGGTGGCACCTCGTTGTCGCCGTTTCGCACCATGCTGGCGGCCTACACCGTCGGCCGTGAGGGCCAGACCAAGCCCGGATTGAGTCTGGCGCCGCAGCAGTTGTGGTGGCAGCACACGGCCGGTGCGGCGCGCGCCCTGGGCCTCGAAGGCGTGGTGGGCAACCTGGCGCCGGGGTGTGAGGCGGACTTCATCGTGCTGCAGCCGCGCTGCACCAGCCTGCTGGCCCGGCGTACCGGCAGCGCGGACAACCTGGACGAACTGCTGTTTGCGATGATCGTGCTGGGCGACGACCGGTTGGTCGAGCGCACCGTGATTGCCGCCCCGGCCGGCTAGGTGCCTGCCGGCTTGGGCGCCCGCCTTGTGGCGTGTTCCTACAATCGGCGCTCTGACACAGCCCAGACACTCGGAACCCCAGCATGACCATCAAGAGCGACAAATGGATCCGCCGCATGGCGCAGAGCACCGGCATGATCGAGCCCTTCGAGCCCGGGCAGATCCGCGAGCGCGACGGAAATCGGATCATCAGCTATGGCACCAGCAGCTACGGCTACGACATCCGTTGCGCGCCCGAATTCAAGGTGTTCACGAATATTCACAGCACGGTCGTGGACCCGAAGAATTTTGATGAAAAGAGCTTTGTCGATTTTTACGACGATGTGTGCATCATCCCGCCCAACAGCTTTGCGCTGGCCCGCACGCTGGAGTACTTTCGCATTCCGCGCAATGTGCTGACCATCTGCCTGGGAAAAAGCACCTATGCACGCTGCGGCATCATCGTCAACGTGACGCCGTTCGAGCCCGAGTGGGAAGGCTATGTGACGCTGGAGTTCTCCAACACCACACCGCTGCCGGCCAAGATCTACGCCGGCGAAGGCTGCGCCCAGGTGCTGTTTTTCGAGAGCGACGAAGTCTGCGAGACCAGCTACAAGGATCGCGGCGGCAAATACCAGGGCCAGCGCGGCGTGACCCTGCCACGCGCCTGAATCGGCGCCTACAAGCGGATCGGTGTAACAGCGCGGGGGATCGGCCGGCTGGTTCAGTGATTGGTACCGGCGCCAACCTTGAGGTCCTGGTCGGTCGCCAGCGCACAGGCAATCGCCAGGCGCAGGCCGCGCAAAATGTCGGCCAGCGCCATGTTGGGCGTGCCCTGTTCGGGCAAAAACGGCAGGTGGATGAATCCGCCCCGCACCCCCTGCAGCACACGGCGCCGCTCCAGCGTATGCATCAAGCCGTAAAACACATGGTTGCAGACATAGGTGCCGGCTGTCTGCGACACTTCGCACGCCAGGCCATCCTGTTGCATCGTCTTGAGCATGGCCTTGATCGGCAGACTGGTGAAATAGGCCGGCGGACCGCCACTGACGACGGGCTTGTCGATGGGTTGCATGCCTGCGTTGTCGGCGATCCGGGCGTCGGCCACGTTGATCGCCACCCGCTCCAGAGAAATTGCGTTGCGGCCGCCCGCCTGGCCAAGGCAAATTACCAAGGTCGGGCGATGCTGCTGCATCAGGTCGGTGAGGCGCTCCAGGGAGGTGTCGAACTCGGTTGGCAACTGGGCCGCCACCACCGAGTGCCCACCGATCTCGGCACCGTCCAGGGATTGCGCCACTTGCCAGCTGACGTTGGTCGTGTCGCCACCATAGGGGCTAAAGCCGGTCAGCAATACGGTCGCCGTCGTGGTGTTGCGGTTCGATACGGGGGCGAGTCTGCCCTGTTGGGGCGACAAGGGAGTTGTTTTGCGTAACATGGGCGCAATTTACCGCGATTTTTGATCCGCACAACGGGAGTTGGGTATGAAATGGGAAGGCAACCGGCAATCGGACAATGTCGAAGACCGCCGGTCATCCGGAGGATCGGGTTCGGGGCGCATGATCGGGGGGCGTGGTATCGGCATCGGCACAATCGTGATCGCCCTGGTCGGTGGCTGGGTGTTTGGCGTCAATCCACTGACCATCCTCGGCCTGCTCACTGGCGGCAGCGAGCAGGTGGCCCAGCAGCAGACGCCGGCGGGCCAGCCGCCGGCTGACGATCGTCTGGCCCGTTTCGTCTCCACCGTGCTGGCCGATACCGAGGATGTCTGGAAGGATGTGTTCGCCAAGGGCGGGGCCCAATACCAGGTGCCGCGGCTGGTCCTGTTCCGTGGCACTACCCCCACGGCCTGGGGTACCGGGCAGGCGGCGATGGGGCCTTTTTATTGCCCGGGCGACCAGAAGGTGTATATCGACCTGGACTTTTACGAGACCCTTCGATCGCGCCTGGGCGCGCCGGGCGACTTTGCCCAGGCCTATGTGGTGGCGCATGAGGTCGGTCACCATGTACAGAACCTGCTGGGCATCACGCAGAAGATGGAGCAGGCCAGACCCCGGGCAAGCCAGGCCGAATACAACGCGCTGAGCGTGCGCCTGGAATTGCAGGCCGACTGCCTTGCAGGACTGTGGGCGCACCATGCGCAGAACGCGCGCCAGGTGCTGGAAGGCGGCGACATCGACGAGGCCATGAACGCAGCGGCCCGCATCGGCGACGACGCGCTGCAGCGCGCCGGCGGCGGTGCGGCAGTGCCGGAGAGCTTCAGCCATGGCACCAGCGCGCAGCGCCAGCGTTGGTTCAACATCGGGCTCCAGGGCGGCACCATCAAGGGCTGCGACACCTTCTCGGCGCGCAGGCTCTGATCGATTTCCCCGTTGGGGGGATAATAGAAGTTTGCCCGATTCGAGGGCACCACCCGCCTAGGCGCCCAGAACAGGCCCTTGAGCACGTCCCCCTGACAGGTATCGATGACAGAATCTGCAACCCTTTCTCCAGAAATTTCCCTTTCCCGCATCGACGCGTTCTCCCAGCTGCAATTGGCGGCGCCATTGGCGCGCGCCGTGCAGGACCTGGGCTATGAATCGATGACGCCGATCCAGGCCCAGGCCATTCCCATGGTGTTGCAGGGCCGTGACGTGATGGGTGCAGCCCAGACCGGCACTGGCAAGACCGCCGCTTTTTCGCTGCCCCTGCTGCAACGCATGCTGGCGCACGAAAACACCTCGACCTCGCCGGCACGCCATCCGGTGCGGGCGCTGGTGCTGCTGCCGACGCGGGAGTTGGCCGACCAGGTGGCGCAGGCGATCAAGGCCTACGCCAAGTACACCCAGCTGCGATGTACCGTGGTGTTTGGCGGCATGGACATGAAGCCGCAGACGGCCGAACTCAAGCGCGGCGTCGAAATCCTGGTGGCGACCCCGGGCCGCCTGCTGGACCATATCGAGGCCAAGAACGCGGTGCTCAACCAGGTCGAGTATGTGGTGCTGGACGAGGCGGACCGGATGCTTGACATCGGGTTCCTGCCCGACCTGCAGCGCATCCTGAGCTACCTGCCCAAGCAGCGCACGACTCTGTTGTTCTCGGCCACCTTCTCGTCAGAGATCAAACGACTGGCGAATAGCTATTTGCAGGACCCGGTCACGATCGAAGTGGCGCGTCCGAATGCCGCGGCCTCCACAGTGGAGCAGCATTTCTACAGCGTTGGCGATGACGACAAACGGCGTGCCTTGCACCAGCTGCTGCGCCGCCATGAAACCAAGCAGGCCTTCGTGTTTGTCAATAGCAAGCTGGGCTGCGCCCGGCTGGCGCGCTCGCTGGAGCGTGAAGGGCTCAATACCACCGCGCTGCACGGTGACAAGAGCCAGGACGAGCGGCTCAAGGCGCTCGATGCGTTCAAGAAGGGCGAGGTCGATCTGCTGGTGTGCACCGATGTGGCGGCCCGCGGGCTGGACATCAAGGATGTGCCTGCGGTGTTCAATTTCGACGTTCCGTTCAATGCCGAAGACTACATCCACCGCATCGGGCGTACCGGGCGCGCCGGTGCCTCCGGCCTGGCGATAACCTTTGTGACCCGCAGCGATGCGCGTCTGGTGGCCGATCTGGAAAAGCTGCTCAAGGCCAAACTGGAGATCGAACCGATCGAATTCGACGAGGACAGCCCCGACATCCGCCGCCAGGGTCGGATCAATGATGGACGGCGCATGTACGCCGGTGACGAGGTTCCCGCCGAGCCGCGGCCGGCTGGTCGCGCGCGTACGGAGGGCGCCGACGCCGATCGGCGCGAACGCGGTCCACGGCGCGATCTGGTGCGCCCGCCGCCGGTATCGCGCGATCCGTTCTTCGACAAACCCTATGAAGCGCCGGCTGCTGCTGCAGACAAACCTGTGTGGGAATCTGCGATGCCGCGGCCCGCGCGCAGCATCTCCGCCAACATCAAACCCAAGCGCCGCGTCGCCGCGCTGTTCAAGCCGGAATCGGCGGTCGCCGAACCATCGTAGGCCCCAGCCGTCAACGGCCGGGATGCTGGGCCTGCGGGCATGCCACCTGGACCAGGGTGGCACTCAGCTGGTTCGGCTGCGCGGTCGCGTCGATCCGTGCTGCGCTGAGCTTGCCACCCCACACACATCCGGTATCGAGCGACAACACGTCGCTGCGTGCCAGCCATCCGAGCGTGGACCAGTGTCCGAAGGCCACCGTGGCCGATGCGCTGTGGCGCCCGGGCGCATCGAACCATGGCCAGTAGCCTGGTGGCGCGGCATCGGCGCCCTCCTTGGTGTCGAATTCCATGCGGTCATCGGTAGTGCAAAAGCGTAGCCGGGTCAGCACGTTGATGATTGCGCGCCAGCGCGCAACGCCCCTCAGATCGGGCGACCATTGCGTGGGAGTGTCGCCATACATCTGGCGCAGGAACGGATCGAAATCGCGGCTGGCCATCATCTGGCCCACTTCTTGCGCCAGTGCCAGGGTCTGCTGCGGCGTCCATGAGGGCAACACGCCGGCATGCACCATCAGCAGGTCCTGACCGTTGATGCGGTCCAGCAGCGCCAGCGGCTGCGCGCGCAGCCAGGCCAGCAGGGATTGGCAGTCGGGCGCCGCCAGCACCGCATCCACGGTGTCCCTGCGATGCGGCGGCCGGACCTTGCTGGCGATGGCCAGCAGGTGCAGGTCATGGTTGCCCAGCACGCAGCGCGCGGCGCCTTGCAGCCGCATCACGCGGCGCAACACGCCCAGCGAGTCGGGGCCGCGGTTGACCAGGTCTCCCAGCAAGACCAGCCGGTCCCGGCTAGGTGAGAAGTCGATAGCCCGGAGCAGCCGCCCGAGTGCGTCATCGCAGCCTTGTACGTCGCCGATCAGGTAAAGTGCCATGGTGTTGATTTTGCCGCTGGATCCATGGATTTTTTGCTGATTGCGCTGTTGACGCTGCTCAACGGCGCCTTTGCGATGTCCGAGCTGGCGTTGACCGCCAGTCGCAAGGCGCGGCTGATCGGCATGGCCGAAGACGGCGATGGTGGCGCCCAGGCGGCCCTGACGCTGCTGGAGAACCCGACCCGTTTCCTGTCCTCGGTGCAGGTCGGCATCACCTCTATTGGCGTGCTCAACGGCATCATCGGCGAGGCCGCGTTCAGCGATGACCTGTCGAACTGGATCCAGGCTTTCGGCATCGCCGTTGGCGTGGCCGACATCAGCGCGACCGCGCTGGTGGTGACCATCATCACTTTTACCACCATCGTATTCGGCGAACTGGTACCCAAGCGTATCGGGCAGTTGTATCCGGAGCAGGTGTCCCGTGTGATCGCGCGCCCGATGACCTGGGTGGCCAGCATCGCGCATCCGTTCGTCTGGTTGCTGTCCGCCTGCACCCATGGCACGCTGCGGCTGCTGCGCATCGACAACGCGGGCAACCGCGCGGTGACCGAGGCCGAAATCAGTGCCAGCCTGGAGGAGGGCGTCGATGCCGGCGTGATCGAGGAGCAGGAGCGCCAGATGGTGCAGAACGTGTTTCTGCTGGACGACCGCCCGCTGACCTCCATGATGTTACCGCGCTCGGACATCAAGTGGCTCGATGCCGGGCAGTCGGCCGGTGTGATTCTGGAGCAGTTGCGCGAGGGGGGCGCCAAACGCGCCTTCTCCTGGTACCCGGTATGCCGCGGCTCGCTGGAGAACGTGGTGGGCACGATCAGCCTGGGTCAGCTGATCGTGCTCGGAGCGCAGCACACGGGTACCATCGAAGAACATGTGCATGCCCCGGTCTTCGTGCCCGAGACCCTCTCGGGCATGGAACTGCTCGAGCAGTTCCGTACCAAGACCGCGCGCATGGTGCTGGTGGTGGACGAGTATGGCGAGGTGCAGGGGCTGATCACGCCCAACGACATGCTCGAGGCCATCACTGGCGAGTTGCAACCCTACACACCGATCGATGCCTGGGCCACGCCGCGCGACGACGGCTCCTGGTTGATCGACGGCGCGATGCCGGTGGGCGAATTCAAGTCGCGACTGGACATCAATGAGTTGCCCGACGAGGAACGTGGCCGCTACAACACGGTGGCCGGCCTGCTGATGGCAGTGTCCGGCAGCCTGCCGGTGGAAGGTGAACGCATCGAATGCGCCGGCTGGGCGTTCGAAGTCGTCGATCTGGACGGGCGGCGCATCGACAAATTGCTGGCAACGCGGATGACCCTCGAACAACGCGAGCATTCAACCTACTAGCGCGCAGGCCGGTCCCGCGGTCCTGCGGGTCAAAGCCAGCCGGCGATCCGGTAGGCCCAGATGCCCAGCCATTCATGCAGCGCCAGCGACCAGAGAGACGGTCCGCTGTGCAACGAGAAATCGAACCAGGAATCATGCGCCGTGGTGCGGTAGTCCACCGGCCAGGGTGTCACGTTCCAGCCAACCCGCCTGAACACGCCCATCGAGCGCGGCATGTGGAACGCCGACGTGAGAAGCAACCAGGGCTGATTCTTGTCCACGCCGGCCACGCTCGCGCTGTGCAAGGCGTTTTCGTAGGTGTTGCGCGAAGCGGCCTCATACACGACGCGCGACGGCTCGATGCCCATGGCATCGAAGAACGCCCTGGCGCGCTGGGCCTCGGTGGCGCCGGTAGCGCTGACGTTGGCAATGCCGCCGGTGAACAGCAGTCGCAGATGGGGATACTGGCGCAGCAGCGCAACCGCTTCGGTCATGCGCTCGGCCTGTTCATTCAGGCCCACCTGCCGGTGCGCGGCCCACAACTCGGGACTGGACAAGGCGCCGCCAAGCACCACGACGCCCACCTGCTGGCGCACGTCGATCGTCGCCGATCGCGCGTAACGCGATTCCAGTGACCGCACCATTGCTTCCGGGCCGGATGTCCAGCAACTGGCTGCCAGCACCAGCAGCGCCATCCATCCCAAGGCCTGTCCCCATTGCGGCCTGCGACGCAGCTGCAGCAGCCCCGCCAGCAGCAACAGCAGAACCCAGAACAGCGGCTCGATCGCAAACGCCAGCAGCTTGGAGGCCAGGAACATGGGCCCTCGGTTCAGGCGTTGCTGCGCCGCGCCACCGGCGCCGCGCGCAGGCGAAACGCGTCGGGCATGCCCGAGCCCAGCAATGGGCGCAGATAGAGCCGGAATGCATCGGTCACGTCGGTGCCACCGGGCGCAATGAAGTGGTCCTCCATGACCCGGGTCTTGCCGGCCACTGCGGCCAGATCGAGCAGCGCATAGTCCACGGAATAAAAGCCGGTGCGCCGAATCGCCACGGAGCCGTCTTGCGTGCCCCACATCGCAAACTGCACCGCCTTCTCGCCGACCTCGCGGGCCTCGCGCTGATCGACGTCCGATACGCAACCGATGAACGAGCGCTGCAGATAACCGAAGGTGTCACCGCGCACCCGCTTGATTCCCAGCTTGCTGCGGATCTCCTCGCACAACAGGTCGGCCAGCGCACCGGTGCCCGAGAGCTGCACGTTGCCATGCGCGTCATGTTCCAGTTCCTTGGCCAGCAGGCTGAGCATGGGCGTTCCCGACGCGTCGTGGATGCCCTCGGAGACGGCGATCACGCAACGCCCGAAACGTGCATAGGCGGCCTTGACGTCGGCCAGGAACTGCGGCAGATCAAAGGTGCGCTCGGGCAGGTAGATCAGGTGCGGGCCGTCGTCCTCGAACTTCTTGCCCAGCGCCGACGCCGCAGTCAGGAAACCGGCGTGGCGACCCATCACCACGCCCACATACACGCCTGGCAGCGCGGCGTTGTCCAGGTTGACGCCGGCAAACGCCTGCGCAACGAACCGGGCCGCAGACGGGAAACCGGGTGTGTGGTCGTTGCCCACCAGGTCGTTGTCGATGGTCTTGGGGATGTGGATCGAACGCAGCGGGTAGTTCGCCTTGCGCGCTTCCTCGCTGACGATGCGCACCGTGTCCGATGAGTCGTTGCCGCCGATGTAGAAGAAATGCTCGATCTCGTGGGCGCGCAGCACCTCGAAGATCGCGTGGCAATATTTTGCGTCGGGTTTGTCGCGGGTGGAGCCCAGCGCCGACGAGGGCGTGGCCGCCACCAGTTCGAGGTTGTGGCTGGTCTCTTGCGTGAGGTCGACAAAATCCTCGTCGACGATGCCACGCACCCCATGGCGCGCACCATAGACCCGCTGCACATTGTGGTGGCGCCGCGCTTCGAGCGCCACGCCGACCATCGACTGGTTGATTACCGCCGTCGGTCCGCCGCCCTGCGCGACCAGTATTTTTCCGGATGCCATGGAAGTCCTTTCGAATGGTTGCAGCACGCGCCATTGTGCCGAGTTTGCAGACCGCATCGAAAGCGCTTCCCGGCCCGGGCCCGAGCCGGTGCAGGTCCGGGTGCCGGACGGGCGCCCGGGCGCGGTGTTGTCAGCCCGCCGGTTGCATCGCCTCGCGCGGTAGCCGAACCGGAAACTTCGCCCGGATCGCGTCGTCGATGTCGCGCGGTATGTGCGAGGGGTAGTGGCTGGCCAGGATCGCACCGAGCTTGCCGGCGGCACGTTCGATCAGATCCGGCCGACCCTGCTCGGCCCACTGGTTCGGGCTGGAGCGGTCGCCCAGTTGCGGGTACAGGTAATCGCGCTGCATCAGCTTGAGCGTCTGTTCCGCGCCCAGGTAATGGCCCGGGCCTTCCAGGCAGACCTGGCGCATGGTTTCCAGCGAGATCGATTCGTCGTTGACCTCGATGCCGCGAATCGTACGCTGCACCGCGCCGATCAGGTCGTTATCGATCAGCAGGCTCTCGAGCGAGAAACCCATCAGGCTGGCCATCATGCCCGCTGATTCGTAGATCAGATTGGCGCCGCTGTTGCCCACCAGCGCATGGTTGTAGGCCCTCTCCATGCCGCATTGCGCGTCCGGCAGCTTGGAGTCGGTCATGCCCGACGCGGTGCCACCAGTCAGATCGTAAAAGCGCGACATCTGCGCGCTCGCCGCCGACAGCAGCGCCTGTTCCGGGCTGCCACCGGACATCGCCCCGGTGCGCAGGTCGGAGACGAAACACCAGGTGCCGAAAATCGCCGTTGCCTTGGGCTGTATCGCATTGACATAGACCAGCCCGGCCAGGCACTCGGCCACTTCCTGTACCAGTGCGGCAGCCAGCGAGGCCGGTGCGGTGGCACCCGCCTGCCCCGCCGACAACAGCAGCACCGGCATGCCGCCGCGCACCGCGACCTCCATGCACTTGCAGGCGTCGAAGGCAAACTTCATCGGCGGCACGACAAAGCAGTTGGACTGGCTGACAAACGGGCGCGCGCGCCATTTGTCCTCGCCGCCCGCGATCAGGTGCAACATCTGCAGGCTTTGCTCCACATGTTCGGGCGAGACCCAGCTCGAGCCCACATGCTTGGTGGTGCCGCAGACCGACGCATAGGTGGTGTTGAAATCCATCTCCGCCGGGTTGGTCAGCTCGCGGCACACCACCGAACGCTGAAAAAAATGCAGGTGCTCGAGCGTGTCCACCACGCGCGCGATGTCATACAGATCCTGGGTCGTCGAGTCGCGGTATTCGCCGGTCTGGGCGTTGACCATGTGCACCGCGGCACCGGCAGTGCCGAAATAGACGCGCGAACCCCAGGGTTCCATGTCGTACTTCGGGTCCTGGGCATGCAGTACGAAGTGCCGCGCCGCATTGGCGATCGTGTCCTCGACCAGCGCGCGCGGAAACAGCAGACGCCCGGTGTCGGTGAGCTTGGCACCGGCGCGTGTCATCAGTGCGATGCCGCTTTCCGGTGCGTCGGCAAAGCCGATATTCTCCAACGCGTCGAGTGCCGCGTTGTGAATTTTTTGCACGTCGGCATCGCTCAGCGCCTTATAGCGCCCACCGTCCATGCCCGGGCGCACCGGGCGCAGACTGTCGGGCAATGGCGCGGCGCGCGCGGCGCGCCGCGCCTCGCGTGCACCGCCGCGGCGGACGGTGGGTTCTGCTGTGTCGCTCATCGCGTGCTCCTGGGTTGGTGGTGGTCGGTAAACTGCCGCGCCCGCGCTCAGGCGCGCAGCCGCTGGTTGCTGGGGTCGTACAGGGGTTCCGATTGCACCGTGGCCGACACCCTCTTGCCCAGCACATTGACCTGCAGCCGGGTTCCGGGCGTCGCTTGGGCGGTGCGCACGTAAGCGAGAGCGACGCTTTGCTGCAATGTGTGGCTCCAGACTCCCGACGTGGTCAGGCCGACATTGGTGTCGCCGTCGAATACCTGGGCGCAATAGGGCGCTTCGGCGTCGCCTGGTTCGTCCAAGGTCAAAGGCACGAATCGTTGTGCCGGGCCGCGCGCGATCTCGGCCAGCAGCGCCTGCTTGCCGACGAATTCAGTGGCCTTGCCGGCGTCGACGAAGCGGTCGAGTGAGGCCTCCAGCGGCGTATAGCCGCTTTCCAGGTCGCTTTTCCAGCCGCGGTAGCATTTGTCCACGCGCAGGCTGTCCATCGCGTACATGCCGAAGTCGCGGATGCCGAACGGCTGGCCGGCGCGCCAGAGAGCTGCGTACAGCGCCGGCATCTGCGCCACGGGCGCATGCAGTTCCCAGCCGAGTTCTCCAACATAGTTGACGCGCATTGCGAGCATCTTGCCGCTCACGGTGTCGATGTCCCTGGCACTAAGCCAGGGGAAGGCGGTACTGGACAGGTCGGCGTCGGTCACTTGCGCCAGCACCTCGCGCGCACGCGGCCCGACGACGATCAGCGAGCCGAGTTCGGCCGACCGGTCGCGGATCGTGATCGGGCTGTTTGGATCGCCCCCAACCCAGGCTTCGCCTGGCCCCCCGATGGGGTGCAGCGATCCTTGGGGCGGCCCGGCGGATGACATGAGAGCGCCCCCAGCCCTGGCTTCGCCAGGCCCCCCAAGGGGGTGCCAGAAAACTTGGGAGCGGCCCGGCGTTTTCTCATGAGGCAGCCCCGATTGCAGCAGGTCCAGGTCATGGCTGGCGGCAACGGCCGCGCAAATGATGTAGAAATGGTCTTCGGCCAGCCGCGTGATCGTGAACTCGCTCAGCAGCTTGCCGGTTGGTGTCAGCGCATAGGCCAGCGACACCCGGCCGACCTTGGGCAGCTTTGAACACGACAGGCGGTCGAGATGGGCGGCAGCGCCCGGACCCTGGAGTTCGAATTTCGTGAATCCGGGCAGATCCAGCACCGCGACCCGCTCGCGCACCGCACGAACTTCTTCGGCCACCGCATCGCTCCAGACATGTTCGCGCCGGAACGAGGGCTTGCCGGCCCCCACGCTGCCCTGCGTATCGAAATACACGGCGCGCTCCCAGCCCCCGCGCGCGCCGAAACGCGCGCCCTTGGCCTTGAGGGTTTCATACAGCGGCGATGTGCGCAACGGCCGCCCGGCCGGCCGTTCCTCGTACGGGAACGACGATGCGTATTCATTCTGGTAGACCTCGATCGCCTTGGCCACTGTGTAGGGCGTGGTGGCGTAGTCGGTGTAGCGGCGCCGGTCGACCGACCACAGGTCCCATTCGGTCTGGCCGTGCACCACCCATTCGGCCAGTGCCTTGCCAGCGCCGCCGCCCTGCGTGATGCCGAAGCTGAAGGTGTTGCAGTGGAAGAAGTTGCGCAGTCCGGGCTCCGGGCCGATGTACGGATTGCCGTCCGGGGAATATGGTATCGGGCCGTTCACGCCACGCTTGATGCCGGCGCGCCCGAGCAGGGGTACCCTTGCCACCGCGTCGTTGATATAGTCCTCGAGCCGCTCGAAGTCGTCGTTCCAGAGCTGGTTGGCAAACGCGTCGGGTATGCCGTCGAGCCACATCGGCGTGGCCTTCCATTCGTAAGGCCCCAGGATGAATCCGTCGCGTTCCTGGCGCAGGTAATAGGAGGTGTCGGGATCGCGCAGCAGCGGCAGGTGCGCGCTGCGTTCGCGCAGCTCCGGCAGGTCCTCGGTCACCAGGTACTGGTGCGACATCACCGCGATCGGCAGGTGGCGCCCGATCATGGTCATGATCTCGCCGGCCCGGTAGCCGGCAGCATTCACCACGATCTCGGCCACGATATCCCCCTTGTCGGTGCCGACCAGCCACTCGCCGTTCGGGCGCTGCGCAAGCGAGGTGACGCGGGTATGCCGGCGCACCTTGGCGCCCAACGCGCGCGCCGCCCGGCCCAGTGCCTGGGTCAGTTGCGACGGATCGATGTCACCGTCCAGCGGATCCCACAACGCACCGAGCAGGTCATGCGTTTCGATGAATGGATAACGCTGGCGCAATTCGGCCGGCGACAGGATGTCGTATTCCATCCCGTTGGCCCGGCCCATGCTCTGCACATGGTGGAACTCGTCCATCCTGTCGCGTCCGTGCGCCAGCCGCACCGAGCCGGTGATGTGGTAGTTGATCGGGTGTTCGCTCGATGCAGCCAGTTCACGGTACAACGCTGCCGAATACTTCTGCAGCTTGAGCATGCTCCAGCTGGTCGAGAAGGTCGGCAGGTTGCCGGCCGCGTGCCAGGTGGAACCCGAGGTCAACTCGTCGCGTTCGATCAGCAGCGCATCGGTGATGCCGGCGCGCGCCAGGTGGTACAGGCAACTGCAGCCCGCGACACCGCCACCGATGACAACCACCTTCGCCTGTTCTGCCATGCCCATCTCCATCGCCGCTCACGCGGCTGTTGTCGCTGACGGTACGCGTTCCGGTTGGCCGTGCGCTGCGGTGCAGTTCCTTCCGATGCAAAATTGTAGACTGCAACACCTCGTTTGTGGAATACTTGTTTGCAGATTATTTGACTGTGTAATTTCTCTAGATTATTTCAACAAAGGAGTGGCCGATGGATCTGCCCAAACACGCCAGGGTCGTCATTGTCGGGGGCGGCATCGTGGGTTGCAGCGTGGCCTACCACCTGAGCCTGCGCGGCTGGACCGACGTGGTGCTGCTCGAGCGCCGGCAGCTGACCTGCGGCACGACCTGGCACGCGGCCGGACTGGTCGGCCAGTTGCGCGCGACTTACAACATGACACGGCTGGCGCAGTACACCACCGGCTTATATGCGTCACTCGAGGCCGAAACCGGGCAGGCGACCGGATTTCGCCAGACCGGATCGATCGCGGTGGCCACCACGGCGGCACGTTTCGAGGAATTGCGGCGCGGGGCGTCGATGGCCAAGTGCTTTGGCCTGGAGGTGCATACGCTGAGTGCCGCCGAGGTCGCGGACAAATGGCCCGGCGTGTATGCCGACGATCTGGTCGGCGGCGTCTTCCTGCCCAAGGATGGCCGCACCAACCCGATCGACACCACGCAGGCGCTGGCCCGCGGCGCGCGCAGCCGCGGCGTGAAGATCTTCGAGCAGACTGCGGTCGACGAGATCCTGCTGCGCGAGGGCCGGGCGGTGGGTGTGCGCACGCACAAGGGGGCGATCAGCGCCGAGGTCGTCATCAACTGCGCCGGCATGTGGGCCCATGCGCTGGGCGCGCGCGCCGGCACCACGGTGCCGCTGCACGCGGCCGAGCATTTCTATATCGTGACCGAGCCGATGGCCGGGCTGTCGCCCAGCCTGCCGGTGTTGCGCGACCCCGACGGCTGCGCCTATTTCAAGGAGGACGCGGGCAAGTTGCTGGTCGGCTGGTTCGAGCCGGTTGCCAAGCCCTGGGGCATGCGCGGCATTCCCGAGGCCTTCTGCTTTGACCAGCTGCCCGACGACCTGGAACATATCGAACCGCTGCTGAGCGGCGCAGTGCATCGGGTACCGGCGCTGGCCGAGACCGGCATCAACCTGTTTTTCAACGGGCCGGAGAGTTTCACCCCGGACGACCGCTACCTGCTGGGCGAAACCCCGGAGGTGCGCAACTTGTTTGTTGCGGCCGGATTCAATTCGATCGGCATCCAGTCGGCCGGCGGCGCCGGCAAGGTGCTGGCCGACTGGGTCATCGATGGCCATGCGCCGATGGACCTGTGGGACGTCGATGTGCGCCGCTGTCTGCCGTTCCAGCGCAACCGCAGCTACCTGAAGGACCGCACGGTCGAAACCCTGGGCCTGCTGTACGCGATGCACTGGCCGTTCCGCCAGCCCGAGACCGCGCGCGGCGTGCGCCGCTCTATCCTGCATGATCGGTTGCTGGCGCGTGGCGCCTGTTTCGGCGAGACGGCCGGATGGGAGCGTGCGAACTGGTTTGCGCCGTCCGGCGTCACAGCCGCCTACGGTTATAGCTACGGGCGCCAGAACTGGTTCGACTACTGCGCGCAGGAATGCGCCGCCGTGCGCACCGCAGTTGGACTGTTCGACCAATCTTCATTCGCCAAATTCCTGTTGCAGGGCCCGGACGCCGAGGGCGTGCTGGGCCGCATCTGCGCCAACGATGTGGCGGTGCCGGTCGGGCGTATCGTCTATACCCAGTGGCTCAACGAGCGCGGTGGCATCGAGGCGGATCTCACCGTCACGCGCGAAGCCGCCGATCGCTATTTGATCGTCACCGCCGCCGCCACCCACACGCGCGACTTCGCCTGGCTGCAACGGCAGATTCCGGCCGATGCGCGCGCGATTGCGGTCGATGTCAGCTCGGGCATGGCGGTGCTGGGCCTCATGGGGCCGCGCTCGCGCGAACTGTTGTCGCGCCTGTCAGACGCAGATTTTTCCAATGCCGCGTTCCCGTTCGGCGATTCGCAGGTGATCGACCTGGCCTATGCGCGGGTGCGCGCCAGCCGCATCACCTATGTCGGCGAACTGGGATGGGAGCTCTACATTGCGACCGAATTTGCGCCAGCCGTGTTCGATGCGCTGGCGACCGAGGGTGAGCCCCTGGGGTTGCGCCTTGCGGGCTATCACGCGCTCAACGCGCTGCGCACCGAGAAAGGCTACCGGCATTGGGGCCACGACATCAGCGACGAGGACACGCCGCTGCAGGCCGGGCTCGGGTTTGCCGTGGCCTGGGACAAGCCCGGCGGCTTCATCGGGCTCGAAGCGCTGCAGCGCCAAAAGGAGCAGGGATTGGGTCGTCGACTGGTCCAGTTTGCACTCGACGAGCCGCTGCCGCTGCTGTACCACAACGAACCGATCTGGCGCAACGGCGTCATCGTGGGGCGCATCACCTCGGGCATGTTCGGCCACACGCTGGGCCGGTCGCTGGGCATGGGCTATGTGTCCAATCCCGATGGCGTCGCCGACCGCGACTACATCCTGGGCGGGCAATACGCGATCGAGGTCGCGGGCGAGCGAGTGTCCGCGAAGGCGTCGCTTGGCGCTTGGTACGATCCCCGTAGCCTGCGCGTCAAGGACGCGGATCTGGCCCGGGCGTCACCCGCGACCACGGGTTGAGACAGCGATGGCGATTCGACCGTTGTTGCAGCAGGCGCCGGAGCGGGCCGACGACATTGCCAGTGAACCGTCTGGTGCCAACCCCGAGGCCGCCATCGGAGAGCAGCTGCGCGAACTGCGCCAGGTCAAGAACCTGACCTTGCGCGAGGTGGCAGACAAGGCCGGCATCTCGGTCAGCTACCTGAGCCAGCTTGAACGTAACCAGTCGCGTCTGCCGATCGGGGTGCTCAAGAAGATCGCCGATGTACTGGGGGTGCACATGAACTGGTTCTTCCAGAGCCCGGGCCGCGCCGATGCGGCGGAGAGCGATATCGTGGTTCGCGCCGGAGCGCGCCGGCGCATGTCGTTCACCGGGTTGGGCATTTCAGAGGAACTGCTCTCGCCCAACCTGAGCGGTCCGCTTGAACTGCTGCTGAGCACGATTGATCCGGGTGCCGACAGCGAGGACTATTCACACGACGGCGCCGAGGCCGGCCATGTGTTGTCGGGGACACTCGAGCTGTGGGTGTCGGGGCGCCATTTCCGGCTGAATGAAGGTGACAGTTTTTCCTTCAAGAGTACCCAGGTGCATCGCTGTGCCAATCCGGGTGATTTGCCGACCCGGGTCCTGTGGGTGATCACGCCGCCGCATTATTGATGAGGCTCGCGTGCCAGGACCGGCCGTGAGCCAGGAAAACCGCAAAGTGTGGATGCCAAGCTGGCCAATCCGACACTTTTGCACTGCATGCCGAGGCCGCTCAGGCGCTGGGGGTTCAGCCCCGGGTCGGGCCACTGCCGGTACCGCGCCGCAGTCGTCCCCCGGCTCCGGCGTCGAACATCTGCGTAATGTCGGCCAGGCAGGCACGGGCGGTGGATTCTCCGCGTGCGGCGGCAATGGCGGTCATCAGGTCGGGCCGCGCGTACCACAGTTCATCGAGGTCGTGTGCGAACAGCAGCTTGCGTTCGACGGCTGAGTTTTTTCCATCCAGGCTCTGCTCCAGCACCAGCAACATTGCCTTGCGGATTTCTTCCAGCCGGGCACTGGGTTCTGCCGCTGGCTGATGGCCCATCCAGCCAAAAAAGCTATTCCGCAAACTTGTCTTGGCCCATCGCATGCCACGTCCCTCCCAGCCTCACCCAAATGACAAGGTTCCCTTGCCGCGAAGGGTGATCATCCCACCGTTTGCGGTCCACGGGTAACCGGCATATGTAACATTGCTTCAACCCGCCTGCCGGGGCAGGGGTTATCGGCCGCCCAGGTAACCGCTGAAGCCGCCGTACCGGGCACTCGGCCGTGCTGCCGCGGCGGGCCCAATGCCATAGCCGTCTTTCTCCTACAGCCGTTGGCGGGCTTGGATGGTACAACTCAGGAGTGAATCCCCAGGCCATCGCTGACAGCGCTGCGTTGCAGAGCTCCCGACCGTCTTTGCGCGTCTTGACCGTGAACATGCACAAGGGCTTCAGCTTTCTCAACCGCAGCTTCATCCTGCCGGAGTTGCGCAGTGCGGTGCGCGCCGTGCAGGCAGATCTGGTGTTCCTGCAGGAAGTGCAGGGTGACCATGCCGGACATGCCGCGCGCCAGGCCAACTGGCCGCTGGTGCCGCAGTATGAGTTTCTGGCCGATACGATGTGGCCCGACTTCGCCTATGGACGCAACGCAGTCTATCCGCACGGCCACCATGGCAATGCGGTGTTGTCCAAGTATCCGATCGTGCAACATCAGAATCGCGACGTGTCGATCGAAGGTCCCGAGCGTCGCGGCATGCTGCACTGCACGCTGGCCGTGCCCGGATTCGGGGATGTTCACGCGGTCTGCGTGCACCTGGGCCTGCTCGAAAACCACCGCCGCCAACAATTGGACATGTTGTGCGCATTGGTCAACGCGGAGGTGCCCGACGGCGTGCCGGTCATCGTCGCCGGTGATTTCAATGACTGGCGCTCCAGGGCCACTGCGCATCTGACCCGTGGGGCCGGCTTGCACGAGGTGTTCCAGATGGTTTATGGGGAGTCGGCCCGCACGTTCCCGGCCCGATTCCCGCTGCTGCGACTCGACCGCATCTATGTGCGCGGCGCGGATGCCCACGCGCCCATGGTATTGCCGCGCAAGCCGTGGTCGCATCTGTCCGACCATGCGCCGCTGGCCGCGGAGATCGACCTGTGAAACCCACCTCGCGCTGGACCGGTGGCAACCAGGTGCGCCTGCTGGAAAACGGCGAGGCGTATTTCCCGGCGGTGTTCGACGCCATCCGGGCGGCGCGCCATGAGGTTATCCTGGAAACCTTCATCCTGTTCGAGGACCAGGTGGGTCTTGAACTGCACGCGGTGCTGCTGGAGGCAGCGCAACGTGGTGTCCGGGTCGACATGCTGGTGGACGGATTCGGGTCCTCGGAACTCACACCTCCCTTTGTCGAGTCGCTTACACAAGCCGGTGTGCGGCTGCGGGTGTTCGATCCCGCCAAGCGGCTCATGGGCATCCGCTTCAACGTGTTGCGCCGGATGCACCGCAAGATTGTCGTGGTCGATGGCGAGCAGGCGTTCGTCGGTGGTCTCAATTTCTCATGCGACCACTTGCGTACATTCGGCCCCCTGGGCAAGCAGGACTATGCGGTCGCGGTCCGGGGCCCGATCGTGGCGCATATTCACACCTTCGTGCGATCCGTCGCCAGCCAATCCGACCACCGCAACGTCGATCCGCTCAACCGCGCCAGCGCACCGGGCCGCGCGGTGCCGTCGGCAGGCGGCGCCGAAATGATTTTTGTCACCCGCGACAACCATCGGCATCGCAATGCCATCGAGCGCCATTACCGCGCGGCGATTCGCACCGCGCGCAAGCGGGTGGTGTTGGCCAATGCGTATTTTTTCCCGGGCTATCTGATGTTGCGCCAGATGCGGCGTGCCGCGCGGCGCGGTGTGCAAGTGGTGCTGATTCTGCAGGGCGAGCCCGACATGCCAATTGCCAAGATCGCCGCCAGTCTGCTGTATGGTCACCTGCAGCGTTCCGGCGTGCAGATTTACGAGTACTGCGAGCGCCCGCTGCATGGCAAGGTTGCCGTGGTGGACGACGACTGGTCCACGGTCGGATCCAGCAACCTGGATCCGCTGAGCCTGACGCTCAATCTCGAGGCCAACCTGGTGATCAGGGATGCGCAGTTCACGCAGCAACTGGGCGAGCGGCTGCAGCATTTGATCGACAAGCACTGCAAGTCGATCCCGCCCGAGCCTCCCGCGCCGACGTGGGCGTTCTGGCATCCGCTGCGCGGCTTCTTGCTGTTCCATCTGCTCAGCGGTTTTTCCCGCTGGTTCAGCTGGCTGCCGCACCGGGTGCCCAAGGTGCAGCAATTAGGCGGCAGCGCGAATGCGGACGCCGCGGCGGCGACGGACGCAGGAATGGCCGATGGCGCGCGCTGAACCGGTTTCCTGGTCCGGCCCGGACGCCGGCGTGCCAGGCCCGCCGACACAGCGCTCCTGGTGGCCTTGGCTGCGTCGCGGCTTGACGCTGGGGTTTTTTGTTGCGCTCGGGTGGTTGCTGTTCCGATTCGGTCGCGCGGTCGAATGGGACAAGGTGTGGACCAGCGTGCGTGCCAATCCGCCCGCGAGTTTGCTGTTGGCGACGGCACTGGCGGTCGCCAGCCATGGCATGGTCGCCAGTTTCGACTTGTTCGGACGCAGGGCGACCGGGCATGGCTTGTCGGTCCCCCGTTCCTGGTCGGTGGCCTGGATGTCGTATGCATTCAACCTGAACCTGGGCGCGCTGGTCGGAGGCGCCGGGTTCCGTTTCCGCCTTTATTCCCGGCTGGGACTCGACAGCGGCGTGATCGCCCAGGTGTACGGACTGAGCGTGGTGACGAACTGGCTTGGCTACCTGGTGCTGATGGGCGGCGTGTTGCTGCTGCACCCGGTCACCTGGCCGCCAGAGTGGCAACCTGGAACACTGCTGGTGACCTCACTGGGTGTGTTGCTGCCCCTGGTGGCGCTGGCCTATGTGCTGGGCTGCACGATGGCGCCGCGCCGGCGCTGGCAATGGCGCGGGCATGTGTTCACGCTGCCATCCGGTCGCATGGCGGTGGCCCAACTGCTGGTCTCGATGCTCAATTGGCTGACCATTGCGGCCGTGATCCGTGTACTGCTCGGGCCGACAGTCGGCTATCCGGTCGTGCTTGGGGTCACACTGGTGGCCGCGGTTGCCGGTGCCATCACGCATGTGCCGGCCGGACTGGGCGTGCTAGAAGCCATTTTCATTGCGCTGCTGGCAAATGCGATGGCGCAGAACGACATTCTGGCGGCCCTGCTGACCTATCGTGCGTTGTATTACCTCGGCCCGCTGCTGCTGGCCATAGTGGTGTACGCGGCGACCGAGGCACGCATGCGCGTTACCGCCGGCGATGGGCCGGCCAACTGACGAACGGCGTGGGATCGTGGATCATCGGGCCGGGTGCCTTGGCGAGCAGGACTTCCAGTGCGATTGGCGAGAAGTCGGCGCGCCAGCCGGCGGCCGTTGCGCACGCGCTTTGGCGTGCAAGGCCCGATCGTACCGGTCTCGGCGTTACCGGCTCGCGACGGAGGCGCTAGACTGGCCGCAGAACGATTCTGGCAGCTGCTGCACGCGGCGCGCCCGGATCATCGTTTTTCATCCCGTCAGAAAGGAAACCCACACCATGAACGATCTCAAGGGCAAGGCCGTACTCATAACCGGCGCATCCACCGGCATCGGCGCCGGTTGCGCGCTTGCGCTGGGCGCCTTTGGCGCGAAAGTGGCGGTGCACTACAACACCTCCAAGGAAGCCGCGGACGCCGTGGTTGCCAGTATTGTCAAGGCCGGCGGCGAGGCCTTTGCGCTGCAGGGCGACCTGCGCCACAGCGCGCAATGCGAACGTGTGGTCAACGAGGCGGCGCTGCGTTGGGGGCGGATCGACATCCTGATCAACAATGCCGGCGCGCTGGTGCAGCGCGTTCCGATCGCGGACCTCACCGACGGCATTTTCAACGACATCATCGACCTCAATGTGCGCTCGATGATGATGTGTACCAAACATGCCGTCGCGTACATGACGCAGGGCGGCAGCATCATCAACCTGACCAGCATCGCCGCACGCCATGGGGGCGGACCGGGCGCTGCGATGTACGCCGCGTCGAAGGGCTTCGTCAGCGTGGCGACCAAGGGCCTTGCCAAGGAACTGGTGGGGCGTGATATCCGGGTCAACGCGGTCTCTCCGGGCGTGATCCAGACACCTTTCCATGACAAATTCTCGACGCCCGAACAACTCGAAACCATGCGCAGGACCATTCCGATGGAGCGCCTGGGTACGGTCGACGAATGCGTCGGCGCGTTTATCTATTTTGCGTCGCGGCAACTGTCGGGGTATGTCACCGGGCAGATCATCGAGGTCAACGGCGGTCAGTACATGCCGTAACAGACAGGTGGATGTGTTGGTGGTGGCTCGCGCCGTACTGCGCAGGGGCGCATGGTCAGGTTCCCGGCGTCAGCGTGGTGGCGGCAACGGCTCGCCCAGGGCGCGCCGCCACAGCCAGGGCAATACCCGCGCCAGGTCCGGCCTGCTGCCGATTTGTTCGGCCGGCACCAGGGGCACCGGCAGGCTGCGGCGCTGCGCCACCGCGAAGTTGAATATGTAGGCCGGCTCCTGGCCCATGCGCAAATCGGTGATCAGCACCTGGGATCCCTGCTGTTGCAATCGGTAAAAACCTTTGGAAAATGCCTTGATGCGGCGCACGCCGTCGATCGGTGGCAATGCGGACTCCAGCGGCGAACCCTGATCGAAACGGTCGAGGTGGACACGGGAACTGGTATCGAGCAGGGAATAGAAACCCTCATGGTAGGCACCGTCTTGCATCACCAGAACTCGCCATAACACCGAGTTGAATGCGGTCGGCGAGACCAGCATCCGCTCGGCCCGGATGCCCTGCGCCGAGAGCGAGGCAGTGACAATACCTTCGACATACTGTTGCGCCACCATGGTCCAGCCCAGGTAGGCGGTGCTGACCAGCAGCCCCGCGGCATTGGCGGCCAGGGCGCGGCCACGCCCGCCGGTGGCGAGTGCCCAGCCGCACCCAAGCAGCAATGGCACGGTGTACAACGGGTCGACGATGAAAATGCTGCCCACACCATAGGGATAGTCCGAGAACGGCAGCGCCAACTGGGTGCCATACACGGTCATCGCATCGAGCAGGGGGTGCGTCACCAGCGCCAGCCACATGGCCAGCCACCAGCGCCGCCACAGCGGCCACTGGCCGCTCAGGCCGGCCACCAGCGTGCCGAACGGCAGCGAGAACAGCGTGAGCCAGAATGGCGCATGGGTTTGGGCCCGGTGCAGCACCATGTTGCGGATCGGGTCGCCATGGTCGATGAATACATCCAGATCGGGCAGGGTTCCGGCCACCGCGCCCCAGGCGGCGGCTTTCCACAGCGCCGTGCGCCGACCCATCACGGCGACCCCGACGGCAGCGCCCAGGGCAATTTGCGACAGAGAATCCATGGCTGCGGATTCTGCCAGCCGCCGCGACGCTGCAGGGAGCGCAAGGGCAATCGGGCACCGACGGCAACCAACCCTACAATGGTTTTAGGTCCGGCGCTTGCATGGCCGGTTCCCATAAACTGGAGACTGCAGGTGACGCAATGGTGAGCTGTGGTGCGACATTCGTCGCGGCGCCCAAGGGTGTCAATGGTGTCCGCAAAAGTACCCAGGGTATTGGCCGCCGCAGGCAGGAAATGCCCGCCGGCATCGACCCGCTGCCCGATGGCTTGCGCCGCATCCATGCGTTGAATCCTGCGCTGTCCAAGCTGCTGCGCGAGCAGCCAGCACCATGACGGCAGACACCCCGCATGCCAGAGCCGTGTTGACGCCGATCGAGGCGCGGATACTGGGCACCTTGATGGAAAAAGCCAGAACGGTGCCTGACAGCTATCCGCTGTCGCGCAACGGGCTTTTGGCCGGCTGCAACCAAAAGACCAGTCGCGACCCGTTGATGTCGCTCGATGATGCCGCACTGGCAACGGCGATCGACAATCTGGTTGCGCGCGACCTGGTACGCGAAAGCAGCGGCGGGCGCACGGCCCGGTACACGCACAATTTCCAGCGTGGCATGGATGTGTACGAGCAGGCTGCCGTGCTGCTGGGCATGCTGATGCTGCGCGGGCCGCAGACAGCGGGGGAACTGCGCCTGAACACCGAGCGCTGGTATCCGTTTGCCGATATATCGTCGGTCGAGGGTTTTTTGCAAGAGTTGCGGGAACGGCCGCCGCAAAAGGGTGGCCCGATGGTCGTGCTGTTGCCGCGTATGCCCGGCGCGCGCGAGCAGCGCTGGGCGCAGCTGTTGTGCGGCGCCGTCGAACCCGCGGTGGCGCCCGACGGCAACGCGCTGGAGCCGGGTGTTACGGGCTCCGCGGCCCGCCTGGAACAGCTCGAGCGCGAGGTCGCACTGTTGCGCCAGACCGTCGAGCGTTTGTGCGCCGAGCTGGGCGTCGCGCCGGCGGACGATTCGTAACGGTATGTCACGTCATCGTTTGACGCGCGTGGCGTATCGGAGGACCATGTAGCCTGCCATTGGAAGGAAGGACGCCGCCATGCCACACACCCAGTACCACCCACACGACGTTCCCACGCCCGAACCGGATGAAGCGGACACCGATGCGTTGGTCGATGACCAGCATGACGGGCTTGTGCCGCCTGACATCTCGGACGACCCGGAACACGACCGCCTGATCGACCCGCAGGATTGACGCCCGTGTCGGGTTTCGTCCAGGTGTGGCGAAAGGTTTGGCCGGTATCGCGCGACCAATGGGGCAATGGTCCGCTTTCGCGCGACCGGAAACAGAAAGGCACCGCATGCACCGACGTCAAATCATCGCCCTGATGGCCAGCTGCGGCCTGGTTCGGGCATCCGTCGCCGCTGGCAACGCCACTGTGGCCGCGCCTGCATCGGCGCCGCTGCGGCTGAGTGACGCCGAATGGAAGAAGCGCCTGACACCGGCGCAGTACCGCGTGCTGCGCAAGGAGGGCACCGAGGCCCCGGGCTCCAGTGCACTTGATCGCGAGAAGCGGGTCGGCAATTTCCATTGCGCCGGATGCGACCTGCCGCTGTTTTCCTCCAGCACCAAATACGACAGCGGTACCGGATGGCCGAGCTTTTACCAGCCGCTGCCAAACGCCGTGGCTACCCGCACCGACTACCAGCTGATCTTTCCACGAACTGAATACCATTGCACGCGTTGCGAAGGACACCAGGGCCATGTGTTCAACGACGGCCCGAAGCCGACCGGCAAGCGTTATTGCAACAACGGCGTGGCGCTGGCGTTCGTCGCCGAGGCGGGTTGAGCCAAGGCGGCTGCTCTCGCCCTCCAGGCAAGATCCGGTGCGCCAGGGCCGCGCTGAAGCGGCATTGAACCGACGCGCGCCGACCATTGTGCGGCAACCCATGCAATGGCATCTTGACCGCAGTCCCGGCCAGCGTTGTGCCTGGGCACCGCGCAAGGGCGCCTGGTGCACGCGCGGGTCAACCCGATCGACCGGACCGCGGGCCCAGAAAGAACCACAGGATCAGGCCCAGCAGCGGCAGCAAAGCGACCGCCACGATCCAGATGAGTTTCTTCTCGTTGGACGCGGAGCTCTGGAAAATATTGATCACGGCCCAGATATCGGCAACCAGTATCAGGATTCCGAGCACACCGCCATAACCATATTGCATCATGTCTATTTCCTAGGTCTGCAGGTTCGCGCCGCGCAGGCGGGGCTGGTGACACTGTAGCGCAGGGCGGCAAGAAGCATGCGGGCGACGCCCGGCCATGGCCGCGTCGGAGGGCCGATCGACCTCGCTCCACCTGACCTGCGCCAGCCTGCGTCCGTCGCACGCAGGTGAGATCCATCGTTGAGGCGTCATCGGAACGTGTCGCGGGCGCGCCTGCTCCTGGACTTCTGGCATTCGAACTACCATTGAACGATGCCGATCCAGTATGCACGCAGCCTCACCAGCCGAAATAGCACGGGTCGGACGATTCGACATCTCGGGTTCGCGCTTGCTTTCGTGGCTGGAGCAGCAAACGCTGGCGCCTTCGTTGCGGTGAAGTTGTACACATCACACATGACGGGCATCGTTTCGTCGATTGCCGATAACCTCGTCCTCGGAGACGCAGCACTTGTTCTCAGTGCAATCGGAGCCGTAGCATCCTTCTTGCTGGGAGCCATGACTTCGGCAATCTTGATCAACCACGGGCGACGCCGCAATTGGCGTAGTCAATATGCACTGCCACTGCTTCTCGAGGCCTGCCTGTTTCTCTTGTTCGGTTTGATGGGCGCGACGCTCGCAAACGTCACGGGATTGTTCGTGCCGGCAACCGTGATGATCCTGTGCTTCACCATGGGTCTTCAGAACGCTGTAATCACAAAGATATCGGGGTCGGTCGTTCGCACCACGCATCTCACGGGGATCATTACGGATCTCGGGATCGAGTTGGGCAAGTTGATCTACTGGAACCAGGCGGCAGTTGGACCCGCGGCTCCGGTCATCGCCGACCGGGAGCGGATCGCAACACTGGCCCTGCTCGTTGCATCGTTCCTGGCCGGCGGCCTGCTGGGCGCAATCGGATTCAAGCACGTTGGATACCTTGCCACATTGCCCCTCGCTGGAATCTTGATCTTTCTCTCAGCCGTGCCCGTCCTGGACGACATTCGACGCCGCTGACCGAGCTGCAATGACGCGGCGCATCGTCCCCGGCATTCTTCGCAATCGAACCCTCCGGGATCGCAGGCAGTCGCGCCTGGGTGATGGTGTCAGTCGTTTCGACGTTGCCGATCATGGTTGATGCGTGGGGTCTTGGTTGTGGCCAGCCCCGGTTGAACCGCCTATCCCCCTGGGGCTGTGGCTGCGGCCGACGCACCGGCCGGGCGTCTGCCCCGCCGAACCAGCAGGAATGGCGGCAGTACAAATGGCGGCAGTACATTTGACAGCCCCGGTCCCCGCGCATAGACTCGATTTTTATCCTCGTCCCTGAGAGGCTCCATGCACACGCCCCGTCTGTTTCGCCATTGCCTCACCGGACTCCTGTTGATGGTCGCCAGCCTGGGGACTGCCTTCGCCCATCATGGCTGGCGCTGGACGGACGATGGCCAGTTCGAACTGACGGCCAGGGTTGAGAAAGCCGTGCTTGGCAACCCGCACGGTGTCTTGACGATGGATGCGGAAGGTTCGAAGTGGCTGGTCGAGATCGGTCAACCCTGGCGCAATGAACAAGCCGGCCTGCGCGACGAGATGATGGCCAAGGGCGTCACGCTGACGCTGGTCGGCAAGCGCTCGTCCGATCCGAAGGAAAGGCGCATGAAGGCCGAGCGCATCATCATCAATGGCAAGAAATTCGACCTCTACCCGGAACGCCTGGCGGACGGGAAGAAGTAGCCGCCATACCCCTGCACGCGCGTGGGTTCGGTGCTGGCGATCTTCACGGCACTGGAGCATAGCGCGCTGTCGGTCAGCCTGCGCGCCTCGGAATGGTTGTACCCGCTGGTCAACACGCTGCACATCGTGGGCATCGCGCTGTTGATCGGGCCGATCCTGATCCTGGACTGGCGTCTGCTGCGCATGCGAGCGTCTCCGGCGGCGGCGGTGCTGGCCACGGTCCTGCTGCCGGCCGCGCGTGGCGGCTTCGCGCTGGCGGTACTCGCGGGGCTGCTGCTGTTCATCGCGCGCCCGCTGGACTACGCCTTCAATACATTGTTCCAGCTCAAGCTGGGATGCATCGGGCTCGCGCTGTTGAACATCGCCTTGCTGCATCGCAGCGCGGCCTGGGGCATCGCCGTCGCGCGCAACCGACCCGATTGGCGCGTGCGGCTGGCCTGCGGCGTGTCGCTGTTGTGCTGGTTGCTGGCGCTGGGACTGGGGCGGTTGATCGGCTACCGATGAGCAATTACAGGGTGCGGCCGCCCGCGCGACCGGCATCGATTTGCTCAGTGCTGGCGAGGTTTCTATGCCATGACTCTTTTGAATCGCCTGCAGGTTCGCCAGCCATTGCCCGCCATGTGCATGGGCCTGCGCCGGAGCGACTGCGCTTCGGCAAACGCGAGGTACTGTTCCACGATATTGTTCAATGCGCGCAATTCATCTTCGGCCAGGTAGTTCTTGGCCACTGTCACGTCACGCGCCAGAATGCGCTCACCGGACCAGTTGGTCAGCCCCATATTGGGTTGTTTGGCGTTGGCCCGCGTCTTGATCAATTCGGCGGCCGTCTTGCCGGTGATGGCGTAGTGGTACTTGTTCTGCACCGTGGCATAGAACTGTTGGGTTATCTCCACCGCCGGGTCGTAATCCATGCTGGTCGCATAAATCTCGGCCACCTTGCGGTAAAACTGCCACTCCGAGGTGCGTATGTCGCGGATGCGTTCGACCAGTTCGTCGAAGTAGCGGTCCAGGTAATTGCCCTCCTTGAGCCGCTGGTCGTCCAGCGCGAAGCCTTTTACCAGATATTCACGCAGGCGCTGGGTAGCCCAGATGCGAAATTGCGTGCCGCGCCGGCTGCGCACCCGATAGCCGACCGAGATAATCACATCCAGGCTGTACAGGCGCACTGGCTTGTCGGAGTGGGCAATGTGCAACATTTGCACATTGCTTTGTTCCGGCAACTCCGCTTCGGCAAACACATTGCCGATGTGTTTGGTGATGACCGAGCGTTCACGCTCGAACAGCGCTGCCATCTGCTCCTGGCTCAGCCACACCGTGTCCCCGTCGGTGAGCACATCCAGCCGCAGTGTGCCGCCTTCGGTCTGGTACAGCAGCACCGGGTTATCGGTACTGGCGCGCAGCAGGGTTTTTTTGCCATGGTCAGGGGGTCACAGGCAGGTAAATTTGATACCCGCGTCGCGGCACTGCAAGTCGAGGTTGGTCTTGAGTGTGAGGGCATAACGCTCGCCGCTTTCGACCACGGTTGCTTCTCCCAGCGCGCGCCTGAGCGCGGCCAGGTCCAGTTTCCCCTCCGTGAATGCTTCAGGGACCAAGACCTGGATCTGGGCGCGCCTCTGCTCCGCGAGATCGGGAGAGGCGGCGTATGTCGTGTTTATCGGTAGCGGGCATGTCTATCCTGGTGCTTCGGTGCGGTCTGCGTCGCAATGTGCCGGTCAGGGCCGTGCGTGGCGGAAACGCCTTCGCATAAAGCGCGAGGACACAGTTTAACGTCAGGGATTTCCGTCCCAGAGTGCAAATCCGGGTTACGCTGTGACTGATGACAGTTACCAACCCGACGACATTTCTGTTGAGTAACGGTCACCATTCCGCTGCCAGTTCGGTCCAGGTGTACCAATGTCAAAGACAGTGGGATGACCTGCAGGTTTCCGGCCATGAGGATGTGCGGTTCTGCGACAGTTGCCGGCGGACCGTGCACAAGGTGGTTGACGTGGAAGGCTTTCAGCGCGCGGTGGCACAAGCGCGCTGCGTGATGGCGCACGGGCGCAACACGGTAGATGGAGCGCCTATTTTCGTTGTCGGCATGGCGGCTGCAAAGCCATATGGACTGGATTCGGCAAAGCTGACCTGGGATGAGTGACGCCGGTTTGAATTGTTTAACACCTATGCCAGGCATTTCGTTGACGTCAGCGCGCGCTCGACATAGACGATGGAGCCGATGAAGGCCGCCACCACGTCGTTGCGCCCGGCTCGCAATAGATCCGCCCAGAGCTGGCGGCACTCCTCGGGCAGCCAGGAGTAGTTCCGCTGGTAAATCGGGATGACGAACTGAGGCGATTTTTTCAGGAATTTGAGCAGATTTGCTTCGGTGGCTTTCATTTTGTGGGGCCCGTTTTGAGCGTGATCAGCATCGACACAAGATTTTGGACGTCGGTGTAAGGGTCTGATCCGTTGTAAGCCGTTGTCTTGGCTGACAAAGCTGAAGCCCTGGCCGTGGCGGTGTCAAGCATGTCGCGCGTGGACGAAAAATGACCGCCTTGCCCCTTTTCGTAGGCCGGCAAATGGACCCGTAGCCGTTTGTAAACTTCATTCCGGTCCATCGGTGCGAGAACGTCTTCAAAATGTAGAAGCAGCCAGAGTTCGAAGCAGGGCACAGATGCAATCGCTTGAAACGGGACCGCTTCGCCGTCGTCGTTCCGATGCTTGAGGTTTAAGGCTTTTGCCTTTCCCAGGGCCTGGGTGTACCCAGCGTGATCGTCGCGATCGAAGACTGCAATGACTCGATCGAAGCTTGTTGGCTCGATGGCCTTGGCGCGGTCACCGGTGAGAAAGAGCCTTTCCGCGTATTCGACAACTTGCAGCGAATCGGTGCCATCCGCGCTTGGCCACACCTGCACATGTGCTGTGGAAAGACGGTAGGTACGTCTGATCTCGTCAAGATAGAGCGGTTCAGTCTTCTCACCTTCGCAGATGATGAGCAATCTCTCGAAGGGCGCGCGCTTCGCGGCTCGGCGATGAAGATCACGCGCCCGCTGGCGATTTTTTGGCTGGTTGTCGCGCCCCATTTGCTGTTCTTCCGAATGAGCAGCAGGTCAGGTGGTCGCCGTTTGGCTTCGTTGCGGTTCAGGCTCACCGCCCTTTGTCGGTACGTGCTTCAAGATGTCGGGAAGTTCGCCGAAAAATGGGACGGCTCCGTAGCGGCCTGAGAGATATCCTCGCTCCCATGCCTCAAGCTTGCGAGGGCTGAAATCGGTCAGAGGGTACACGCGCGTGGCCTGGTCGCTGTCCTTCTCTGTGAACCAAATCTGGTCACGTCTGAATAGGGTATGGTCCAGGAGTGAGGTGTCATGCGTGCTGAAAATGAGTTGCGCGCCGTTTTGGTTCAGCTTCGGGTCGTGGAACATGGAGACCAGCCGACGTACCAGCAGCGTGTGCAGGCTTCCATCGAGCTCGTCCACCACGAGTGTGCGGCCGCCTTTAAGGACATCGAGCACTGGGGCCACCAAGCCGTACAAGCGCTGTGTGCCGTCTGATTCCTCCTGAAGTTCGAATTTGGCGGTCCCCTTTGGTGCGGTGTGCTGGAAGATGGGAACGAGAAACTCGCTTTCTTCTCGGCCACCGTGTGTCAGTCCGCCGGCATGGAAGACCAGTTGTTCACGGAAACCCTTGCGCGACACGGCCTGTACGTCGGCAATGCTTATGTCGGCGGCGGACATAAAGTCGCGTACCGCTGTACGGCCCTCTTCGGAGGAGAGCATCGCGGTGGTGAAATCGTGATTCACTGCCGTGCCCGCCGGCAAGAAGACGATGCTGGTGACGATGGATTGAAATACAGGGCTGAGCAACGTGCTGTTCAGTTGCGCGGCAGTAGACAGAAACAAGGCATTGGATCGTGTGCTGTCCTGCCACAGCTTGCGTGACCCCGTAAGGTAGGCGCTAAATTCATATGCGTATGTCTCACCGTCGGCGGTAAGGCGACGGCTGAACCATTGCGTCGGCTTGGCGGACCGGAAGACGAGCAGGGACTCACTGACGATTCGCTGCGGGGTCATGGCGAAGGCATACTGGTGTCGGACCCCGTTCACCAAAAACGTAAGTTCGAAGCTGGTGGGTTCCTTGACGAAAGACTCGTCCAACCTGAAAGTTTGGACGTTGAAGGTTTGCCCTGGTTTGATGACGGTGGCTGACTCCGCCACCACTGCGCGCATGTAGTTGAGCGCAAGAAGCAGTGTCGACTTACCGCTGGCGTTTGGTCCGTAGACGACAGCACTGCGGACTACGCTCGGCAATGTCTTTAGGCCAGTGGGCGCGAGATGGGTCTCCGCCAATTCGGTGTCGGTGGAAGCCACCAGGCTGAGCGCTTGCTCGTCGCGAATGGACCGGAAGTTGCGCACCCGGAATTCCAACAGCATGATTGGATCCTAATTAAATAAAATCATACTTTTTGAACAAAATATTCAATAAGTACGACAATATTATTGTACTCGCGTGTTATCCGACGGGTCTGCGGGTTTCCCCGACGTCCCGATTTGCGAGAAATTGACTCTCTGAATCAGGAGAGGCAGAGAATTCGCCATTGTTTGGCACGGCCTTGCTCCGCTTTGGCAAGCGCAGGAACACCTGATGACGAGCGTGCACGAACTCATCCCCACCCATGGCCTATGCCAAGATCCCGGCGTTGCAGGGGCTTAACCTGAATGCTTGGCGAGGGAAGGCGCGGGAGGGGGTGCGGGTGACGGCGGCCTGACGGCGTGCAGCGGCGGCAACTGTAGATGCCGCTGCAGCAACCGAGCCATGGACTAAATTCAGCTCTTTGCGTTAAGTGGGTCGTGCAGCCAGCGGCTCAAGACTATTGAGCATCGAAGGGGAGGGCAGCATGAGCGGTACAAAACTCGGTACCAATGGCTACGCAGTGGCTACGCCGCCCCAAAAAGAAAAGGCCAACTACCAAAGTGATAGCGGACTTTTCTTTACTGACTTGGTGCCGGAGAGATGAATCGAACACCCGACCTTCTCATTACGAATGACGGGTAAATAGTGTTTGCCTGAGTTGAACTTAGCAGATACACTCAATACAAATCAACAGCTTACAAGAAATTAACTGTATAGATGTTCAGGCAAGTGTTGAATCTAACTCGGAAAAGTTGCACGAGTTAGTCTGTAAAAAGTCTGTAAATCTGCTGGGGAATCGACATGGCACGGAAAAGCAAGAGCGCACCTATCGACTATGGCAAGCCCCAGGCCCTTACGCCTGACCTGATAGACCGCGCTACATGTGACCCCATGAACCGCTTTGTGCTGCTGAGGGATGCAGACAAGAAGGGGCTGCGTGTTCGCGTCACCCAGGCCGGGGGCAAGCATTGGCAATTCGAAACCCGGCTGCGAAGTGGAAAGCTGTTTACGCGCACGCTGGGTGAATGGCCGACCGTTGCGATCCCCGAGGCCCGAGCCGAAGCCCATCGGCTGCGTGGTCTGACGGAAAAGGGCATCGACCCCCGCGAATTGGAAAGCCAGCAAGCTGCCGAAGTTGCCGCGCGCAATTCGATTGCTGCCGCGCAGTCTGTGACCGTTGCCGATGTGTGGCCGCGTTATCTGGTGGAGGGCAAGCCCAAGCGTCGCGACGCCTTCAAGCCGGGTTATCTGGCCGACTTGAAAGTGATGGCCGCAACCGGAGGCGAAAAGAAGAAGCGCGGGGAGGGTGTGACAAGGCCGGGGCCGCTGTTTCCATTGATGGGGCTTGCGCTGCCGGCAATCAGTGAGGATGCGCTTTCGGACTGGTTCAATACCGAGGCCCGCACCAGCAAACACCAAGCCGCCCGAGCCTTGATGATGTTTCGCGGCTTCCTGCGCTGGTGCGCTGCCCGCCCCGAATATCGTTCGATGGTGAACCGCGACGCCGGAAAGGCCGCTGCCATCGTAGAAGCAATGCCCCAAGTGAAGAAGCGCACAGATTGCCTTGAGGCCGCACAAGTTGCTGGCTGGTTTGAAGGCACCAAGAAGCTAGGAAATCGGACGCTGGCGACGTATTTGGATGCCCTGTTACTGACTGGTGCCCGCCGGGAGGAAATGGCCGCGTTGAAGTGGGCCGATGTGGATTTCCGGTGGAATCGGCTGACGCTGGCCGACAAGGTGGAATCGACCCGCACCATTCCACTGACTCCCTACCTGGCGCAGCAACTCGCAACGCTGCCGCGCGTCACGCTGGCCGATGGCACCGCAAGCCCGCATGTGTTCGCCAGCAATGCCAAAGGTGGCCGCATCACCGATCCGCGCGCCGCAATGGCAACCGTGAAGCGTGACGCCGGAATATCGCTGCTGACCGTGCACGGGTTGCGCCGTTCGTTCTCCCTGCTGGGCGAGGCTGCAGGGGCTCCCGCTGGCGCAATCGCTCAAGTGATGGGCCACAAGCCCAGCGCCACCGCCGAGGGCTACAGGCCGCGCAGTGTCGATGCGCTGCGCCCCTACCTTGCCCAGATTGAGGCGCACATTCTGGAACTCGGGAAGATTCAGTTCGTACCAAAGGACGAGCCCGCCAAACTCGAATTGGTCGCCGCCGCGTAACATCGCTTTGCCCCAGCTAGTCCCGCCTCGAAACCGGGACGAAAAGCCGAGCCCCCGCCGGCCTGCTGGTGGCACCTTACGCGGGGTTGCACGGGGGTGCACTGTGACACGACCGAATTCAACACAATCAGAAGCAGAAGCAGAAGCAGAAAAAATCCGGATCCATTGGAAGGAGGAGGGGTTCAGCGCTCGGCAAAGCGAAGTCGATCACTATCCGAAGCGGGTAGAGCAACATTTCGATAGCGTGAGGGCTTTGCAAAGCAAGAACGAGTCCGCTGGCTACTACACCCTTCACGATGCGGCGATCCGATTGGCGAAGTCCCACGGAAAAACCGCTGAGTGGTGGCGTTCCCGAATGTGTGCAGATTGGCTGCAGGGTCGGCTGAAGATGCGCGACGGTTCTGCTTGGATGACGATCGATCCGCCTGCGCGGCCCGCCGACCCAAAGAAGTTGAGGGAGTGGGAAGCGGCCGCGAGATTCGGCGCCAGTGGTATGCACAAGATGCTGGACCCCCACCATTACCCGCACCTTGATTCCCTCGATGTCGTGTCGGCGACCGATCTCGATGAATGGCTCAAGCCGACGGGCTATACGTTCTCAGTCCCAATCGCCGAGCCGGCGCCCCGGGCCTCGGCGACTGAAGTGGCGGCGGCAGAAGTGGAGACCGAAGTGGCCGCCGGTACGCTGGTGCCGGTGCTGGAGCAGTTTGCCGAGTCAGAATTGCCGGTGAAGAAGGCTGCCATGATCGCCCGACACAAAGGTAAATGGCCAACGATTGAAGGTGACATGAAGGACGCCAATCGGAATGGTCTCAAAGATGCCAGAACTGGCCATCGCGGCTGGCTGGAAAAGAAGGCGCTGGAATGGGCGCACAACAGAAACAAGCTTCCAGGCACTGAGAAAGCAGTCGACGAACTCGCCCGAACGGTGAACAGTATGGTTGACCTGCAGGGGCAGAAGCACACGATGAAGAGGTGATTCTCCGCAGTTTGTCCGCAGTTTCTCCGCAGTTTCTCCGGGGCTTCTCCGAGGTTTGTCCGTTGATTCGATATGACAACAATTGGTTTCCAGACACTGCAATTCCGCTGTGTTGTTTGGAGATCATGTCATGCACACAAACCCTTCATCGTTGCCAAGAAAATCGATTGAACAGTTCCCCCCGCTGGAGCGCGAAACCCGCGCCACACTGCCGACACCCGAGGCCGCATATCACCTGAATCGCGCGCAACAGACCATGCGCCTGTGGGCGATGAGGCAGGATGGCCCCATTCGACCCAGGCGCATAAATGGCCGCCTTGCGTGGCCGGTGGCGGACCTGAAACGCCTGCTGGGGGTGGCTTGATGATCGACCCAAAAGGCAACGGGCCGGCCGCTGCGAACGACCGACCCGCCGAGACACAAACCAAAACGAACGCCCAGATTATCTATCGCCCAGACACGGATTGGAAGCGGGAGAACGAGCGCCACCTAGACCAAATGGAGCGGGCGCGACGCTATCAACCGGCAATCGACAAGATCGCCAACCACGTCATGGACCGCAAGCGTCAGAAGGTCGCCAGCGTATGGCGCTTCAGAAATCGGCTCGACCGGATGCCGCACAGTATCGTGCCATGCGCGATGCCGCCGAGCGTCATACCGGGGCGCACCAAGCCCTTTGCCGGGTTCTTCTATGTTGTCTTGACCAGATCCGGCAGTGCCATCGGGTATCCCGATTCCATGATAGTGCCGCTGGACAAGCTCCATCACGTACAACTGCCTGACTGGGGCGTGAATGCCGACTTCCTCAAGAGCGGCAAGTACTTCTTCACGGATGACGACATCGAGGAACTGCAGGCGACCGGGGGATGCTCAGCGCGACGCAATTACTTGGCCCGGATCATTTTGACACTCGAAGTTCTGTGGCAGTCGCGGCCCCCGAGCAGCATGAGAGCGGCCATATCGAGAATGCGAACTGATCGGGGGGCGGCATGATTACGTCCACTGCGCAGCAACTCTTAGTGCCCGATTGGCTGGCTGTTCCTGGTCGCTCTGCGCACACAGCCCATCTTCGCGCGACTATCCCAACGCAAATGCAAGAGGCCAATCGATGGTTGCTGCATCGTCAGAAACAGCCCTTCTTCCCCGACGGCACGCCGCGCCGTGGTGAACTGGACACGCCGGAAGACGTGGCGCGTCTGGGGTCATTGGATGATGCATTGCGAACCTACGACGCCGGGGGGTTCGATGGCATCGGGTTTGCGTTGGGCGATGGCTGGCAGGGCATTGACCTCGACAACATCGAAGCCAATGGCCTTGCGCACCTGGCCGACCAATTGCCTGGTTATGTCGAGCACAGCCCAAGCGGCAAGGGGGTGCACGCGATTGGATATGGGGAATCGTTCGAGAACTTGAACGCCAATGCTTCCGGGGTTGAGGCGTACTGCAGCAAGCGGTTTTTCACTGTCACGGGTGATCGGGGGCGCGGCACCATCGCATGCATCGCGGGCTTTGTGCGTGCCGTGATTGAGCCGCTGCACAGTGTGAAGGCCCGGAAGTCGGCCGCATCCAATAATGGCGATGCTCAAGGCACGCCGATTGCAGAGGGCGGTAGAAACGTGGCGCTGGCGTCGCTGGCCGGAACTATGCGAAGCCGAGGCATGACAGCGAGTGCAATCGAGGCGGCATTGCTTGCCCACAATCAAGAACGGTGCAATCCACCGCTGCCCGAAAAGGAGGTGCGGCACATCGCGCGATCAGTGGGCAGATACCCGGTGACGAACGACGCAGCGCATGATGACGCATCCCCCTTGTTTGGTGCCGTGCCGCTCGAAGGGATCGAGTGGCCCGAGCTTCAACCGCTGATCGCCAAGATCGAAGCGCAGGCATACCCGCTGGACGCATTACCCGACGCGGTGCGCTGCGCTGTGCAGGAGGTGGCCGGGTTTGTGAAGGCTCCAGTGCCGCTGATCGCCACATCGGCGTTGGCAGCGCTGTCCCTGGCGATACAGGCGCATGTAGACGTGCAGCGCGCCGACAAGCTGCATGGCCCATGTGGTCTGTTCCTGCTGGCAATCGCTGAAAGCGGCGAACGCAAGACTACATGCGACGGGTTTTTCACCAAGGCCATCCGCGACCACGAGGAAGCAATGCATGAGGCCGCAAAGCCCGAAATCCTGGCCCACAAGTCGAAGCATGCCGCGTGGACGGCGCAACGTGCCGGGCTGGTGGAGAAGATCAAGACTCTGTCGAAGGCCGGGCAAGACACTGGCGCCAAATCGCAGGAGCTGCGCGACCTCGATCAGCAGGAACCCAAGGCGCCACGTGTGGCGAGGTTGATCTACGGCGACGCGACGCCTGAAGCGCTGACATTCGCACTCGCGAAACACTGGCCATCGGCCGGCGTACTTACCAGCGAGGCCGGCATTGTTTTCGGTGGGCACGCCATGGGGAAGGAGTCTGTCATGCGCAACCTGGCCGCATTGAATCAACTGTGGGATGGTGCCACGCTGAAAACGGACCGCAGAACAACGGAGGGTTTCGCGGTCCGGGGCGCCCGGCTGACGATGGGCCTGCAGGTTCAGGAGGCGACAGTGCGGGCATTCTTTGACGCCACCAAGGGCCTGGCGCGCGGCACTGGCTTCTTGGCCCGGTTTCTGGTGTCGTGGCCAGAATCTACACAAGGGACACGCGCCTTCACCGAAGCGCCGGCCGGCTGGCCAGCACTGGCGACATTCAACAACCGACTGTCCGCAATATTGAATCGCCCCGTGGCCATCGATTCCGATGGCGGCCTGACCCCGGTTATGCTGACGCTGGCCCCGGACGCGAAGGCGGCATGGGTGAGGTTCCACGATGCGATTGAAGCGGAGTTGTCGCCTGGGGGGGAACTCGCGGAAGTGCGCGACGTGGCCAGCAAATGCGCAGACAACGCTGCACGGGTAGCGGCACTGTTCCATGTCTTCGCCGGAAGCATCGGCCCGATTGACCTTGCCGCGATGGAGGCAGGGGCGCGCATCGCAGCATGGCACTTGCACGAAGCAAGGCGGTTCCTGGGTGAACTGGCGATGCCGGCCGAAGTGTCGAACCCGTCGCGGCTGGAGGCATGGATGCTCGACTACTGCCGACGCGATAAAACCGACAGCGTACCAACGCGCGAAGTCCTGCGGCGCGGACCGGGAAACTTGCGGGAAAAGGCGGCATTCGCCGATGCCATCAAGGAACTGACCGAGTTGGGCCGTGCACGACTGGTGCAGGACGGCAAGAAGCGGCAGGTGCAGATCAATCCTTTGCTGCTGGCGTGAACCCGCCAACTGTCGCAGAAGTCGCAACTGTCACTGTCGCAACTGCCCCAGACATGAAAGTGGCTGGAGCCGTCAATACCGATTGCCGAACAGTGTTTTGCAGACACTGCGACAGCGACAGTTGCGACAGTTGCGACAGTTGATCAATCGGATATCGAGGTTTTCAACCTTGCGACAGTGACAGTTGCGATAGTTGCGACAGATGATCCATGCGTGCGCGGGGCGATGGCTGGCAAGTTGCGGCCGCCTAGTTCCACGGTGATCGCGGGGGCCGACCCGTGATCCCGTATATGCATGGCCGTTCGAGTGCGCGTGCCGCCTCATATCCAGACCGAAACGCCGATGCCATCTTCCATTCGTCGAGCGACTCGTCGTATCGGGATGGCATTCCTCTGCTCCATCGATGATCCAGTCCGCACCGTTCGGCGAGCCCCATTGCAAAGCCAACCTCGTGAGCCTCATCCATGAGTTGCAGCCGCTTCGCCTTGGTCTCGTCGGACTCACCGCAGCCAGCAAGTCCTGCCAGAATCAGCGCCAGCGTGAACGGCTGAATGAATCCTGCGGGCGTCATCTGCAGGAGTTCATTGCAATGATCCAAGTAGGGTCCGCTCGAACCTCGTCAATCGCTGACTTGGCAGACATGCCCGACCTCTGCGCCTTGACCTCCGCTGCGCGGAACTGCGACATCCAAACGCCCCTTTGGCAATCGAGTTGCCGCTTCAGGGCTATCTGCGCTTCGATTCTCCCGGTGAAGCGCGCCTGCCCAGCAACTTGGTTCCGAATAAGGGCCGCATCGGCATCGCGTAACCATGCCGAGTCTGAGGGTAAGGCATGCGGCCTTGGAGTCATGTCGTACTGAGTCGCACAACCGGCGAGAACAAGCGAAACGATGATGATGGTTTTTCTCATGACTTCCTCAATCGCAGTCCTTGAACTTCTTCGCCTGACATTCGCGCGCAAGACTCTGCGCTTCTGCAATTTGCTGAGTTGTCATTTGTTTGGCCACTTGGTTGCGCCCCTTGATTGCGTCAACGTCGCCACTTATTGCGCCCAGGTTGAACCACATGTGGGCCCTGATGTAGTCTTGAGCAACGCCTTCACCTAGGAAATACATGGCTCCAAGGCGGGCGACCATAACAAGGTTGCCTTGTTCCGCCGCCAACCGATACCACTTTGCGGCTTCGGTGCGATCCTGTGCCACGCCTTCGCCACTGTCATAGGCAATACCTAAAAGAACTTGCCCGCCTACGTCCCCTTTGTCAGCGGCCAATCGGTACCACCTTGCAGCCTCGACAAAGTCCTGAATCACACCTGCGCCTTTCTCATAGGC
>JAYUQC010000243.1:0-20639 GCA_043759735.1 Rhodoferax sp.
CGAAAGGGTGACGGCGCGCAATGTGGGGTCTTTGTGCGGCGCCACGTTTTGCTTGAGCCAACGGGCGAAGGCCAGTTCATCGCTGCCAGCCGCTTGCAAGACGTTGGCCACTTTGCGCGTGGTCCCGAGTGGCGGCAGATTCGACACGGGCGGCGTGAAGCTGGCGCTGACGCGGTCCAACTCGGCCTGTGTAATGGTGTGTGGCGCGCCGTCTTGCCGCACGATGGCCTGGTACTCAGCCTCGACCGCATCAACAAACTTCTGCCCCTCGGCCTTGACCAGGATCTTGATGCGCGCCTTGTACAGGTTGTCGCGCCGGCCCCAGCGGTTGTAGACCCGCACCACGGCCTCGATGTAGTTCAGCACCTGGTCCCAGGGCAGGAATTCGCGGATCGTGGAGGCAATGACCGGGGTGCGGCCCATGCCGCCGCCGACCAGCACCTTGAAGCCGATGGCGCCCTCGTCATTGCGCAGCAGATGCAGACCGATGTCGTGCCAGGCCGTCGCCGCGCGGTCTTCGCGCGCGCCGGTCACGGCGATCTTGAACTTGCGCGGCAGGAACGCGAATTCGGGGTGCAAGGTGCTCCATTGGCGCAGGATCTCGCAGTACGGGCGCGGATCCTCGATTTCGTCGATGGCGATGCCGGCGCGTTCGTCGCTGGTGATATTGCGGATGCAGTTGCCGCTGGTCTGGATGCCGTGCATGTTGACACTGGCCAACAGGTCCATCACGTCGGCGCTGCGCGCCAGCGGGATCCAGTTGAACTGCACGTTCTGACGCGTCGTGAAGTGCGCATGGCCGCTGGGCAATGAGGCCAGGTCGCTCAGGCCGGGATTGGCGGTGTCAAGGTCGTTTTCGTCCTTGCGGTCGTAATCGCGCGCAATCGTCGCCAGCACTCGCAACTGGGCGCTGGACAACTCGCCATACGGCACGGCGACACGCAGCATGGGCGCAAAACGCTGGATGTACCAGCCGTTTTGCAAGCGCAGCGGCTTGAAGTCGTCGCCCGACAGGTCGCCGGCCAGATGACGCTGCAACTGGTCGCGGTATTGCGCGGCGCGGCTGTGGACGAACTGGCGATCGAAATCGGTATATTGGTACATGGTCGGTCTCGCAGGGCGTTGGTTGTTGTTCTGGGAAAAACGGAGTTACAGCGTGATCAGCTTCAGGCCGGCAAAGGCCAGCAACACGGACAAGAGTGAACGTACGACGCGCTCGGGTGTGTGTTGCATCAGGTGCGAGCCGACCCAAATACCAGGCAGGGAACCGGCCAGCAACTTGGCCAGCAGCGTCCAGTCCACCGAACCCATCGCAGCATGGCCCAGGCCGGCGACCAGGGTCAGCGGCACGGCATAGGCGATGTCGGCGGCGACGATGCGCGGCAAAGGCAGCAGTGGGTACAGCAACAGCAAAACGGTGACGCCGATCGCACCGGCGCCGACCGAGGTCAACGTCACCAGGACGCCGATCGCAGCGCCGAACAGTGGTGGCAGGCTCCAGTGGAGTGGCGTGGCAGTCGTAACCTGTCTCGCGGCCCGATCTCGGGCCTCGGCCGAATGTCCGCGCGCGACCTTGTACAGAGTCGCTGCAGCGGTCAGCAGCAACGCGATTCCCAGGCCGCCGGTGATCCAGCCCTGCACCTGTTGGCCGGCCGGCCCGACCTGGCGCAGAACCCACAAGGTCAACAGCGCGGCCGGAATGCTGCCGGCGGACAGTTGCAGCACCACTGGCCAGTCCACCTGGCGCGCGCGCGCCAGGTGGACCGTCCCCCCCAGTTTGGTGACAGCAGCAAACAGCAGATCAGTGCCGACAGCCAGAACCGGCTTGACACCAAAGAAAAATATCAGGATCGGTGTCATCAGCGAGCCACCGCCCACGCCGGTCAGTCCGACGACAAGGCCGACCAGAAAGCCAGCAAGAATGAACACCAGGTCATGCATGAGCAAGGACTTTAGGTGCGGATCGTTATATTGCAAAATACATTCGCGTGATGTTGTTATATTTAATTTGACATAAACAACAGCAGATCATCGGCATTGGTGGTTTTATCGGACTGCAGGAGGCGGGCAAAATCGGGGCGGCAATCGCCTCTGACCCTGCCTGACCCCATCTCCAGAAAGACCGTCCGATGACCGCCAACCTGCAAATCCGCGCCTGGGTTCCACGCTCCAGTGAAGATCTGGTCCAGTCGATCGCCCGGCAAACGGCCAACAGTGGCGTATCCGCACTCGCGCAACGGCTGGAAGACCTGGTGCAGCAGAACCATGCCATCCACGATGTACAGGGCATCAACCTCAATCCGGCAACCAATGTGATGAACCCGAAAGCCGAGGCCATGATGGCGCGCGGACTGGGTTCGCGCGCCTCGCTGGGTTACCCCGGCGACAAGTACGAGATGGGGCTGGAGGCGATCGAGCGCATCGAGGTGATCGCTGCCGAACTGGCGGCCGAGGTGTTCGGCGCGCGCTTTGCGGAGGTGCGGGTAGGTTCGGGCGCGCTGGCCAACCTCTATGTGTTCATGGCCACCTGCCAGGCGGGCGACACCATCATCGCGCCGCCGGCGGCCATTGGCGGCCATGTGACCCACCATGCGCAGGGGGCCGCGGGCTGGTTCGGCCTGAAGACCGTGCCGGCACCGGTCAATCCGGATGGCTATACCGTCGATGTGGATGCTTTGCGGGCCTTGGCCCAGCAGATCAGGCCCAGGCTGATCACGCTGGGCGGCAGTCTGAACCTGTTCGAGCACCCGGTGTCACAGGTGCGCGCCATCGCCGATTCCGTCGGCGCCAAACTGATGTTCGACGCCGCGCACCAGAGCGGCGTGATCGCGGGCAAGGTCTGGCAGCAGCCGTTGGAGCAGGGCGCCCACGTCATGACCATGAGCACCTACAAGAGCCTGGGCGGCCCGCCGGGTGGCCTGATCGTCAGCAACGACGCAGCCATGATGGAGCGCATCGACGCGATTGCCTACCCGGGCCTGACCGCCAACTTCGATGCCGGCAAGACCGCTGCGCTGGCGGTGGGTCTGCTGGACTGGAAGGCTCTTGGGCCGGCCTACGGGCAGGCGATGCAACGCACCGCCCTGGCGCTGGCGCAGGCACTCGATGCCCTGGGCATGCCGGTGTTTGCCAAAGCGCAAGGATTCACGCGTTCGCACCAGCTGGCGGTCGAAGCGGCCCGTTTCGGCGGTGGCCAGACCGCGGCCAGGCGTCTGCGGCGCGCCAATCTGCTGGCTTGCGGCATTGGTTTGCCGATCGCCGAAGTGCAGGGCGACAACAACGGCCTGCGCCTGGGCGTGCCGGAGATCGTGCGCCTGGGCATGGATGCGCCCGATATGCCCGAACTTGCCAGCCTGATCCAGCGCGCACTGACGGGCGAACCGGAAGCGGTGGTTGGCGAGGTAGGCCGGTTCCGCGCCCGTTTCAAGGGCCTGCACTATATGTTGTAGTGCGAGGCCGCAGCAACCGGCTGGCAGGCTCGCTTGGCCGGCTTCAACCCGGCAGCCAGTCGCGCATCAGCGTTTCCTCGAACAGCGCGACGCAGGCGGGCGCGTCGACCTGCATGCAGACCTGGGTGCGGGGCCGGTTCTTTTCCCAGCCGGGGTGGGCATAGTCTATGAAATCGCGCTGGTTCATGATGGTCTGGCCCTGGGCCAGACCATCGCAGGCGACCCGTACCGCCTTGGTGCTGGTCGTGAACAACTCGGGTTGAACCAGATAGATAAAGGCCAGCAGGTCGTGCGCGAAACAGCCCGGGGTGGTTGCAATGTGTCGGTACAGGCCGCTGTAGAAGCGGGAGTAGAACTCCACTGCCTTGAGCAGCGTGTCGGTAGCCACATGCCGGTGCTTGTCGGCGATACGCTGGAACAACTCGAGCGTCGTCACCACCCGATGGGTGACGTCCAGCCCGACCATGGCCAGCTTCCAACCGGCGCTGAACACCCGGTCAGCCGCATGCGGGTCGTTCCAGATGTTGGCCTCGGCCACCGGCGACACGTTGCCCGGTTCGGCGACCGTGCCACCCATGATGATGACCTCGCGCAGCAGCAGCGGCAACTTGGGCTCGATCATCAGCGCCAGGCTCAGGTTGCCCAGCGGGCCCACTGCCACCAGCGCGATTTCGCCTGGATGGGCACGTGCCATGTCGACGATGAACTGGGCCGACGAGCGCGGGTCCGGCTGGCGTCGGACCGGTTGGCGCGCACCCAGGTTGCCCAGCCCATCGGCGCCATGGATATGCGCCGGCGGTGTCTCGGGCTTCTTGCACCAGGGTACGGCCACGCCCCTGGTCACCGGAGCAGTGCAGCCCACGAGCTCGGTCAGGTACAGCGCGTTGGTGGTGGCCTGCTCGACGCTGACATTGCCGAACGTGGTGGTGATGCCGATGATCTCGATCGCTGGGTGGGCCAGCGCGAAATACAACGCCATGGCGTCGTCCACACCGGGGTCGGTGTCGTAGATTACCTTGGTCTTGCTTGCCTGGTTCATGCGGGTTGTTCTTGCTGTTAGGGTTGTCAATGGGCTGGCGCCGCGTGGGCGGCATGCAGGCTTCGGTCAGCGTGGCAGCGCGCAGTACTGGCGCAAAGCGGCCAGTTGTTCGGCTGTAGCCGGGTCTTGGCGCGCCAGAAAGGCCGTTACCGCCGCATTGTCGGGGATGCTCGATTGCGCACCGGCCCGGGTGCAGGCCAGCGCCGACGCCGCGCTGGCGGATCGGAGCGCATCTGGCCATGACGCGCCCTGGTCCAGCGCTGCGACCAGCACGCCGCAAAAGGTGTCGCCAGCGCCCGTAGTGTCGACCGGTGCGACGGCAAACGCCGGTTGCACCAGATACCGCGTGCCGTTGCGCGCGCAACAACCCCTGGCACCCAGCGTGACGACGACAACCGGCACCTGCAATCGGGCAAGGCTTTCGCAAACCGTGGCGGTGGCCCCGGTGATGCTGGCCAGCTCACCCTGGTTCACGATCAGGATATCGACCAGCGCCAGCAGTTCGGCATCCAGTGGCTGTGCCGGCGCGGCGTTGAGCACCACGGTAACGCCGGCTGCGCGGGCGGCGCCGGCATAGGCCGCAACCGTTGCCAAAGGCGTTTCAAGCTGCATCAGCAGATGGCTGAATCCGTCGAGCGGGGGCAGGTGCCGTGGCGCCAGCAGCGTGTTGGCGCCCGGTGCTACGGTGATGGCGTTTTCCGCGTCGTCCGATACGCAGATGAATGCGGTACCGGTGGCCTGCTCAGCGCTGCGCACGATATGCATCTGCACCCCGGCGCCCTGCAGCGACTGCTGCAGCGGCTGCGCATACGCGTCTTCGCCCAGGGCCAGCAACATGTGGACCGCGCCAGCGCCGGCGCGCGCGGCCGCCACCGCCTGGTTGGCCCCCTTGCCGCCGGGATGGGTCGCCAGGCCATGACCGAGTACGGTTTCGCCCGCCGCCGGGATATGTGCGGCACGCACGACAAAGTCAAGATTGGCCGAACCGGCGACAAGAATCATGGTTAAATCAATTGGTAGTTGCGGGCCGGTCATGCGGGGCGTTGACATGGCCCGGCACGCATGAGACCTGCTGGTACAAGATGCAGCAGAATTATGGGCTACAAACGGGGCTGAACCAGCCGTTTGGCCCGGCCCCCCAGGCGTGGTCTGACGCTGCGGGGAAAGCCCGATCACTCCGCATAGGATCATTGGCAACCATGGGAAGTACGGTATTTGTCAAGGTAGTGGGCTTTCGTGACGTGGAGCGCCATGCACTCAATACCCTGTTCCGGGTTTCAGCCGAACAATCGACCTGTTATGCATTGTGGACGCCGGAGGCACCGGTCATGCCGCATATTGCGCTGATTGACGTCGAGAGCTACGAAGCCGGCATGGCCATGGCGTCGCCCGGTCTGAATCGCAACCTGAAGCTGATCTGCGTCGGAAGCGGCGCCCCGCAAAGGGCCTGGCGCGTGTTTCCACGGCCGATCAACTGGTCGGCCATCCTGTACAGCATGGACCAGCTTTTTGCCAAGGTCGGGGTGGACATCGACCTGGACCCCCATGGTCAGACCACGACGATCATTCCGCCAGGGGTACGCCAGACGCTGGTGGTTGAACCCACGCGTGATGATCGACTCTACCTGCGCGCCCGGCTGTCCCTGGCCGGATTGATCGACGTGGACGAAGTCGAGTCGGTTCCCCAGGCGCAAAACAAGCTGCGCGAGCGCCACTATGACATCGTGATCGTCAATGTCGACATGCTCGACGACCCCTGGTCGCTGGTGGAGCGGCTGGTGGCTGCCAACCCGCCGGTTGGCAGCGTTGTGGTGACTACGGCCAACCGATCCTGGGCCATGCATGAGCGCGCGGAGCAGGCCGGGTGCCGGGCGCTGCTCGACAAGCCCTACGATCCAGGCCATCTGTACCGGGTTTTCCAGATGGTCTAGCGGTCGCGCGCTGGCCGGGACGCTTGCGCCATTGCCTGCCGTTGTGCGCGCCCGGTGCTGATGAACTTATGCAGGCTGGCCTCCAGTGGCAGGGGTTCGGCGCACATCTGCGCTGTGATCAACTCCCCGCACAGGGCTGCGTAGGTCAATCCGCGCGAACCCATCGCCGTGCTGATCCACAGGCGCGGTGTTTCCGTCGGATTGGCGTCGGCCCAAGGACCGGCGATGGGCAACCGGTCCGGCGCTGTCCAGCGTGTTCCGCGCCAGGCGTGCACGGCGGCTGCGGCAAAGGCCGGCGCGATTGCGGTCGCGGCTTCGGGCAGCAGTTGCGCGATCCGCTCCAGGTTAAGTGCATGGGCCTGTGCTGCCTTCATGGGGCCGTCCGTCGGGTTTTCATAGGTTGCGCCGGCAAACCAGGCGGAACCGGATTCCCATGGCACATGGGCCACCACACTGCCGGCACCGTTGACCGGGAACCGTGGAAACAGGGCCGTGTCGGCTTCGGTATGGGCGGCCCAGGATACCTGGCCCTCGATGCTGGAAAGGGGTGCCATCGGTTGCGTCGGTGTCGCTCGCGCGGCCGCCATGGCCATGTTCACCAGGGCACTGGTTGCGCCTGCCGCCGCGATTACCAGTTGGGGTGCATCTGCCAATACCCGCCCTTGTGGCCCGACCAGCCGCCATTGGCCCGCGTGCCACACGATCGCCTGCACCGGGCTGTCGGCCAGGTGGCGGATGCCGGGCTGGTCGAGCCAGGCCCGGACCATCCGTTCAGGCTTGATCCAGCCGGCCGCTGCATGCCACAGGATGTGGTCTGCCCGTTCCTTGCGGATCAGGCCGGATTGACCCGTGCGCGCAGTCAGACCGACCTGCGCCCATGGCCTTGCCTGTTCGGACCCGTCTGGCGGCAATGCGGCCGGCTCGTTGCCGCAATGCGCGACGCCCGACAAGGCCCAGTCCTGGCCGTATTGCAGCAGGCGGTGCGCTGCCTGCAGCGTCATGCGTACACCGGCGCGCGACAGCCGCGAACGCGGACCATCGTCGCGCGAGGGTTGGGGCGCCAGCAGTCCCACGGGTAGGGCCGAGGCGCCGGCAGCGGGCTGCTGTGCGGCATCGAGCACGGTCACCTGCCAGCCGCGCAGCGCCAGTGCATTCGCAGCGGCGGCACCAGCCAGGCCGGCTCCGATCACGACGCAGTGCGATACCGGTGCCGGTGCTGCGCGCCAGGCGTCCCGTGTTCTGATGGTGCGCCATCTCGGCTGGTACGTGCCACCCCAGATCGATGAAGCGTTGCCTCCGGTGTGCGTTGGCATGTCTGCTACAAAGCCCGCCTGCTGCCATGACGTTGGGTCAAGGCTTGCCTGCGACACTAGTGCGAGCTTGGTACCGCACCGGCACAGTCGGGTCAGTGCTTTCATGCCCCAGGTATCCCAACTGGCCGCGGTCGGGCCGCATGTCAAATCAGCAACCGGTTCCGACAAGCCGACAACCATGCTGTCGGCGCTGAACTGGTGTTCGCGCAGCAGCGCCCGTACCGGTCCGATCCCGAGCGTCAGGCGCAGTCGACCACCATGGAGAATGATCTGGTGGAATCCAGGAAGAAAGCCGAACCACTGGCGCTCCAGTTCCGGTGCCATGCCGGCCAGTGGGGGATAGCCCGCCAGGGATTGCAGCAAGGCTTCGCGCCCGGGCGCTTGTCCGGTCAGTGCCACCAGATGCAGCATCGGGCAGGGCGTTGCATCCTGCGCCCAGACTTGCCACAGTTGCAGGAAACGTTCGCCTTGCGCGAAGTCCGTATCCAGCACCCGCCATGCGGCTTGGCCGCGCCAGGCCAGTGGCAATGCACAGGCTTGCATCCAGGGCGGAGCCGGCGCGGGGTTGGCCATGCCGCTGACGGGGTCGGGGCCTCAGTTGCTGGGTGGCACGTAGCCCTGGGCCGCGTCGGCGCCACCGCCGAAGAAGTGGGCTTCCATCTGACGCGCCAGGTATTGGCGGGCACGGGCGTCGGCCAGATTCAGCCGGTTTTCATTGACCAGCATGGTCTGGTGCTTGAGCCACGCGGCCCAGGCTTCCTTGCTGACTTCGGCCCACAGGCGCTTGCCCAACTCGCCGGGATACGGCGGAAAGTCGAGCCCTTCCGCCTCTTTGCCCAGCTTGATACATTGAACCATTCGTGCCATGGAATACTCCCTCAGTCTGCGTTCGCCAAAGTATGAAATTGTCGCCGCTTTTGGAAGGCCCCAAAACGGCGCTGCTGGTGCGTCAATCGGTCTCGTGTCTGGAGATGAAATAGATGTTGGGTTTCCTGAGTGCGCGCCAAGCGCTGCTGCTGGTGTGCGTGGGTTCGGTCGGATTGCTGGCCTATGGCCTGTATTTGCAGCATGTGGATGGCCTCGTGCCGTGCCCGATGTGCATCGTACAGCGCTATGCGCTGGTGCTGGTGGCGTTGGTGGCTGGCCTGACGGCGCTGGGCAAAAGTCGGGCTGCCCATGCAACCGGCGCGCTGCTGATGCTGCTGGCCGCCGGGTTCGGCGCCTTTGTCGCCGCCCGCCAGAGCTGGTTGCAATGGTATCCACCTGAGGTGGTGTCCTGCGGGCGTGACTTCTATGGAATGATCGAGACCTTTCCGCTGCAACGCGTCATCCCGATGATCTTCAAGGGTGGCGGCGATTGCACCGCCATCGACTGGACGTTTCTGGGTGGCTCGATCGCGAACTGGTCGTTCTTGTGCTTCGTCGGCATTGGCGCGGTGTCGCTGATGTTGCTTGCGCGTGCGCGTGCTGCCCGCAGATAGCGCGTGCGCCAGCCAGGCCTGACCTGGCCCTGGCCCTGTCCACGCGACAGCCCACTGTCATCATCCCGGTGGACGCACTATGACCGCCTGGTGACGCCGCCGTAGTATCTTTGAACCGGATACAGCGATGGGTGTTACCAACAAGCCTTTTTGAAAGCGCGGCATCATGGGAGTGGCGGCGTCAGCGGTCGATCTGTCAGCGGGAGCCGTGTTCGGCGGCGCGGCGCGCCCATTGGCCCCGGGGGATGCCTGGGGCGCGCCGGTCAATGGCGCTGCCATGGCGGCCCTGTGCGCCGTCGCCCGGTTGCACCATATTGCCGCCGACCCGGCGCACCTGGCGCACCAACTGGGCCTGTCGCCGAGCGAGCCGGTCGGCATCGACGACCTGTTGCGCGCGGCGCGGCATCTGGGCTTGAACGCCAAGCGTGTTCGCACCCGCTGCGAGCGACTGGTGCACACGCCCTTGCCGGCGCTGGCCATCATGCGGGAGGCCAACGGCGGCGACGGCGCAAACGAGTCTTCCATCTGCCTGCTGGCGCAATGCGACGGTCGCCGGGTACTGCTGTCGGCGCCCCATTCTGTCGGCGCCCCGGCCGCGGCCGATGGCGCATCCGGCGCAAACGCCAATAGCGGGCCGCGCATCGAGCCGATCGACAGCTTCGCCGCCCGATGGAGCGGCGAGCTGATCCTGCTATCGAGCCGGGCCAGCCTGGCGGGTGAACTGGCGCGCTTCGATTTCTCGTGGTTCCTGCCGGCGCTGGTGAAATACCGCGCACTGCTCGGCGAGGTGTTGCTGATCTCGTTGGTGCTGCAACTGTTCGGGCTGGTCAGCCCGTTGTTTTTTCAGGTCGTGATGGACAAGGTGCTGGTGCACAAGGCCATGACAACGCTCGATGTGCTGGTGATCGGCCTGGTCATGGTGGTCTTGTTCGAAAGTGTGCTGAGCGCATTGCGCGCTTTCGTGTTCAGCCACACCACCAGCCGGATCGATGTGGAATTGGGCGCACGCCTGTTCCGGCATCTGGTCGCGCTGCCGCTGGCCTATTTTCAGGTACGCCGGGTCGGCGACTCGGTGGCACGGGTGCGCGAGCTGGAAAACATCCGCAGTTTCCTGACCGGAAACGCCATGACGGTGCTGCTCGATCTGCTGTTCTCGCTGGTGTTCCTGCTCGTGATGGCCTTGTACAGCGTGCCCCTGACCATGATCGTGCTGGCGAGCCTGCCGTTGTATCTTGCGCTCAGCCTGATCGTGTCGCCGATCCTGCGCCGGCGGCTGGACGTGAAGTTCGCGCGCGGCGCCGAGAACCAGGCGATGCTGGTCGAAACCGTCACCGGCATCCAGACCGTCAAGGCGGCCGCGCTCGAGCCGGGCTTTGGCCGGCGCTGGGACAACCAGCTGGCGGCCTATGTGCAGGCCAGTTTTCGCACCCAGACGCTGGCCAGCGTGGCGCACGAAGGCGTCAACCTGATCGGCAAACTGGTCAACGCGGCCACCCTGTGGTATGGCGCGCATCTGGTCATGGCCAACACCCTGACGGTGGGGCAGTTCGTGGCATTTACCATGTTTGCGCAGCGGGTGGCGCAACCCATCATGCGCATGGCCCAGTTGTGGACCGACTTCCAGCAGACCGGTGTGTCGGTTGCGCGGCTGGGTGACATCCTCAATACGCGTACCGAGGTGTTCAGCGCTGGCGCCATGCAGTTGCCACCCATCAAGGGGCGGGTGACACTGGAACAGATCCGGTTTCGCTACCGGCCGGACGGCCCACTGGTATTGGCAGGTCTCGATCTGGACATCCGGGCCGGCGAGGTGATCGGCATCGTCGGGCGCTCCGGTTCCGGCAAGAGCACGCTGACAAAGCTGGTGCAGCGCCTGTATGCGCCCGAGGGCGGACGCCTGCTGGTCGATGGGGTCGACATCAGCCTGATCGACGCGGCGCAACTGCGCCGCCAGATCGGCGTGGTGCTGCAGGAGAACCTGCTGTTCAACCGCAGCATTCGCGAGAACATCGCCATTGCCGACCCGGCCGCACCGCTGCAGTCGGTGCTGCAGGTGGCGCAGCTGGCCGGCGCGCACGAATTCATCAGCGCGCTGCCGCAGGCCTACGACACGGTGGTGGGCGAACAGGGCAGCAGCCTGAGCGGCGGACAGCGCCAGCGCGTTGCGATCGCCCGCGCGTTGTTCACCCATCCGCGCATCCTGATCCTGGACGAGGCCACCAGCGCGCTGGACTACGAGAGCGAAGCCGTCATCCAGCGCAACATGGCGCGCATCTGCCACGGCCGCACGGTGCTGATCATCGCGCACCGGCTCAGTTCGGTGCGCCGGGCCGACCGCATCGTGGTGATGGACCAGGGACACATTGTGGAGACCGGCACCCATGACGCATTGCTGGCGCGCGCTGGCGGCCTGTATGCCCATTTGTGGTCGTTGCAAGATGGTGGTGGGCAGACCGAGGGACAAGCACCATGACAACCGCACGATCGCTCGCGCAGGGTCACCCGGGCGCGGTGGCCGGATTGCTCGGTCGCTACGCCAGCGTTTTTGCGCACGCCTGGCGCGGTCGCGCACAGTTGGCAGGGCTGCCCCGCAGTGAGGATGAACTGGCCTTTCTTCCGGCGGCGTTGAGTTTGCAGGACACGCCGGTTCATCCCGCGCCGCGGCGTGCGGCAGTGTTGTTGATGGCGCTATTCGCCGCCGCCATTGCGTGGGCGATTCTGGGCCGGGTTGACATCGTCGCCGTGGCGCCGGGACGCATCATCGTCAGCGAACGAACCAAGCTGGTTCAGCCACTCGAACGCAGCGTCGTCAAAAGGGTATTGGTGAAGGACGGCGACCATGTCCTGGCCGGGCAGGCGCTGGTGGAACTGGACCCGACCAGCGCCCATGCCGACAAGACCAGCGTGCAGGAACAACTCAAATCGGCCCGCTCCGACGTCGCGCGCGCGCGATCGCTGCAAGGCGCCTTGCACGACCCCCAGGGTGCGGCGCCAGTCGGGCCGGCGCTTGTTGCGGTTGCCACAGCCGATGCCGATCAGTCTTTGCCGGCCATGGCCTGGTCGAGTGCCGAGCGGCGTGTTGTCGAGCTGCAGCTGGCTGCGGAGTGGAGCGACATCGCGGCCCGGTTGGCGCGGATTGACGCCGAGACGGCGCGCCGCAGGGCCGAGATCACCACGGCGCAGGAAATGGTCGCCAAGCTGGAATCGACGCTGCCGCTGATCCACCAGCGCGAGCAGGACCTCAAGGCCTTGTCGGCGCAAGGCTTCATAGCCAGCCATGCCGGACAGGACCGCACGCGCGAACGCATCGAGATGGAACGTGATCTTGCGACGCAACGCGCGCGCCTGCTGGAGAGCGTGGCCACGTTGCGCGAAAGCGAAACCACCCGCACCGCCTACCTGGCCGAAACCCGGCGCGGCCTGTCCGAGCGCCAGGCGCAGGCCGAGCTGCGACTGCAGCAGTCCAGGCAGGAACACGCCAAGGCCGTGCAGCGCGAAAGGCTCACCGTATTGAGCGCTCCGGTGTCCGGGGTCGTGCAGCAGCTGGCCACCCATACGGCCGGCGGTGTGGTCACCGAGGCCCAGCCGTTGATGGTCATCGTGCCAGAGGGCGCGCACGACGCCCAGGTCGTGGTCGAGGTGACGCTGGAGAACAAGGACATCGGCTTTGTCAACACCGGCCAGGCCGCGCAGATCAAGCTCGAAACCTTTGTTTTCACCCGCTACGGCACGGTGCCCGCCACGGTGCAGCTGGTGACCGCCGACGCCGTCAACGACGACAAGCGCGGCGCCATCTTTCCGGCCAGGCTAGTGCTCGCTAGAAACCACATCGCCGTCGACGGAAGGCAGATCCGCCTGAGTCCGGGAATGAATGTCACGGCCGAGATCAAGATCGGGCAGCGACGGGTGATCGAATACCTGCTCAGCCCGATCCAGCGGATGGGGAGTGAGGGGTTGAGGGAGCGGTAGGGATACTGCCGGCGGTCATGGCGGGCGCAAGAGTTCAGCAATCGAACAATGCGTCCGCCGCCTCGCCGGTCAACTTGGAGAGTCGCTTGAAAGCAAAGACGGTCATGTGGGTTTTGGGCATTGCCCTTGTGGCACTCGCTGTTGGGATCGCGGGTCTGTTTGCCTGGGGTTCCCATCTGAGCCGCGAGGTTCGGCGATGGGACGCGAAGATCGATGCCTTGTGCGCGGCAAACGGTGGCAAGGATGTCGCGACACGGGTGTACGAAACGGCGTTGGCGCCGGAGACGAAGGAGTATTTTGCTGAGACCTCGCCAACAAAAAGTCTAAGAATCCCAAGCCGATTACAAGGTGAAACGTTAGGGCCAAAGTACCCATATGTTTTGGAGACTTACGTAATGGAAGTGCTAAACAAGAACGGACCCAGCGTCGTCAAGTACACCGAACGGATTGTTCGGGTCGGCGACAACAAAGTTCTCGCTGAACGATTTGGGTATCAGCGCGCAGGCGGCGGAATACCGGGTTTTGATCCCGGCGAAATCCGAAATTGTCCTGTAGACACTTTGTCGCGACGACTCGAGCCAAATGTTTTCGTGAATCACCCACTTCGAGGCGAGATAGTCAAACCATGAACACATCAGAAGTTCTTCGAGCTGCGGAACTCGCCTTGGCCGGTTACGGGCAGTTCAAAGTCGCTGGATTGCCACCTCTTGAGATCGAATTGACTATTTTGAACGACGACAAATTCGGCTTCGCAGCGGAACAAGCAAGGAATTTTCAGGATCTGTTCCAAATTGCCATTCAAACGTTCAACGATGCAACTTCTGTTGGTGGTAGCGGTAAGACGAGCTTCGATGTGACGGCTTTCAAGGGTCGAACCGACACCAACCGAAATCAAATCTTCCTAGCGATTCGTGGTACCCAGCAGTTTGACCTGAGCGTGTCACCGAACGATCTCGAAGCAGTTCAGGAATTTTTGAATCAGAAGGGGGCCGCAAGCCAGATCGTCGCCATGTACAACTGGTGGCAACGCGTGAGCTCGACCAATCGAACCGATCTCGCCCAGTACGCCATTGTTCATTTGTCCGATGACCAGGCAAGGCCGGCTGGCGGGATACAACTTTCAGCTTCGATTCCAGTGACTCTGGGAGGCAATGGCGTTGCGGATTACCTTGTGCGAGTGATGGATGCCGCAAGCACAGGGGACCTGGTGCCGTTGTTGTCTTCGGACCCTGACGCCAAAGTCGTTGTCACTGGTTCTTCCATGGGTGGGCATCTGGCAATGGCGTTTGCCGGGTTGTTTGCCGGCCAGGTAGATCAGGCGGTCGCTTTCAATGCGCCGGGATTTCCGGACAACGGTTACCTCCAGACCCTGTTTGGCGCCTTGGGCGGAAATATCCCGAGAAGGGGAAATACGTTGATCACCAACGTCGTCTCCAGCGAAGCCAGTACCGGAGGAAACGGCTTGGACCTGATCGCGGGTTTCCCCAACGGCAACTTTCCCGGCCTGCAACTGATCGTTCCGATCGAAAACCAGTTCATCGGCGACGTGCCCGATCCGAAACGTCCGTCCTGGAATCACGACCAACGCCAGATCACGGATGCCTTGACCGTCTTTTACATGCTGCAGCGGTTGGACAACAGCTTGACACTGGAACGATTCGGCAGCTTGTTGCGCCAGTCCGCCAATGGCGAGAACCGCAGTCTGGAGAACCTGGTCGACACAGTCGAGGTATTGCTGGGCATCGATCGGCGTCCGATGCCGGCGGGCAATTTGGAACGCGATGCCTTGCACAGCGCCATGCAGCGGATTGTCGGAGGCTCGCCTCTGTTTCAAAACCCGAACGATCTGTTCGCCTCGATCGCCGGCAAAGCGTCCATCCTGTCGGTCGGCACGGGTCTGACCGCACTGGCCCGCAATGACTTCGGCGCGCTGGCGGCGCTGCAGGACCTTAGTTCGTTCTATGTGAGCGCGAAGGACAGGCCAGTATCGGCCGCGCAAGCCTTGACGATGTTTTGGCAGCAGACCCGTGCAGCCGATTTCAGTGCATGGATTGCTGAGAAGGATGCCGTGAACCCCAAGGCCTTCTCCCGAAGCTGGCTTGCGGATCGCGCCACGATGCTGCAAGCCCTGGCGTACCGAAACGAGCGAAATCTGTCGACCGACGCCCCGCTGCTCGGGGCAGACAACGCCGACTTCTCTGACTTGGACACTGCCCAGTCGGTGCTGCTGCGCCGCGGCGGACCGGTTTTCGGAACCGATGTGCGACGGGTGGTTTTTGGCGGCGCCGGGGATGAACTGATCCAGGGCGATTCGTGGAGCGACCGTCTGTACGGTGGTGCCGGCAACGACCGGCTGGAGGGCATGGGCGGCAATGATTACCTTGAAGGCGGCCGTAGCAATGACCAATACATCTTTGGAGCCAATTTCGGGGCCGACACCATCAGCGATGCCGATGGGCTGGGCTCGATCCTGCTCGATGGTCGGGTTCTGCTCGGCGGCAAAGGCTCGGGGCTGGCAAACGAGTGGTGGGGCGATGGCGCCTCTGGCGGCGTCGAGCGGTATTTGGTGCAGGACAGCAAATTGTCGGCAACCGGCAAACAGTTGGTCATTGAGCGCGTGGGCGACGGTGCGAACAGCATCACGGTCAACCATTTCGATCTGGCGGCGGCGACGACGGCGGCCCAGGGGTATCTGGGCATCCGCCTGGACGACAGCCAGCAGTGCTTCATTGCCCAGGGCTCCGGCGCCGGTTTGCGGGGAGCGGGCGGATCCAGCGGTTTTTGGGATTCCGTCGTCGGCACCGTTGCCGGCGCGACAAACGTGGCCGAAGGTGGCGCCGTCTTCTTCACGGTATTCTTGCGCACGGCAGCCAGGGCCCACGAGAGTCTGACGCTGGCGCTGTCGGCCTTGGCCGACACATTCAGGGTGCTGGTTGGACAAACCATGGTCAGTGCCAGCGGCGCAGTCATCGCGCTGGAGGCGGGCCAGACCCAGGTTTCGTTCGGCCTGCTGCAGGTGGGCGAGGTTGCCGGCGACGCAAGCGCGATGCTCAGCGCCAATTACTCGCGCGCCGGCCAGACCAGCAGTTCCAACCTGTGGTCGGTCGATCTGAGGGATTCCGGCCCTGTGTCATCGCGCATCGCGGGTGATCAGATCTACCGAACCTATGTCAGCTCCCTGAACATCGTGCGCGACGGGCGCATTGTCGTTGCCAGGGGCGACATCGCGTATGCGACCGACGCGTCGGGCAACCTGGTGCCGGGCGACGGGGTTGCGCTGAGCGACAACGTGTTGTACGGCCGGGAGGGCAACGACCAGATGGCGGGCTGGTTCGGCAACGATGCGCTGGGCGGTGGGGCAGGTGATGACCGCATCGATGGAGGCGACGGCGACGACCTGATCGGTGGTGGCGCGGGCGACAACCACATCGTCGGCGGGGCTGGCGACGACTTTATCGCGGGCTCCGGCGTACTGAGCGGCAATCTGCAGCAACTCGGGCCGGGCGATGGCTGGGTCGCCCCGATCGGCAAGACCGTGCTCGGTCGCGGCTCCACCTGGGGCGTCTACCTCGACGCGCCCGACCTGGCCATCTGGGAAGGTGTCACCCATGTGGGCAATGGTGCCGACGCGAACACCATCGATGCCGGTGACGGGGACGATTTCGTGATCGGCGGCGCAGGAGACGACGCTATCGATGGTGGCGCAGGTGCCGACCGGCTCGATGGCATGGCCGGGGCGGACTTCATTCTGGGCGGGGAGGGCAACGACACGATCCGGGCCGACGGCATCGTCCTGTCGGGATACTTGAATTCCACCTTGGTGCAATCGCATGGCGACGACCACGTTGACGGCGAGCAGGGTGATGACAACCTGCACGGTGGCGGCGGCTCAGACCTGTTGTACGGCGGTTTGGGCGCTGATTTCATCTTCGGCGACACCAGCGGACCCACCGACGGCGAGTTCTTTGTCGATCTGCAATGGCACGGCGCCGACACCATCGATGGCGGGGACGGCGACGACTATCTGGAGGGTGGCGGCGCAGATGATTTGATCCTTGGCGGCGCTGGCGCCGACACCATCTGGGGCGACACGACGGCAAGCCATGTCGTGGGCAACGCGGCCGGGCAGACGGCTGGGTCATTGGCCGCATCTGCCTATGGTCGCGATGACCTCGATGGCGGTGATGGCAACGACAGGCTGGTTGGTGGCGGCGGTGACGACCAGGTGGCGGGCGGCGCCGGCAACGACAGCTTGTGGGGTGACGAGAGCAATCCGGATTTGGCGGGGCAGTGGCAGGGAGCCGACTTTCTGGATGGCGGTGAGGGCAACGACGTTTTGCTCGGTGGCGGTCAGGACGACGCCTTGTTTGGCGGGACCGGCGACGACCAGCTCGGCGGTGATGACACGCTGGGCATGCTGACCGGTCAGTTCCACGGCGCCGATTACCTGGACGGCGAGGACGGCCATGATGTGCTGATCGGCGGCGGCGGCGCGGACATCCTGTTCGGCGGTATCGGCAACGACACGCTGTTCGGCGACCATACCGATGACAACGCCGCCCCGGATTTCGATGGCGCTGACCAACTGGATGGCGAGGAGGGCGACGACCGGCTGTTTGGCGGCAGTGGCGACGATACCGTGGTCGGCGGGGCGGGCAATGACCGACTCGACGGCGGCGCCGGTGCAGACTGGATGGCGGGAGGCGCTGGCGACGATACCTACTATGTCGACGGTCTGTGGGACACCGTTATCGAGTACCAGGATGAAGGTTTTGACACGGTATTCGCCGCGGTCTTTTTCGAGTTGCCGGACAACGTCGAGAACCTGACGCTTGTGGGAGCCGGTGAACTGTCGGCCGGCGGCAACGGTGGCGACAACGCCATCATGGGCAACGGCGCAGCCAACTGGATCGCGGGCCATGGTGGCAACGACACCCTGGTCGGCGGCGGCGGAGCCGACACGCTGGAGGGCGGTACGGGCGACGATCGGTACGAGGTCGATGATGCCCGAGACACCGTGGTCGAACGGCCGAATGAAGGCCTGGACCTTGTCCGCAGCAGCGTCACCTTCACGCTCGCCGACAACCTGGAGCAGCTGAGCGCGCTGGGAAGCGCCGATATGGCGCTTGGCGGCAATGCACTGGACAACGATCTGGTCGGGAACGGTGGCGACAACATCCTGACCGGTGGTGCAGGCAACGACCATCTGCGTGGTGGAGCGGGCGACGATGTCTATGTTGTTGCGCCGGGTGACGGGCGCGACACCATCGACAACACGGATATCGTTCGTGATCTCGCCGATGGCGCGGTTGCAGGCGCGCTCGACACGGTTCGATTCGGTCAGGGCGTGTCGGACGATACCTTGCTGGCATGGCGCGCCGGCAACGATCTTGTATTCGCGCCCATGGGCTCGGTGCAGCAGGTGACCGTCTTCGACCATTTCGCCGGCGACATCGTCGATGGCACTCTGGTTTTTGATCACCGGATTGACCGGGTGGAGTTTGCCAACGGTGTGGTGTGGAATGCATCGGCGATCGAAGGCCAGGTGAACCGGGCTGCGAACAACCGCGCACCGTTGGTCTCGGGTAGCCTGCCGTCGCTCGCGGCGCGGGTCGGCGATGGTTTTCGCTTTGTCATTCCGGCTGGAACCGTTTCCGACCCGGATGCCGGCGATGCGCTCGTCTACCGCGTCACACGTGCCGACGGCTCAGCGCTTCCGACCTGGCTGGCGTTTGACGCACAAAGCCGGACCTTGTCGGGCCTGCCCGAGGTCGCAGGCGTCGGTGCGACCCCGTTGATGGTTTGGGGCACCGATCGTTATGGCTTGTCCGCCGCTCTGGGCACCAGCATGACCATCGCGCCGGCCAATCGGGCTCCGGTGTTGCACAAACCGCTGCTCGACATGACCTGGCGACTATGGGAGGACGCATCGGTCACGGCGTTGGCATTCGACAGTTTCATTGACCCGGACGCAGGCCAGGCGCTGACGTACAGCGCCACGCAGCGTGACGGGACCGCGCTGCCCGCGTGGCTGGTTTTCAATCCGACGACACGGGTTATTGCCGGTGCCCCGCAAGCCGTGGGCGTGACCAGGGTTCGGGTCACCGCAACCGACGCCGGCAACGCCAGTGCGTGGGACGAGTTCGAGATCGTCGTACCGGGCACGCCCATCGTCGGCACTGACGGTGCGGACAGGTTGACCGGGTCGCCGGCCACCGAGCTGATATCAGGGCTTGCGGGCGCTGATGTGATCAGCGGCGGCGACGGCGATGATCGAATCGTCGGGGGAACGGGCGACGACATGCTTGCCGGTGGCGCCGGGGCCGATGCCTACCTGTTTTCGCGTGGCTTTGGACGCGACACCATCGTCAATACCGATACGGATACCACTTGGTGGATGTTTCCCGATTCGATCATTTTCGACGCCAGTGTGTTTGCCACCGATCTGGTGTTTGGCAGGTCCGCAGACGATCTCACGATCGACGTCGTCGGCCTGCGTGACCAGACCCGGGTCGTGTCGTACTTTGCCAACGACGCCGGCGTATCGCATGTGGTCGATCGGATTACGGTCGAGGGCAGCTCGATCACGCCAAGCACGGTTATCGCCCGGATTCCCACGATCGGATATGTCAATCTCGGGGCCACCAGACACCGTGGCACCATGGCCAGCGAAGTGTTCCAGGCGCACGACTACAGCGGCAGCATAGACGCCGGCGCCGGAAACGACATCCTGTACGGCACGCTTGCCAAAGGCATTGTCATGCGCGGCGATGCCGGCGACGACATACTGGACGGCCGGGCAAACGGAGCGCCCGATGCGTTGTTCGGCGGCGACGGGAAAGACACCCATGTGTTCGGGCGCGGTTACGGTGTCGACACCGTCGATGTGTTTGACGCGGACGGCGTTGTGCGCGATCGGATCGTGCTGCGCTCGGACATCGGAGCGGCGGACATGGCGCTCAGCCGTACCGGGAACAACGGGGAGGACTTGCAGATCGGCGTGGCCAGAACCGGCGACGCGCTGCGCCTGACAGGGTTCTACACGGCGCGCGCGCAGTCGCTTCCCAGCGCATTCCTGCGCTTTGCCGATGGCACCATCTGGAACCGGGGGCAGATCGACGCGCGCTTGCCATTGGCGGGAACCCAGGCCGATGACACGCTCTTTGGCCTGCACTGGTCCGATGACATGCTTGCGGGCGGTGGCGGCAATGATGACTTGCGGGGACTGGGCGGCAATGACCGCTTGTTCGGCGACGACGGCGCCGATCACCTGTATGGCGGGTTTGGCGGCGACAAACTGTACGGTGGAAGCGGCAGCGATAACCTGGTCGGTGACGATCCGACCGAAACCGGCGCGCTGGAACAGGTCAACACCCTGGTCATCCACGCCAGGGGCACGGTCTGCGAGGACGTCTGGCCGACGATGGAGGTCTGGATCAATGGCGTCAAGGTGCAGA